>NC_014100.1:0-310374 GCF_000092285.1 Caulobacter segnis ATCC 21756 | reverse complement strand
GTCGCGCGCCGAGCGCTGGCCCGCGCCCTTGAACACCATGTGCTCGAGAAGATGCGACCAGCCCGACCGGCCCGGATCCTCATAGGCCGCGCCGCGGCCGGCCACCACGCTGAGCGCCAGGGTCTCGAGGCCCGGCATCGGATCACAGACGACGCGGACGCCGTTCTTCAGGGTGCGGAGGGTGGCGGTCATTCAGCTCATTGTTTTCCTCACCCGTGAAACGGGGGAGGTGGATCGCTGCGGATACGCAGCGAGACGGAGGGGGCGTTCATATAGGCCGAAAGCGCCCCCTCCACCAGCGGAGCCGGTCCTCGGGCGCGCATAGCGCGACCCGGGGGCCGGTCCCCCTCCCCCGCTTCGCGAGAGAGTAGAAAAGTCAGGTCGTCGCCGCGAAGGTGCGCACGAAGGCCTTCACGGCCGCACCGTCGGCGGGCAGGCGCTCGAACTTCTCCGGCTTCTTGGAGAGGTCGGGCGTGGCGCGCGGCGTGACTGGCGGGACGCCGATGGCGGCCTCGACCGCTTCGGGGAACTTGGCCGGATGGGCGGTCGACAGCACCACGACTGGAACCGACGGCTTGGCGTCGACGCCGCGGGCGGCCGCCAGGCCGACGGCGGTGTGCGGATCGACGATCTCGCCGGTCTCGTTCAGCGTCGAGAGCATGGTCTTGGCGGTGTCGGCCTCGCTCACCGACGCGCCGCGGAACAACTCGCGCATCCAGGCGTGGGCGGCCGGCGGGATGTCCAGGAGGCCCGTGTCGGCGAAGGCGCGGAAGGCGCGCTCGGTCTCGACCGCGTCGCGGCGCACGGCTTCGAAATAGAGGCGCTCGAAATTGCTGGCGACCTGGATGTCCATGGCCGGGCTCTGGGTCGCGGCCACCGCGCCGCGCGCGTAGCGGCCCGTCTCGAAGGCGCGGGCCAGGATGTCGTTGGAGTTGGTCGCCGCCGTGATCGAGTGGATCGGCAGGCCCAGCTTCTTGGCGACATAGGCCGCGTAGGCGTCGCCGAAATTCCCCGTGGGCACCACGAACGCCACTTCGCGCGCGGGCGCGCCGAGAGCGACGGCGGCGGTGAAGTAGTAGACGCTCTGGGCGGCGATCCGGGCCCAGTTGATCGAGTTGACGCCCGACAGGTCGACGCCGTGGCGGAACTGGTCGTCCTGGAAGGCCTGCTTGACAATCGCCTGGCAGTCGTCGAACGAGCCCAGGATCGAGACGCAGGCGACGTTGGCGTCGGTCGCCGTCGTCATGAACCGGCGCTGCACGGCGCTGATCCGGCCTTCCGGGAAGAGCGCGACGATGCGGGCGTTCTTGCGGCCGCGGAACGCTTCGACGGCCGCGCCGCCGGTGTCGCCCCGAGGTCGCGCAGATGATGGTCATCTTCCGCGACTGGCGCTCGAGCACGTAGTCGTAGAGGCGGCCCAGCAGCTGCATCGCGACATCTTTGAAGGCCAGGGTCGGGCCGTGGAACAGCTCCAGCAGGAAGCGGTTGGGGCCCAGCTGCTTCAAGGGAACGACGGCGGTGTGGGCGAAGGTGGCGTAGGCCTCCTCGCACATCTGGGCCAGGTCTTCCTTGGGGATGTCGTCGCCGACGAACTTGCCGACCACGGCGGTCGCGACCTCGGCGTAGGACTTGCCGGCGAAGGCCGCGATTTCCGACGACCGGAAGCTCGGCCATTCGGACGGCACGTACAGGCCGCCGTCGGGGGCCAGGCCGGCCAGCACCGCATCCAGGAAGCCGATGGGCGCGGACTGCCCGCGGGTCGACACGTAACGCATCAGGGTCTCACTCTTCGCCAGAGCATGGCGGCATAGATAAACAGCAGGGTTACGGCAAGACCAAACCACGTCAGGGCGTATTCGAGGTGCCGATTGGAAATTTCTGCCGGAAGCGGCGCGGGCGTGATTCCGGTGGGCGCGGGGGTCTCGGCCTCGGCCATCAGCACGAGGGGCGCGGGCTTGCGGCCGGGGAAACGCGCGAAGACGTTGGCGCGATCGCCGCCCAATTGGCCGATGGGGGTCAGCACCCCGACCACCCGACGCGGCGGCGCGAAGGATCTTGGGGGCGGCGCGACCTGGCCGCTGAGGGCCGGGACGAGCCCTCGGTCCACCAGGATCATGTTGTAGGGGCCCGCCAGCACCGCGCAGGGGGCCTGGGCGCGCCAGACGACGTCTCCGTCGCGGACGCCATAGACCAGCGGGAGAGGCTCGCCAGCGACGTCGCCGCAATCGACGCTGACCCGGGTCCAGGCCAGGTCTTCGGGATGCGCCTTTTCGGTCAGCACCTGGACCAGCGGCATGGCCGGCGCCGTCTTCAGCGCCTCGATCCGGGCGAGAACGCCCTCCTTCCAATGCAGGCGCTGGAGCTGCCAGGCGCCCAGGCCGCAAAGGATGGCGAACGAGACCGCCGTGGCGATCGTCAGGCCGACGGGAAAGCCATCCTTCTTCTTGGGCCGGACATCAGACATCGCCACGCCCCGCCTCGGAGGCCTTCTGAGCGACTTGGGCGGCGACCATCAGGCCCTTGGCCGGTCGCATCAGGCCGAGCGTGATGACCAGCACCGCCGGCAGCCAGACGACCAGCAGCAGCCAGACCGGCCAGTTCCAGGCGAACATCGAGAACAGCGCCCCGAAGGCGCAGACCGTCCCGGCGATCAGGATCACGAAGGTCGCCGCGCCGTCGCCGGTCTCGTACTTGCCCAGTTCGAAACCGCAGGCCTCGCAAGTCGGGGCCACCTTCAGGAAGCCGTCGAACAGATAACCCTCGCCGCAGTGGGGGCAGAGGCCGCGCGCGCCGGCGGCGTAGGGGTTGGTCTTGGTCACGAGGACCTCCCGAAACGAAAAGGGCCCGGAACGCTGGTCGGCGTTCCGGGCCCCTTGAGATCTTATGACCTTAGTGGGCCGAGGCCCCGAAGATCACGTAGATGAAGGCGAACAGGAACAGCCAGACGACGTCCACGAAGTGCCAGTACCAGGCCGCTGCTTCGAAGCCGAAGTGCTGCTTGGGCGTGAAGGCGCCGTTCATCAGGCGGATCAGGCAGACGATCAGGAAGATCGTGCCGACGAACACGTGGAAGCCGTGGAAGCCCGTGGCCAGGAAGAAGGTCGAGCCATAGAGGCCCGAATTGGCGGCGGCTTCGGAGTAGAAGAGCTGCTCGTGGTTGATATGGGCGTATTCATAGACCTGGATGGTCGTGAACAGCGCGCCGAGCAGGATGGTCAGGATCAGGCCCCACTTGGCGCCCTTGCGGTCGCCGACCTGCAGGGCGTGGTGCGCCCAGGTCACGGTCGTGCCGGACAGCAGCAGGGTCAGGGTGTTGACCAGCGGCAGGTGCCAGGCCGAGACGGTCTCGACGCCGGCGGGCGGCCAGGTGGCCCATGCGGTGCGGACTTCCTCGATCGACGAGAGCGTGCGGTGCTCGTGGAACAGCGCCATCTCGAAGAACATCCAGAACCACGCCACGAAGAACATCACTTCCGAAGCGATGAACAGGATCATGCCGTAGCGCAGGCCGATCGAGACGACCGGGGTGTGGTCGCCGGCCTTGGCTTCCTTGGCCACGTCGGCCCACCAGCCGAACATCGTGTAGAGCACGCCGGCCAGACCCGCGGCGAAGATCGCCCAGTTGCCCTTGTCGATGCCCAGGACGCCGCCCTTGATCCAGCCGATCAGGCCGATGGCCATGACCGTAGCCGCCATCGAGCCGACGAACGGCCAGGGGCTGGGCGGAAGGATGTGGTAGTCGTGTTTGACGGCGCCGGCCATGTTGCTGCTAACCCTTATATCCCTCTGAACACGGTCGCTGGTCCCCCCGCGCCGCGATCTCGTTGAATCCTATAGCCCTCTCGACGGCGCGCCGCCAAGGGGTTCGACGATGCGGGGCGTTGTCGCGGCCGCGACTTGGCCCGTCTTGCCTTTGCCGTCATCGACGGCCGGGAAGAATGTGTAGCTGAGCGTGATCTCGTTCTTGCCCTTGGTCTCGGGATCGTCCGCGAATTGGGGATCCACGAAATAGACGACCGGGAACTCCACCGTCTGGTGGGGCTGGATCGTCTGGCTGGTGAAGCAGAAGCACTCCAGCTTCTGGAAATACGGGCCCGCCGACTCCGGCACCACATTGTACAGGGCGCGGCCGGTGATCGGCTTGTCGGTGGGATTGGTGACCTTGAAGAAGGCCAGACCCGTATCGCCGATGCGAACGTCCTGGCTGGCCTGCATGGTCTGGAACTTCCAGGGCAGCTCACGGATGTTGGCGTCGAAGCGGATGGTCACCTTGCGGTCGAGGATCCGGGTCGGCGCGACCTCGGCCTTGCGGACCGTGCCGTCGAAACCGGTGACCTGGCAGAATAGCTTGTAGAGCGGCACGGCCGCGTAGGCGGCGCCGACCATGCCGAAGAAGGTCGCCGCGCAGATCAGCGCCACGCGGCCGTTGCGGCGGGCCATGGCCTCCTGAGGGGTCAGCGGCCCCTTGGGGGCTTTTGGGGGCGCCTTAGGGGTGCGGATGGACATTGCCGCTCAGCCTCACCAGGGTGACCACGAACACCAGGACGACGAACGCCGCCAGGCCCAGGCCGATGGCGATGTTGCGACCATCGCGCGCCTTCTTGGCGGCCTGCTTTTCCGCGTTCGTGTCGATCGACTTGTTCACTTCAGAAGCTCCAGCGCCCGCACGCCCATCACGGCCTCGCCCAGCAGGGCGGCGAACAAGGCGAACAGGTAAAGAATCGAGAAGGCGAACAGGTTGCGGGCGGCTTTCGCCCCGGCGGCGCGCTCGTCCTCGGTGACCTCGTAGAGCGCCCGGTCGGCCACGCGCGGATCGGCCGCGTCGCCGGCCTTGCTGGCGAAGACCCGCGCGGCCAGGAGCAGGAACACCGCCCCGCCCAAGGCCGCCACGGCCAGGTAGAACGGCCCGCCCAGGCCCGTCAGGACCGGGGCGAGGCAGATCGGGACAAAGACCAGGCTATAGAGCAGGATCTGCTTGCGGGTCTCGCGCGCGCCTTTGACCACCGGCAGCATCGGCACGCCAGCCTTGGCGTAGTCGGTGGTGACGTACAGCGACAGCGCCCAGAAGTGCGGCGGCGTCCAGAAGAAGATGATGGCGACCATCAGCCAGGCGTTCAGCGGCGCATGGCCCGTGGCCGCGGCCCACCCGATCGCGGGCGGCAGGGCGCCGGCCAGGCCGCCGATCACGATGTTCTGCGCCGTCCAGCGCTTGAGCCACATCGTGTAGACGACGGCGTAGAAGACAATGGTGAAGGCCAGCAGGCCCGCCGCGAACCAGTTGATCGCGAAACCCAGGAACATCACCGACAGGAGGCTGAGGACAACGCCCAGCGAGGCGGCCTCCTCGCCCTTGACCTTGCCGGCGGGAACCGGGCGGCCGCGCGTCCGGCGCATCTGCTGGTCGATGTCGGCGTCGTACCACATGTTCAGG
The DNA here is from genome assembly GCF_000092285.1 of Caulobacter segnis ATCC 21756. Lineage (NCBI taxonomy): Bacteria > Pseudomonadati > Pseudomonadota > Alphaproteobacteria > Caulobacterales > Caulobacteraceae > Caulobacter > Caulobacter segnis. The sequence continues at coordinate 304,943 of NC_014100.1, read as the reverse complement.
GCGCCCGAGGCGCCGGCCCCGATCGCGATGCACAGCACCGCCACCGCGCCGAGGATCGGATGGATCGGCGCGCGAGCCGCCAGCAGCCCCGTAAGACCGGTGAACACCACCAGCGACATGACGCGCGGCTTCATCAGCTGGAAATAATCCTGCCAGCGCGCGGCTTGCGAGGTGTCCGCCGTCGGGGTCGAGGCGGTTTCCGGGGTCATGGCGGCGGTCTTCATTGGTGTTCTGTACGGAGCTTGTCTGTCTCGCTCGATGGGCGAAGGGCGCGGCCCGGATCCTGTTCGGATCCCGACCGCGCCCCCGCTTGGTCCAGTCCGGACGTCCCCCTTAGTGGTGGTCGTCCGCCTTGATCACCGGCGGTTCGCTGAACTGGTGGAACGGCGGCGGCGAGGACAGGGTCCATTCCAGCGTGGTGGCGCCTTCGCCCCACGGGTTGGCCTCGGCCTTGCGGCGACGGATCGCCGCCTCGATCAGCACCAGCATGAAGATGCCCACGCCGACGACGGTGATCATGTAGCCCACCGACGAGACGTAGTTCCACTTCGCGAAGGCTTCCGGATAGTCGATGTAGCGACGCGGCATGCCCTGCAGGCCCAGGAAGTGCTGCGGGAAGAACACCAGGTTCACGCCGACGAACATCACCCAGAAGTGGGCCGCGCCGAGGAACTCGTTGTACTTCACGCCCCACATCTTCTCGAACCAGTAGTAGAAGCCCGCGAAGATGGCGAAGACCGCGCCCAGTGACAGCACGTAGTGGAAGTGCGCCACCACGTAGTAGGTGTCGTGCAGGCTGTAGTCGATGCCGGCGTTCGACAGGACGACGCCGGTGACGCCGCCGACCGTGAACAGGAAGATGAAGCCGATCGCCCAGAGCATCGGCGTCTTGAAGTCCAGCGAGCCGCCCCACATCGTGGCGATCCAGCTGAAGATCTTCACGCCGGTCGGGACGGCGATGATCATCGTCGCGGCCACGAAGTAGGCGCGCAGGTTGATGCTCATGCCGACGGTGTACATGTGGTGCGCCCACACGACGAAGCCGACGAAGCCGATGGCGACCATCGCGTAGGCCATCGCCAGGTAGCCGAAGACCGGCTTCTTGGAGAAGGTCGAGACGATGTGGCTGATGATGCCGAAGCCCGGCAGGATCAGGATGTACACTTCCGGGTGGCCGAAGAACCAGAACAGGTGCTGGAACATGACGGGGTCGCCGCCGGCGGCCGGGTCGAAGAAGTGGGTGCCGAAGTTACGGTCGGTCAGCAGCATGGTGATGGCGCCGGCCAGCACGGGCAGCGACAGCAACAGCAGGAAGGCGGTGATCAGCACCGACCAGGCGAACAGCGGCATGCGGTGCAGGGTCATGCCCGGCGCGCGCATGTTGAAGATCGTGGTGATGAAGTTGATCGCGCCCAGGATCGACGAAGCGCCGGCCAGGTGGAGCGACAGGATCGCCAGGTCCATGGCCGGACCCTTGTGGCCGATCGTCGACAGCGGCGGATAGATCGTCCAGCCGCCGCCGAAGCCGTGGCCCGGGCCGCCGTCGACGAACATCGACACGCAGAGCAGGATCCAGGCGGCGACCAGCAGCCAGAACGAGATGTTGTTCATCCGCGGGAAGGCCATGTCCGGCGCGCCGATCATGATCGGCACGAACCAGTTGCCGAAGCCGCCGATCATGGCGGGCATGACCATGAAGAAGATCATGATCAGGGCGTGGGCGGTGACCACGGCGTTGTAGCCGTGCTTGCCTTTGAAGACGCCCAGCTGGGCCAGCAGACCGGTGTCGGAGAACACCTGGATGCCCGGCTCCATCAGCTCCCAGCGAATCAGGCCCGACAGGGCGCCGCCGACGATGCCCGCCATGATGGCGAACAGGATGTACAGCGTGCCGATGTCCTTGTGGTTCGTCGAGAAGAACCAGCGGGCGAAGAAGGGCGGCTTGTGATCGGCGTCGTGGCCGTCGTGGTGGTCGATGTCAGCGGCGTGAGCCATCGGACTTTATCCTGCGAGTATCTTAAGCCGCCGGCGCGGCGGGCGCCGCGGCCGGAGCGGAAGCGGGAGCGGCGGCCGGGGTCGCGGCGGCGGGAGCGGCTTCAGCCGGGGCGGCGGCCGGAGCCGGCGGCGCCGTCTTCGACTTCACCCAGGCGTCGAACTGAGCCTGCGTCACCACCTGGATCTCGATCGGCATGTTGGCGTGGTCGACGCCGCACAGCTCCGAGCACTGACCGTAGAACACGCCGGTCTTCTCGGCCTTGAACCAGGTTTCGTTCAGGCGGCCGGGAATCGCGTCCGTCTTCAGGCCGAACGCCGGCAGGGCGAAGGCGTGGATGACGTCGGCGCCGGTGACCTGCACGCGGACGACCTTGCCCACCGGCACGACCATCGCGTTGTCGGCGGCCAGCAGATACGGGACCTTCTTGGCGTCGGCCTGCTCCTTGGTGAGCGGCAGCGACACGATCTCGCTGATCTTCTGGTCGGGATATTCGTAGCCCCAGTACCACTGATAGCCCGTGGCCTTCACGGTCATGTAGGGCTTGGGCATGTCGTTGTAGTGGAACAGCAGCCGGAACGAGAAGATGGCGATGACCATCAGGATCAGCACCGGCACCAGGGTCCAGATGACCTCGACGGTGGTGTTGTGGCTGAACTTGGCCGGAACCGGGTTCGCCTTCTTGTTGTAGCGGACGATGATCCAGATCAGCAGGCCCAGCACCAGCAGGGTGATGGCCGTGATGATCGGCAACAGGATCACATTGTGGAACCAGATCGCGTGGTGCTTCAGCTCCGACGCGGCGGGTTGCAGATCGATCGCCCCCGGCGTCGGCTGCCCCATCAGATCCTCGGCGAGGGCGTGCCCCGCGAAAACGACACTGGCGGCGAGCGCGCTGGCGCCCGTCAAGACCCGCCGAATCCCCGAAAATTGCGCCTTCATATCCCTCACGGCCCGTTTCGGCGGCGATTTGACGATGATCAATGTCACGCCGCGCCGACTTGCTTATGACAGCCCCCCGATGCGGTCGTGCAAGCGACGGCGTCCAATAAGACGCAAAGTCACACGCAGCCCGCCCCGAAAAAGGCCGTTCCGAGGCTGCATACGCGCATCGCTAGCCGTTGCCAAGCGCCAGAGACCACACTCTGGGCGCGGCTTTAGCGCGCGCGCCTTTCCTCCCGCTCAAAGTCAGCACCGTCGCCCCGCCCACCGCCATTTCCGCATCATTACGTATCGTTCATCAGTAGGTACCTTGTGATACTCAGTACCATGCGGTACTAGGGAGCATCCAAGGAGGCGAGGACGACGTGCCCGAAGCCATTGAAATCCAATTGAAGAAAGGCGTGCTGGCGCTGTGCGTGCTGGCCCTGCTCTCGCACGCCGACAGCTACGCCTACGAGATCGCCAGCAGGCTCACGAGGGACATCGATATGGGGGAAGGGACGATCTATCCGCTGATGCGCCGCATGCAGTCGGATGGGCTGGTCGAGACCTATCTGGTCGAAAGCCAGAGCGGTCCGCCGCGCAAATACTACCGCCTGACGGCCGAGGGCCGTCGCAGCCTGGAACAGCAGAAGACCGAGTGGGTCGCCTTCTCGCAGGCCGTCAACGCCATCGTGGGAGCCGCCGCATGACCCGCGCCGAGTTCATGACCCGCCTGCGCCGAGGCCTGGCCGGCCTGCCGGTCACCACGATCGCCGACATCGTCGCCGATCACGAGGCCCACTTCGCCGACGCCGTGGCCGCCGGCCGCAGCGAAGCCGAGGTCGCGGCCGCCCTGGGCGATCCGGACCGTCTGGCCCGCGAACTGCGCGCCGAGGCCGGTCTCAAGCAGTGGGAAGAGCGCAAGAACCCCTCCAACGCCATGGCGGCGGTCATCGCCCTCCTTGGCCTCGGAGCGATCGACGTGATCGTCCTGCTTCCGCTGCTGATGGGCGTGCTGGGCGCGCTATTCGGTGTGCTGGTCGCGGTCGTGGCGATCTTCGTCTCGGGCGGCTTCGTCTTCGCGGCGGGGCCCCTGACGGCGCCGCCCGGCGGACCGATCACGGCCTTCCTGGCCGGCCTGGGCCTGATGGGCCTGGCCACCTGCCTCGGCGCCCTGCTGACCCTGGTCACCGTCGGCGTCTTCAACGCGGTCGTCTGGTACGCCCGCCTTCACTACCGGCTGCTCAAGCCGGCCATCGAACAAGCCTGAGCGCAAGAGGAGGGGACTATGTTGATCCGCAACACGCTCATCGTCGCCGGGGCCAGCTTCGCGCTCGCCATCGGCTGCTTCGCCGGGGTGGCGGCCATCGCCGGACCCGAGATCATGAAAAACGGCTGGACGCTGCCCTTCAGCCGCTACGACGAAACCATCGTCGTCCGGCACAACGGCAAGGTCATCCACACCGGCGCCAACCGAGTGTATGGCGAACGACCTGCGCCGATGATCGACCGGGCATTCGCGTGGACGGGAAAGAACGACCTGATCATCGACCTCCCGGTCGATGTGGTGTTCATCCAAGGTCCCGAGGCCAAGATCGTCGCGTCCGGACCCAAGGACTATATCGAGCGCCTGCGCGTCGATGGCGGCCGTCTCACCCTCGAAGGGAACGACGACGTCGATCACGACCGCCTGACCATCGACGCCATGGGCCTGCGGGTCGAGAGCGACTCCGAGCGGGTGAAGATCACGGTCATCGCTCCGGACGTCACCCAGTTCGACGTGCGCGGCTCGGGCGACCTCGACATTCGCCGCTATGACCACCCGACTTTCAGGGTCACCGTCAGCGGCAGCGGCGACGTCGAGGCGGCGGGGCGCGTGGAGATGGCCTCGATCGACAACTCCGGCTCGGGCCATGTCGATCTCGGCGACCTGAAGGCCAAGGAAGCCGTGGTCGACGTCTCGGGCAGCGGCGGCGGCGCGATCTTCGCCACCGCCAAGGCCAAGATCGCCATCTCCGGCAGCGGCGACGTCGAGCTCCGCACCGAGCCGAAGGCCGTCAGCAGCGAGGTCACCGGTTCGGGCGAAATCCGCCGCGAGTACTGATCCGCGACAAAAGGGGCGGGGTGACGGATGCGCTTCGAAGGCCTACCTGTAGGACCATGAACGCTCCCTTCCCCGCCGCTTCCCTGTCCCTGCTCGACGCGGCCGGCGTCGATCCCGAGCGCGCCCGCCAGGTTCTCGGCGAGGCCCTCGCCGGCGCCGATGACGGCGAGCTCTTCCTCGAACGCTCCGAGAGCGAGTCCTTCGTGTTCGACGACGGACGGCTGAAGAGCGCCTCCTACGACAGCGGCGAAGGCTTTGGTCTTCGCGTGGTGGCCGGCGAGACGGCCGGCTACGCCCACGCCGCCGAGATTTCCGAAGCCGCCATCCGCCGCGCCGCCGATTCGGCGAGCCTGGCCAAGCGCGGCCACGCGGGGGTCGCCGCCGAAGGGCCGCGCGCCACCAACGAAAAGCTCTATGGCGAGGACAATCCGGTCGACTCGCCCGACTTCTCCGACAAGGTCGCCCTGCTGCAGGAGATCGACGCCTTCGCCCGCGCCCGCGACCCGCGCGTCGTGCAGATCATGGCCTCGATGGCCGGCGAGCGCCGGGTCGTCGAGATCCTGCGCGCCGACGGCCGCCTGATCCGCGACGTGCGTCCGCTGGTGCGGGTCAATGTCCAGGTCACCGTCGAGAAGGACGGCCGCCGCGAGACCGGCAGCTCCGGCGCCGGCGGCCGCGCCGGCTTCGCCGCCTGGATCAGCCCCGACAAGTGGCAGGAGCAGGTCGAGGAATCCCTGCGCCGCGCCCTGGTCAATCTGGACGCCGTCGCCTGCCCGGCCGGCGAGATGGACGTCGTGCTCGGCCCCGGCTGGAACGGCGTGCTGCTGCACGAGGCCGTCGGCCACGGGCTGGAAGGCGACTTCAACCGCAAGGGCATCAGCGCCTTCTCCGGCCGCATCGGCGAGCGCGTCGCCGCGCCGGGCGTCACCGTGTTCGACGACGGCTCGATCGCGGGCCGCCGCGGCTCGCTGACCGTCGACGACGAGGGCACGCCGACCGAACGCACCATCCTGATCGAGGACGGGATCCTCGTGGGCTACATGCACGACCGGATGAGCGCCCGCCTGATGGGCATGAAGGCCACCGGCAACGGTCGCCGCCAGTCCTACGCCCACATGCCGATGCCGCGCATGACCAACACCGGCATGCTGGCCGGCAAGGACGATCCCCAGGAGATGATCGCCTCGATGAAGCGCGGTCTCTACTGCGCCAATTTCGGCGGCGGCCAGGTCGACATCACCAACGGCAAGTTCGTCTTCCAGTGCACCGAGGCCTACCTCGTCGAGGACGGCAAGATCACCGCCCCCGTGAAGGGCGCGACCCTGATCGGCGACGGCCCCAGCGCCCTGACCAAGGTGACGATGATCGGCAACGACTTCGATTTCGACCCGGGCATCGGCGTCTGCGGCAAGTCCGGCCAGGGCGTGCCGGTGGGCGTCGGCCAGCCGTCGCTGAAGATCACCGGCCTGACCGTCGGCGGCACGGCGGTCTAGAGCCGCCGCTCCAGATAGGTCACCGTCTTCTGGCCGCCGTGGATCTGGGCCGTTCCGACCGGGACGAACCCCAGGGCGGCGTGGAAGGCGTCCGAGGCCGGATTGGGCGGGTCCGAATTGACCTCGCAGACGATGCGCGCGTGGCCAGCCGCGCGGGCGGCGGCGAAGAGGTCGTCGTAGAGCCGCCGCGCCAGGCCCCGCCCGCGGGCGGCGTCGGCCACCACGACCCGGTCGACATAGACGAACCGGTCAAAGCGCTCGCGGAACCACAGGAAGTTGACGCTGTCGTAGTCAGCGTCCTGATCAAAGGCCAGCAGCAGGGCGTCGGCGACGCCCACGCGGCGCGCGACGAAGGCCTCGCCCACCAGCTTGGCCAACCGCTCCGGCTCCAGCCACGAGAGCTCCAGCGCGTGGGCGTTGTTGAGGGCCAGCAGCGCCTCGCCGGCCGGTCCCGCCAGGTCTTCACGCTTCAGCGCCGCCGTCATGTCGTCCATGGCCATCTCGGCCAGCCTTTCTGTCGAAGGTTTAATCCAGCTTTCCGGCTTGTAACTTTCCCGAAGCGGCCCGCGACGGCACGCTCACCTCAAGTCCGGCAAGCGTCACAATAGTCGCAAAGATCTCGGCTAGGTCGCCCCTCGGACTTTCGAATCGCGCGGCTCCACGCCGCGCTCAGGGTTTTAGGAATCGCGCGGCTCGACGCCGCGCTCAGGGCTTCGGGTAGGAGCGGAAAGCGGTCCGGCGATTTGAGCCATCGCCGGGCCGTTCCCACCTGAGGTAGGGACGTGGCCCCTCCACGTCCCGAGAAGGGCCCCGGTATCGTCGCCGGGGCCCTTCGGTCTTCAGGTCACGCCGTGACGTCGTCGGCGCCGTGCGACCACTTCTTCAGGACCGGCGACAGCGCCAGGAAGCCGACGCCGATCACGACGGCGACCAACCCGATCACGTTGAACACCTTCAGGGACGAGGCCAAGGCCAGGGCCGGATCCAGCACCTGTCCGCCGACGGTCTCGGTCGCCGCCAGGCCCGCGATCTTGCCGCCGACCCACTGGGCGATGGCGAGCGCCAGGAACCAGACGGCCATCATGAACGAGACCATCGACAGCGGCGACAGCTTGGTCATCTGAGACAGACCGACCGGCGACATGCACATCTCGCCGGTGGTGTGCAGCATGTACATCAGCACCAGGAAGATCAGCGGCAGGCGGAACGCGCCGTCGGCGAAGGTCGCGCCCCACCGCAGCAGCAGGAAGCCCGCGCCGACCTGGATCAGCGCCAGGCCGAACTTGATCACCGGGTTGGGGTCACGCCCGCGCGCGCCCAGGAAGGTCCAGAGCGCGGCGAAGACGGGGGCGAAGATCAGGATCCAGCCTGCGTTCAGCATCTGGGTCTGCGGCGCGTTGAAGCTGGTGTTGACCCAGAAGGTGGACGCCGCATCGATGCCCGCGGCCTTCAGCTGGTCGCTGGTGGCCAGGGTGATCGCCCCGCCCAGCAGGCGCACCGGCTCGCGCACCAGGTCCAGCTGGACATTGGTCGCGGCGAACAGGCTGAGCGAGGAGCCGGCCTGCTCGAACAGGGTCCAGAACACCACCGCGCCGAAGATCAGGAACACCGCCAGCGCCAGCCGCTCGCGCTCGGCCTTCGCGCACTTGGTCATCATGAACCAGCCGATATAGCCCAGCGAGGCGATGATGCCGACGTTCAGGGCCATGCCCACGACGGCGTTGTATTGGACCAGGAAGAAGATCGCCACGAGACCCAGCAGCGAGCCGCCGTAGATCGTCGTCTCCAGGCTGAGCGGGCCCAGCACCTTCTTCTTGAGGACCTCGGGGTTGGGCGGCTCGGCCTTGTTCTCCAGCCAGGGCCTGCCCAGCACGAAGACGATGAAGCCGGCCAGCATGCCCAGGCCCGCCAGGCCGAAACCGGCCCACCAGCCGACGCTGACGCCCAGCAGGCCGCACAGGATCGACGCCCAGAACGAGCCCAGGTTGATGCCGTAGTAGTACAGGGTGAAGCCCGGATCGCGGCGCGGATCGCCTTGCGGGTAAAGCTGCCCGACGATCGTCGAGATATTGGGTTTCAGGAAGCCGACGCCCAGGATGATCAGCGACAGGGCGAACCAGAAGACGTTCAGATAGAACGGGTCACGCTCGGCCACGTCCAGCTTGTAGTCTGCCTTGGGCAGCACGGCCGGCAGCGGGGCGCCCGCGGGCAAACCCTTGATCTCGAACTCGCCGTTCTTGGTGGCGGCGACCTCGTAGGGCTTGTCGGCGACGATCAGGCGCGACACCCGGTCCTGACCGCGGCCTTCCGACTGGAATTCGTAGGTCGCGCCGCCATAGGTCAGGGTCTGGACCGCCGGCTTGCCCTCGACCGCCATCGCCAGGTGGCCCGCGACCAGCAGCAGGGCGCCGAACGCCACGGCCTTGCGCGTGCCCAGCCACTTGTCGGCCAGCATCCCGCCCAGCAGCGGCAGCAGATAGACCAGCGACGTGTACGAGCCGTAGTGGCCCGAGGCAGTCTTGGGATCGAAGAGGAAGTGCTGCGTCAGATAGAAGATCAGGATCGCGCGCATGCCGTAGTAGGAGAACCGCTCCCACATCTCGGCCAGGAAGCAGATGATCAGGCCGCGCGGATGGCCTCGCAGAAGCTGGATGAGGACGGGAATCCCGGTCACGAGCGTGATCAGGACGCCCGCGGCGATAACAATGTTCATACCCAAGCCTTGAACATGACGAGCCGCGCGGACCGACCCGGCGCGCCCCCCGACGCGACCCGGGTCAAATCGCCCTCGCCGACCCCAATTGGCGGGGAGAAGATCACGCGGGCGGTCGTTTCACAAGCAACGGCTTGCCGATCAAACGCCCCGGCAAAAGCCTGTGCGGGAGCTTGGCCACGCTTTCGCGCGTTGATCAGGCGACCTTTTCCGTTTCCGGAGCCGAAGATGAAGATCCCCGACGAAAGTCATCCGATTACGATCGACCGCTTCTCCGGAACCGTGCGCGCGCTGTTCGAAGGGCACGACATCGCCGGCAGCGACGACGTGCTGGTTCTAAGGGAAACCAACTATCCTCCGGTCTACTACTTCCCGCGCGAGGGCGTCGAAATGGCCTTCCTGAGACGCACCCAGACGGTGACCCATTGCCCCTACAAGGGCGACGCGGCCTACTTCACGATCTATCGCGACGGCCAGATCATCGAGGATGGAGCGTGGTCGTACGAGGATCCCTACGCCGCCGTAGGGTCCATCGCGAACCGCGTGGCCTTCTATCCCGAGCATGTCGAGTTCCAGCTGGACGAACACGCTCCCGCCGAGGCCGAGGCGCTGGATGTGGACGCCGTCGTGCGACACACCGACAGCGGCTCGGGAAACAGCCAGGCCGAGCGCTGGCCCGCCAATGTCGAAACGCCCGACCTAGACGATGACGAGCGTGATCCTGACCCGCCCTACAAGGGCGTCGGCGCCATTTAGTCGCAGCTCGAACGGACTTAAGCCCGCGTTAACCGCTGGGAGCGTGACCCTAAGGTCTAGCTCCCGTCAGAGGGGCGCGGAGGAAACCATGGCCATTGTCTCGTACGATCGGGCAGCCGCCGTTCACGCAACGACCGACCGCCCTCGCCTCGTCTGGGGGCGCCTGTTCGCCCTGGCGTTCGCGCTGGGCTCATGGGCCGCGATCATCGCCGGCGTCAGAGCGATCCTCTAAGTCCTAGTAGGCGCAGTCGGTGAACACCCGGCTGATGTCGCCCTTCCACGCGCCCTCATAGAGCGACAACAGACGCTCGGCGGGGGTGATCCCGCTGTCGGCGATCTCTTCCAGGTCGCCCAGATAGATCGTCTCATCCAGGAAGCCGCCGTTCACATGGGCGCGGTTCTTCAGGCCCGACTTGGCGATGGCGACAAAGTCCTTGGCCACGTCCTGGGCGGTGCGGCCGGCGACCTTGGCCTTCAGGCCCAGCTTCGGCACGTCGCGGCGCAGGCCCTCGCGGTCTTCGATCGTCCAGTCCTTGCAGAGGTCCCAGGCCGCCGCCAGGGCCGCGTCGTCGTAGAACACGCCGGTCCACAGCGCCGGCAGAGCGCAGAGGCGGCTCCAGGGCCCGGCGTCGGCGCCGCGCATCTCCAGATAGGTCTTCAGGCGTACCTCGGGGAAGGCCGTCGTCGTGTGGTCGGCCCAGTCCTTCATCGTGGCGATCTCGCCCGGCAGCTCGGGCAGCTTGCCCTCGATGAAGTCGCGGAAGGATCGGCCGGCCACGTCGATGTACTTGTCGCCGCGCTTGACGAAGTACATCGGCACGTCCAGCGCATAGCGGGCGTAGCGCTCGAAATCGAACCCGTCCTCGAACACGAAGTCGAGCAGGCCCGTGCGGTTCGGATCGGTGTCGGTCCAGACGTTGGCGCGCGCCGACAGGAAGCCGTTGGGCTTGCCTTCCGTGAACGGCGAATTGGCGAACAGCGCCGTGGCGATCGGCTGCAGGGCCAGGCTCATGCGGAACTTGGCGACCATGTCGGCTTCGCTGGAGAAGTCGAGATTGGCCTGCACCGTGCAGGTGCGCAGCATCATGTCGAGGCCGAGGTTGCCGACCTTGGGCATGTAGTTGCGCATGATCACGTACCGGCCCTTGGGCATCACCGGCACCTCCTCGCGCTTCCACAGTGGCGAGAAGCCCAGACCCATGAAGCCAAGACCCAGCTCGTCGGCGACGGTCTTGACCTCGTCCAGGTGCTTGCCGGTCTCGTCGCAGATGTCGTGCATGGTCGCCAGCGGCGCGCCCGACAGCTCGAACTGGCCGCCCGGCTCCAGGCTGACATTGGCGCCGTTGCGCTCCAAGCCGATGATCGTCGGGCCTTCCATGACCGGGGTCCAGCCGAAGCGCTGCAGGCCGGTCAACAGGGCGTGCACGCCCTTGTCGCCCTCGTAGGGGACCGGCGCGTGCGAGCCCAGGTAGAAGCCGAACTTCTCGTGCTCGGCGCCCACGCGGAACGCCTCCTTGGGCTTGCTGCCCCGGGCGAAGTATTCGGTCAGATCGGAGAGCGTCAGCGGACGCTCCTGGACGCTAGCGGTGTCGGCCATGCAAGCCGTCCCTCCCCAGGGGTTGCGATGCAGAGGGAGGAGAGGGCCCATGCTCTCCGCCGACGGCGATACTACTCGGTCACGCCCAGTTGGGCGTTTTCTTTGCGAACCTCAAGGGGCGCCTCGAGCATAATCGTTTAGCGCCAATCTCCGGCGCTCGCCTGCCAAAGCGTCATGGCCGAGATCGCGGCGGTGTCGGCGCGCAGGATGCGAGGCCCCAGCGACACCGGCGTGACGAAGGAAAGCCCGCGCAGCCGTTCGCGCTCCTCGGGCGCGAAACCGCCCTCCGGTCCGATCAGGATCGCGGCCGGCGCGCCGGTTCCGGCGAGCGCCTCGATGGCCGGCCTGGCGTCGCCGCCCTCGTCGCAGAAGACCAGACGTCGCGTGGGATCCCAGCCGTCGAGAATCTTGTCCAGCTTCTCGGGATCGACGATCTCGGGCACGTCGAGCCGCCCGGTCTGCTCGGCCGCTTCCATGGCGATGGCGTCCAGACGCCCCAGCTTGACGAAGTCGACATTGGTGCGGCGCGTGATCGTCAGGCGCACGCGCCGCGCGCCCAGCTCGGCGGCCTTCTCGACGATGGTCTCGACGCGCCCGCGCTTGACCATGGCGACGATCAAATCAAGGTCCGGGCCCGTGTCCATGGGCCGGGTCTGGACGTCGGCCTTCAAGAGGCAGCCGCGCTTGGTCGCCTCGACAATGCTGGCGCGCCACTCGCCGTCGCGACCGTTGAACAGCAAAACCTCGTCGCCGACCGACAGACGCATGACCGAGGTCAGGTAGCGGGACTGGTCGACGGTGGGAACGACGCCGGCCCCGGCCGACAGATCGTTGGGAACGAATAGACGGATCATGGCGTCCTTCTAGCCTAACTCAGCTTTCCAGGGGTAGGCTCGCCCGATGAGCAAGTCCGACGACTACGACAACGAGCTCGTCCAGCTGCAGCTGGCCCTGATCGAGATGCAGAAGAAGGCCATCAAGGAGGGCTGGAAGATCCTGGCCGTCTTCGAGGGCCGCGACGCCGCCGGCAAGGACGGCACGATCGCCCGCATCGTCGAGCACCTGTCCAAGCGCGCCACCACGGTCGTGGCCCTGCCCAAGCCCACCGATCGCGAAGCCAGCGAGTGGTACTTCCAGCGCTATGTCGAATATCTGCCTGCCTGCGGCGAGGCGGTGCTGTTCAACCGCTCCTGGTACAACCGCGCCGGGGTCGAGCGCGTGATGGCCTTCTCGACGCCCAAGCAGCAGGAGCAGTTCCTGCGCGATGTCCCCGCCTTCGAACGGATGCTGGTCGAGAACGACACTCGCTACGTGAAGTTCTGGCTCGACATCAGCCGCGACGAACAGGCCAAGCGCCTGAAGGCTCGCCGCGAGGACCCGCTGAAGGCCTTCAAGACCAGCGACCTCGACAAGGTCGCCGAGGAGAAGTGGGGCGACTACACGGCCGCACGCGACGAGATGCTGATGCGCACCCACAGCGACGTCGCGCCGTGGATCTGCGTCCGCGCCGACCACAAGAAGGCCGCGCGGCTCAACGTCATCCGCTGGCTGCTGCACGCCGCCGGCGACAAGAAGATCGTCAAGGGCGTGGCCAAGCCAGATCCCGAAGTGATCTTCGCGTTCGAGCCCAGCGCGCTCGAGGACGGGCGGCTGGCGCGGTAGAGCGCCCCCTACGTCACGTCGCGTATCCGCTCCGCGCCACCTCCCCCGTTGCGCGGGTGAGGAGGAAGCCGCCTCCCTCCTGCCCCGCTTGCGGGGGAGGTGGATCGGCGCGCAGCGCCGAGACGGAGGGGGCGTTCCTAGCGCTTCTTCCGCGACGCGCGTTCCGCCGCCAGGGCCGCGTTCTGGGCGATGCGGTGACGGACGATGTCGGCGATCAGGTCCGGCGGCAGGGGCGCGTCCGGCTGGAAGCGGATCGTGCCCTTGGCCGTCTCGAAGCCCTTCAGGCGATCGGCGAACGCGGTGACCACAGCGCCCGGATAGAAGGCGCAGTGCTTCGCGGCCGCGCCGAAGTGCACGAGATTGCCGTTCAGCTTGAAGGTCGGCAGGCCATAGCTGATGGCCTCGACCGCCTCGGGCGCGACCGCGCGGATCTGGGCGCGGAGGGTCTCCAACGCCCCACGCTGCTCGGCCGGCAGCTTGGCGAGGTAGTCGTCGACGGACGCGGCGGGGGGCTTCATCATCGGTCGCTTCTCCCTGGAACGGGCCTAGGACGTTTGGCGAAGCTCCCCGCCGACAGCGCCTTCGATTATTTCGCGCCGTACAGCGCCATGACGTCCTTGCGGAACGCCGCGCCGCTGTCGGGACGGCTGTAGAACATGTGACCGCCCGGATAGTTGGACAGGGTCACGCGGCCATTGGCGGCGGCCGGCATGGCGTCGACCACCAGGCGCGAGGCGAAGAACGGGCACGACAGGTCGTTGTAGCCGTGGACGATCAGCACCTTCAGCTTGGGATCGACCGAGACGGCCTTGCGCAGGTCGGTGACCGACTCGGTGTCGGGGCCGCGTCCACGATCCCACAGACGGTTGACGGTTCCCGACAGCGCCTCGTAGCGCGCGTCCGGCTTCCAGCCGACGATCCGGGTGGTGAAGTCGACGATCGCGCTGGTGGTCGGCGCGATGATCGCGTCGAGGATCGGGTCGTTGACCTCCTGCTCGGGCGCGAACGGGAAGGGATCCAGCGAGGTGACGTTGCTGTCGTAGCGGCTGCCCAGGCGCCCCTTGTCACGGAACACCTCGCGCAGGAACGACTGGGTCTCCAGACGACCGCCGGCGCGGCGGACATAGGCCGGATCCAGACCGGTCATCGCCGAGACCTTGGCGGTCAGGCGGTCCAGGGCGGCGGGGTCCGAGCCCTTCATCAGGTCGACCATGTATTCGCCGCGCGTATAGTCCTCGACGGCCTTGATGGTCTCGGGGGTGAGCTTGCCGTCCCGTTCCAGCTTGGCCGCCGCGATCGAGGGCAGGGTCCACATGGAAGGCAGGGGCGAGATCTCCTGTGAGCTCCGGCCGGCGCTGGTCAGCAGCGGCGAGACCAGCACGACGCCCTTCACCGCGACGCCCAGATCGGTCTGCAGTTCATAGGCCAGTCGCGGGCCGCGGAAGCCGCCATAGCTCTCGCCCACCAGGTACTTGGGCGAGGTCAGACGCTCGGTCTTGACCAGATAGTCGAAGACGATCCGGGACAGGTACTCGATGTCCTGCTTGACGCCGTAGAAGCGCTTCTTGGTCTCCTCCTCGCCAACGAGCGAGCGCGAGAAGCCGGTGCCGACCGGATCGATGAACACCAGATCGGTGAAGTCCAGCCAGCTGGCGGGATTGTCTTCCAGCTTGGTGAAGGCCGAAGGACTGTCGCCCTCTGCGCCGAACTGCACGCGCTTGGGGCCCAGGGCGAAGTTCAGATAGACGCTGGCCGCGCCGGGGCCGCCGTTGAAGGCCACCGTGATCGGCCGGTTCGGATCGCGCGGACCATCCAGCACGTACGAGGTGTAGACCACCTCGGCGACCTTCTTGCCCTTCTCGTCGCGCACCGGCAGCACGCCGACGGTGGCGGTGTAGGCGATGGTCTTGCCGGCGATCACGGTGGTCTGCTTGACCGACTTGTCCGCCGGGAAGGCCGGCAGGTCGAGACCCGACTTCTCGGCGGCGGGCTTGTCGCCGCCCTTCTCCTGGGCCCAGGCCGGACCGGCCAGCCCCGCGCCCGTCAACACCAACGACGCCATCACGGCCGCGACACCCGCGCCGAAAATCTGTTTCATGTTCGTCCCCTCAACTGAGGACGAAATTGCTAGGACAAGCGGCGAATCTTCACAACCGCGCCAAAGCGTGGTGGCTTGCGGAAAAGAGGGAGACGCCGAGTATGGATGCGATCAGCGCCAAGGCGACACGAATCGCCGCCCTTGACGCGCCTGGCGATCGGGCTGGCGCAGGGGATCGCGCTTTTCCTGCTGCAGAAGGCCGACGAGTCCAAGGCCTGGCCGGCGACGGCCCCGATGCTCTACGCGCCGCTGCTGGTCTGCGCCCTGACCGTCCCGCTGATTCCCCTGTCGGCGCTCTCGGCCATGCGCCGGACCGCCCTGCTCGGCTGGAGCGCCGTGGCCGCCGCCCTGGTCGCGATCCTGGCGATCCACGCCGCCTGGGTCGGCGCGACGCCCGACCGCCTGGGCGCCGGACCGCTGTCGCCGCCGCTGTTCATCGCCGTGGCCGCCCTGCTGTTCATCGCCCATCACCTGATCCAGCCGGCCGAGGCGGCGGGCAAGCCCGTCGCGCCATACGCCGACTATTTCGACCTCGTCGGGACCAACGCCGTCCGCCTCTTTCTCTCGCTGGCCTTCACCGGCGCCTTCTGGCTGCTGCTGTTCCTGGCCGGCGCGCTCTTCAAGCTGATCGGCGTCGAGGCGATCCAGAAGCTGATCGGCGAGACCGCCTTCGCCTTCCCCGCCACCGGCCTGATGTTCGCCGCCGCCGTCCACATGGCCGTGCAGCTGACCGAGGCGCGGGCGGGCCTGGTGCGCGGCGTGCGAACGGTCGGCCTCGTCCTCCTGGCCTGGCTGCTGCCGCTGATGGTGACGATCGCCGGCGGCTTCCTGGCCACCCTGCCCTTCACGGGCCTGGCCCCGCTGTGGAGCACCAAGGCCGCCGCGTCCCTGCTGCTGTCGGCCGCCGCCGCCCTGATCGTCCTGATCAACGCCGCCTATCAGGACGGCCTCGAGCCGCCCAACGCGATCCTGCGCTGGGCCGCGCGGGCCGCGAGCCTGCTGCTGATCCCCATCGTCATCCTGACCGCCTACGCCCTGTGGCTGCGGATCCACCAATACGGCCTGACGCCCGACCGGGTGATGGCCACGACCTACCTGATCGTCGCGACCGGGTTCACCGTCGGCTACACCCTGGCGGCCCTGCGCTCGGCGACCTGGATGAAGCCGCTGGAGCGGACCAACCTGGTCATGGCCGCCGTCTCGGTTCTCCTGCTGATCGCGCTCTTCACCCCGATCGCCGACCCGGCGCGGCTGTCGGTGGCCAGCCAGGTCAAGCGGCTGGAGTCTGGCAAGGTCTCGGCCGAGAAGTTCGACTTCCAGTTCCTGCGCTTCGACAGCGGGCGATATGGACGATTGGCTCTAGAGCGGCTGAGGGTCAGCCGGGATCCAGAGATCGCGCGCTTGGCGGCCAAGGCCGACGCGGCTAACGAAAAGGCCGCGACGCCGGCCAACACTGGCCCGGACTTCGCGCATATGGCCGTCTACCCGGCCGGTAAGACCCTGCCGGCGAGTTTCCGCCAGCAAGACTGGAGCCTCCACGGCGCAGATTCCACCTGCACCTACACGCGCATGCGCTGCTCGGCCCTGGTGATCGACATCGATGGCGACGGGACCGACGAGGTGCTTCTGGCCAGCGGCGCGACCTTCGACGTCTTCAAGCTCAGCGCTGATGGCTGGCGCCGGGTCGCCCAGGCGAGCGGCGTCTGCCCCGGCGCCGACATCGACGCGGCTCTGGAGGCCGGTCAGGTGACCATGTCGGAGCCTACGGCGCGTCGCGACATCCTCGTCGGCGGCCAACGCCTATCGGTGGTCCCGGCGGGCGAAGGCTGCAGGGCGCCCCCGCCCCCGCTTCGCGACGGCTTGGTCAAGCTGCCCTAAACCACGCCCTCACTGATCGCGTTGAGCCGCGCATAGACGCCGCCCTTGGCCTTCAGCTGGTCGTGGCGGCCTTCCTCGACGACGCGGCCCTTTTGGAACACGAGGATCCGGTCGGCGCCGCGCACCGTCGACAGGCGGTGGGCGATGACGATCGTCGTGCGACCCTCCATCAGCGCCTCGGCGGCGGCCTGCACCAGGCCCTCGGTCTCGACGTCCAGCGACGAGGTCGCCTCGTCCAGAACGAGGATCGGCGCGTCCGCCAGGAAGGCGCGGGCGATGGCCACGCGCTGGCGCTCGCCGCCCGACAGCTTGACGCCGCGCTCGCCGACCAGGGTGTCATAGCCCTGGGGCAGCTTCAGGATGAAGTCGTGGGCGCGGGCCTTCTTGGCGGCCGCCTCGACCTCCTCGCGGGTCGCGCCGGGCTTGGCGTAGGCGATGTTCTCGTACAGCGAGCGGTGGAACAGGGCGGGGTCCTGCGGCACCACCGCGATGGCGCGGCGCAGGGAGGTCTGGGTGACCTGCGACACGTCTTGGCCGTCGATGAAGATCGCCCCGTCCTGCAGATCGTGCAGGCGTTGGATCAACTTGACGAACGTCGACTTGCCCGAGCCCGTCGGCCCGACCAACGCCACCCGCTCGCCGGGCGCGATCTTCAGGGAGAAGTGGTCGTACAGCGGCGCGCCCGCGGCCTTGTAGCGGAAGGTCACGTTCTGGAACGCGATCGCGCCGGGGCCCGGCTTGAAGTCGGGCGCACCGGGCGCGTCGGCGATCTGGGGCTCAAGACGCGTCCAGGCCGCGACGTCCTCGGTGTCGTCGAGACCCTTCTGCAGCATGCGGATGTTCTCGCCCAGGTTCCGCAGATAGCCGCTCATCAGCATGAAGGCGGTGATGGCGAAGGCCACGTCGCCGGGCGTGGCCGTGCCCTGCGTCCAGCCCCAGACCATCGCGCCCGTCAGGCCCGCCTGCAGCACGACGAGCAGCAGGTTCTGACCCAGCCACACATCGGTGAAACGGTTCCAGGTGACCATCACCGCCTCGCGCCAGGCGGCGGTGACCTCGGCGAGGCGCTGGGCCTCGCGCTGCTCGGCGCCGAAGCTCTTGACGGTGGGGTTGGAGGTCACGGCGTCCGCCAGGGCGCCGCCGATCTGGGAGTCGAAAGCGTTGGACCTCAGGTTGCTGGGCCGCACGTAGCGCTCGGTGACCCACAGGTTCACCGACAGGTAGGCGATCACCACGACCAGCGAGATCCCGCCGGCCAGCGGCTGGCGGATCAGCATGGCGATCGACAGGCCGACCAGCACGATGACGCCCGGTCCCAGCCAGATCGTCACCGCGTCGGTGACGCTGTCATAGCCCCACATGGCGCGGGTCAGCTTGCGCACCGTCGCGCCGGCGAAGCTGTCGGCGTGCCAGTCCGACGAGAAGGCCTGCACCTTGGCGAAGCTCTCGTTGGTCATCTCCTCCATGTTCCGGGCCGCCAGCGGGATCCAGAACCGGTGGGCGATGTTCCGCACCACCGCGAAGGCAAAATAGACGCCGACGAACATCGCCAGCGCCGACCAGGCCCCGGCGTCGCCGCGCGGCTTGGTGGCGACGGTGTCGACGAGGTGTCCCGAGGCGTAGGGCAGCGCCAGATCGAAGCCGACCGCCACCAGCGTCAGGCCGACGCCCAGGCCGAACAGCAGCGGCCGCCGCTTCCAGAAGCGGGCGATGAAGGCCAGCACCTGGCGGTTGGACAGCGCGCGCTTCTTGGCGCCGATTTCGTCTTCGTCCTCGAATAGGTCGGTCATGGTGTCGGGTAGATAGGGGCTTTCGCCGCGCCGCGCGACCCGTCAGCCGCGCCGCTTGCGCTTTCGCCCGCCCCCGAACGGCCGCCAGCGCAGGAACCAGATGATCGCCGGCCCCACGATCGGGACGCGCAGCATCGGACGCACAGCGTGGGGGCGGGTCTTGAGGAAGCAAAGGACCGCGCCGATCCAGAACACGGTGGTCGGCATATAGGGCACGACAAGCCCCACGCCGCCGGTGGCGAACAGCAACCCGCCAAGACCATCCAGAAGACGGCGCTCCGTGCGGGTAAGGTCACGGCGCGGTTTTCGGACGGGTGTGGCGGTCATGCGAAGGTCACGTTGTTCAAGACCCAACGCTAGCGCGGGCGGAGCATCGGTCAAACCCCGGAGGCGTCATGATGGCCCAACTTGTCCTGCCCAAGGGGCGCACCGCCCTGCTGCTGATCGATCCTTACAACGATTTCCTGGCGGACGAGGGCAAGCTCTGGCGTCGCGTGGCCGAAACCCAGGCCGCCGACGGTTTGCACGGCCACATGAAGGCGGTGATCGCCGCCGCCCGCGCGGCCGGGGTCACGGTGTTCGTCGTGCCGCACCATCGCTACGCGCCGGGTGATCTGGACACCTGGGAGCATCCCAACCCCTACATCCAGGCCAGCGCCCGGGGGCTGGTGTTCGAGAAGGGCGGCTGGGGCGGCGAGTGGCATCCCGACTTCGCCCCGCTGCCGGGCGACGTGATCGTCGGAGAGCACTGGTCCAGCGGGTTCTCCGGCACCGATCTCGACATGCGCCTGAAGCAGCGCGGCGCCACCCACCTGATCCTGATCGGCCTCGCGGCCAACACCTGCGTCGAGGGGACGGGCCGCTCGGCCTCGGAGTTGGGTTATCACGTCACCCTGGTGCGCGACGCCACCGCCGCCTTCAGCGACGAAGCCATGCACGCCGCCCACGACATCAATGGCCCTACCTACGCCCATGCGATCGTGACCAGCGCCGAGGTGGTCGAAGCGCTGGAAGGGCTGTCCTAGCCGTCTCCCGGCGAGTCCGCCGGGAGACGCGGGCCGAGGGGCGCTAGAACGCTTCCGCGACCCCGCCCACGCGACGGGGCGGGCGGCGGCTCATTCCTCGGCGCACCCTCGGCCCGAACTTCGTCGCCGAGGTTAGTCGGGCGACCATGCCGTGGTCGCCCGCCAGCGCGAAAAGCTTGCCGGCGATGGTCCACAGCCGGGTGGTGACCGGGTGTGGGAGCACGATCCCGGCCCCGACGCCCGCGAGCAGCAGGCTCCAGCCGGACAGGCGGATGGCGGCGGTGGTCATGTCGACTCTCCTATTCAGCGGCGATGGCGATGTCGGCGATCGAGACGCCCACGCGTTGGGCGACGCCCGCGGCGTAGGCCGGGTCGGCCCGGTGGAAGTGGACCAGCTGGCGCTTGATGATCGCCTCGGGCACGCCCTGCATGGCCGCGGCGATGTTGTCGAACAGCTGGGTCTGCTGCTCGGGGCTCATCAGGCGGAACAGGGCGCCGGGCTGGCTGTAGTCGTCATTGCCGTCCCGGTGGTTGAAGCGGTCGGCGTCGCCGTGCAGCGGCAGCGGCGGCTCGGCCACGGACGGATCCTCGACCGGCCCGCCGAAGCTGTTGGGCTCGTACCAGGCGTCGGTGCGCGGCGGGCTGTCGAAGCGCATCGCGCCGTCGGCGTGGTAGTGATGCACCGGGCAGCGCGGGCGGTTCACCGGCAGGGCCTCGTAGTGCGTGCCGATCCGGTACCGGTGGGCGTCGGCATAGGCGAAGATCCGCGCCTGCAGCACCTTGTCCGGCGAGAAGCCGATCCCCGGGACGATGTTCGACGGCGAGAACGAGCTCTGCTCGACCTCGGCGAAGTAGTTGTCCGGGTTGCGGTTCAGCTCCAGCACGCCGACCTCTATCAGCGGGAACTCGCCGTGCGGCCAGACCTTGGTCAGGTCGAACGGGTTGTACGACGTCCGCTCGGCCTGCTCCTCCGTCATGATCTGGACCGAGAAGGTCCAGCGCGGATGGTCGCCACGCTCAATGGCTTCGAAGAGGTCGCGCTGGGCGCTCTCGCGGTCATTGGCGATGACCGCATTGCCCTCGGCGTTGGTCCAGTTCTTGATCCCCTGCTGGGACTTGAAGTGGAACTTGACCCAGACGCGCTCGTTGGCGGCGTTGATGAAGCTGTAGGTGTGGCTGCCGAAGCCGTGCATGAACCGGTAGCTCTGCGGCAGGCCGCGATCGCTGAACAGGGTCGTGACCTGGTGCAGACTCTCTGGGCTCAGGCTCCAGAAATCCCACATCGCCGTCGGCGAGCGCAGGTTGGTCACCGGATGGCGCTTCTGGGTGCGGATGAAGTCGGGGAACTTCAGCGGGTCGCGGATGAAGAACACCGGCGTGTTGTTGCCCACCAGGTCCCAGTTGCCCTCCTCGGTGTAGACCTTCAGGGCGAAGCCGCGCACGTCGCGCTCGGCGTCGGCCGCGCCGCGTTCGCCGGCCACGGTCGAGAAGCGCAGCAGGACCTCGCTCTCGGCGCCCGGCTGCAAGGCCTTGGCCTTGGTCCAGCGGCTGATGTCCTGGGTGATCTTCAGCGTGCCGTAGGCCGCCGAGCCCTTGGCGTGGACGACGCGCTCGGGGACGCGCTCGCGGTTCTGGTGGGCCAGCTTTTCCAGCAGTTGGTAGTCCTGCATCAGCAGCGGACCGCGCGGACCGGCGCTGATCGAATTCTGGTTGTCCGCGATCGGCGCGCCGGCCGTCGTCGTCATGGTCGTCTTGGTCATGGCTGCCTCCGCCGTTTCATGAGCGAACCTTGGCCGCCGGGCCGAGATAAATCCAATTGATCGTTTTTCTCGGCAGGATTGGATTTATCTATGTCCGCATCAGCAAGCATGGTCGATTGGCCGCCGCCAAGCTTGAACATTATGGCCGCTCTTTTCCGCTTACGCGGGCGCGGGTAAGCCTGCCGGCATGAACACGCACGCCATCCTGCCCGACGCCGCGGCGACGAACTGGGTCGACCGCTACGCGCCCGAACGGTTGCGGCCGTGGCTGAAGCTCGGACGCTTCGACCGGCCGGCCGGAATCTGGCTGCTGATGCTGCCGGGCTGGCAGGGCGTCGCCCTCGCCGCCGCCGAGCAGGGTCGTTGGCCTAACCCGCTGCTGCTGCTGGCCGTCTTCGTCGGCGCGGCGCTGATGCGGGCGGCGGGTTGCGCCTTCAACGACATCGTCGACCGCGACTTCGACGCCCAGGTGGCCCGCACCGCGATGCGCCCGATCCCGGCCGGACTGATCAGCGTCAAGCAGGCCTGGGGTTTCCTGATCGGCTGTAGCCTGGTCAGCTTCCTGATCCTGGTCTGCCTGGGCTGGACCGCGATCCTGCTCGGCGTGCTGTCCCTGGGCCTGGTCGCGGCCTATCCGTTCATGAAGCGGATCACCTGGTGGCCGCAGGCTTGGCTAGGCCTGACCTTCAATTGGGGCGCCTTGCTGGGCTACGCCGCCGCGGTCGGGCACCTGTCCTGGTCGGCCGCCCTGCTCTACGGCGCGGGGATCTTCTGGACCCTGGGCTACGACACGATCTACGCGATCCAGGACATCGAGGACGACGCCCTGGCCGGCATCAAGTCCTCGACCCGGCGCCTGGGCCGGCACGTGAAGCTGGGCGTCGCCGGCTTCTACGTCGTGTCGACGGTCCTCGTGATCGCGGCGGCCTGGGTCGGCGGCCTGGGTCCGCTGTTCCTACCCTTCGCCGGCGCCTTCGCCCTGCACCTGTCGCGCCAGGCCGCCGCCGTGCGGCTGGACGATGGCGCCGGCGCCCTGAAGCTGTTCAAGTCGAACGCCGTGGCGGGATTGCTGGTGGTGGTGGGCCTGGTGGCGGGGCTCTGGAAGCCGGGCGTGAGCTTCTAGAACGGCCCCTGGCGGTAGACCCGGTCCATCACCTGGTTCAGCTCGACCAGCCGCCGATCATAGCTTCTCGCCAGGCAGGCCCGGTTCGCGCCGCAGGCGTGGCGGCTCTTCAGCCAGGCGCGCTGGTCGCCGATGATCGCGTCGCGCCCGCCCATCGGCACGAGGTGGCGGGTGATGCCGTACAGCTGATCGACGCGGACATCCTGGTCGTTCAGCGAGCGGTTGGCGCAGATGGCCCGCTCGTCGGCGGCCCGCGCCTTGCCGCAGTCGAAGCTGGCGGCGGCGGCGGGCGTCGCGGCGGCGGCCGCCAGGACGAGGGCGGTGAGCAGGCGACGCATCGAAACCTCCAGAACTCATGACGCAGGGTCATCCTGTCGGGCCTAAGCTGAATGTGCGATGATCGGTTCCATGGCCGTCGCGACCCGCGTCAAACCGCAGGACCTGTTCACGCCCGAGGAATGGACGCGGATCTCCGCGCGCTCGTCCTGGCGCGGGATCGCCCTGGTGGCCCACGCCTGGGCGGTGATCGTCGCGGCCGGGGCGCTGTTCGTGCTGTTCCCCAACCCGCTGACCTACGTCCTCGCCGTGATGCTGATCGGCGCGCGGCAGCTAGGGCTGGCGATCCTGATGCACGAGGCCGCCCACGGCGGGCTGCACCCCAATCTGAAGGTCAATGATTGGCTGGGCGAGTGGCTGTGCGCCGCCCCGATCGGCGCTTCGCTCGAGCGATATCGCCCCTATCACCTGACCCACCACAAGTACGCCCAGCAGGCCGAGGATCCGGACCTCGTGCTGTCGGCCCCCTTCCCCACGACCCGGGTCTCGCTCCGCCGAAAGATGGTCCGCGACCTGACCGGCCAGACCTTCTTCAAGCAGCGCTTCGGGCCGCTGCTGGGCAAGGCCAAGGGCGATACGCCGAGGGGCGCGATCGTGGCCGGCGAAGTCGCGCGGCAGGCGCCGTTCCTGCTGTGGAACCTCGGGCTGCTGGTCGTGCTCTCGGCGCTCGGGTTGTGGTGGGCGTGGCTGGCGCTGTGGATCGTGCCGATGGCCACCTGGTTTCCGCTGGTCACTCGCCTGCGCAACATCGCCGAGCACGCCCTGGTGGCCAGGGACGAGCCGGACCCGTTCCGCCACGCCCGCACCACCCGCGCCAACTGGGTCGAGCGCGCCCTGATCGCGCCTTACCACGTCAACTTCCACGCCGAGCACCACATGTTCATGCACACCCCGTGCTGGAACCTGCCCCTGGCGCACCGGCTGCTGGAGCAGAAGGGTATGACCGAGCGCATGCTGACCGCGCCAGGCTATCTGTCGGTGTTGAAGGCCGCGTCGAGCAAAGCGGTCGCGGCCTGAGGTTGGGCGTGCTCTAACGCCGTCCATGATCGTCCAGACCCTGGAAGGCCGCCGCGCTTTCATCCGCGAGAACACGCGCCTCCAGGCGCCGCCGCATACGCCCGAACTGCGGCTGCACCTCGCCGACGAGATCACGCCGATCTGGAAGCTGACCGAGGAGGCTCTCGAAGAGATCGGCCTGCCGCCGCCGTTCTGGGCCTTCGCCTGGGCGGGCGGCCAGGCCCTGGCGCGCTACATCCTCGACCATCCCGAGATCGTCGCCGGCAAGCGGGTGATCGACTTCGCCACCGGTTCGGGCATCGTCGCGGTCGCCGCGATGAGGGCGGGCGCCCAAAGCGTGCTTGCGGCCGACATCGACATCTTCTGCGAGGCGGCCGTGGGCCTGAACGCCGACGCCAACGACGTCGAGATCGCCTTCACCGACCAGAACCTGCTGGACGCTCCGCCGCCCCCAGCGGACGTGCTGCTGGCCGGCGACATCTGCTACGAGCGGCCGATGGCGGAGGCGGTGATGGCCTGGCTGGAACGGGGGCGCGAGGCGGGCGCCAGCGTGCTGATCGGCGATCCCGGCCGGACCTACTTCCCCAAGGACGGCCTCGAGAAGCTGGCCGAGTACCAGGTTCCCACGACCCGCGAACTCGAAGACCTGGCGGTCAAGCGCACCAGCGTCTGGACTCTGCCCTGAGCGGCCGATAAGAACATTTGCAGAACATCACTATCGGAGTGCGCCATGCGCGAAGACGGCAAGATCGACTATATCGAGTGGCCCGCCGGCGACCTGCCCGCGACCAAGAGCTTCTATTCCGAGGCGTTCGGCTGGCGGTTCGTCGACTACGGCCCTGACTACGCCGCCTTCGAGGGCGAAGGCGCGGACGGCGGCTTCGCCAAGCCGCAGGAGGGCTCCAGCGACCGGCCGCTGGTCGTCCTGTACGCCCACGATCTCGAGGCCATGCTGGACAAGGTCGTGAAGGCCGGCGGGACGATCACCGCCCCGATCTTCGAGTTCCCCGGCGGACGCCGCTTCCACTTCACCGATCCGTCCGGCAACGAACTGGGCGTCTGGAGCGCCACGGGCGTCGAATAGGCGAGCGCGGCGAATCGCGATCGGTTCGCCGCCTCTGCTTTCCGAGGGGGATGACATGCGGGCATGGGCTTTGGCGCTGATCGGGGCGGCTTCGATCGGGACGAGCGGCGTCGCGCGCGCCGAGGATCCGCCGCCGGCGCCGATCCCCGCGTCGGTGAAGGCCCTGGAAGGCTGCTGGCGGGGAACCGGCGAGGTCATGGGCAAGCCGGTCGAGATGGTTCTGACCGTCCGGCCCGCCGGGCTCGGAACCTTGATCACCGTCGACGCCGACAGCCGCGCCAAGGCCGATCCGGCCGACCGCTACGCCGCCCACCTTGTGCTGGCCGGTCGCGGTCCCGCGCCCAAGGACGGGCCGGCGACGGGCGTCTCCGGGTTCTGGGCCGACAGCTTCGGCGGCGACTTCACCGCCGTCGGCAAGGGCGAGGCGGTCCCGGGCGGCTTCGACGTCACCTACCCCTATCCCGACGCCGCCTTCGTCAACCGCTGGCGGCTGGACGGCGGCAAGCTGTCCTGGACCATCGTCGCCCAGTCGGGCGGCAAGGACGCGCCGTTCGCCGCCTACGCCCTGATCCGCGCGGCCTGCCCGGCCAAGCTGGGCTAGGCGCCGCCCGCATCAAACCGTCACAGAGCCTCGCTACTGTCCGCCTCCTGACGATTGGGGACCGACAGGGGCGTGGCGATGACGGCGGACAAGAGCTGCGGATCCTGTGGCCTGTGCTGCAAGGTCCTGGCGATCGAGGCGCTGGAAAAGCCCGACGGCGTCTGGTGCGGCCACTTCCGGAAAGGCGGCGGCTGCGGCTTCTACGAGCACCGCCCGCCGGCCTGCCGGGCCTTCGAGTGTCTGTGGCTGACGTCGACCCGGCTGGGCGATGAATGGCGGCCCGACAAGGCCGGCTTCGTCATGTATTCCGACCGCGACGGCAAGCGACTGAACGTCGTGGTCGACCCGGGCAAGCCGGCCGCCTGGCGACGCGAGCCCTACTATTCGTACATCAAGGCGATGTCGCGCCGGGCGCTCGAAGGCTACGAGCTGGTGGTCTGCGTCGGCGACCGCCGGACGGTGGTCTTCCCCACCGAGGAGATCGACCTCGGCGTGCTGCCGCCCGACCGCAAGCTGGTCAGCGGCTATATCGAGCGGGACGGCGCGCTCACGCCCTTCGCCATGGTGCTGGCCGACGCGGATTAGAACCGCGGATGGAAATCCCTGGGGCTCCAGCCGAAATCCCTCGCCGCCGGCGACGAGTCGAACGTCAGGTCCTGGCCCATGCGGGTTCCCATCGCCGCGGTGGCGCCCGGATAGAAGGGCTTGGCCAGCCGCATCAGCAGCGCAAACAACCCGGTGGGCATCGGCACGGATCGCGGCGTCTTGCCCAGGCCCTCGAAGATGCGGTCGACCATGACGCGGTAGGTGACGGTCTCGCCGCCGACCAGGTCATAGGCCCGGTCTTGCGCGGCGGGCGCCTGGGCCGCCGCGAGGGCGCCGACCGCGAGATCGGCGGCGTGCACGGGCTGGCGCAGGCCTTCGCCGCGTCCCGACAACGGCATGACGTGGAAGCGCGTCACCAGGCGCGCGATGCGGCTGACGTTCTCGTCGTGGCCTTCGTCGTAGATCAGGGTCGGCCGCAGGATCGTCCAGGCCACGCCGTTTTCGGCGCACCAGGTCTCGACCGCCTGCTCGGCGTCGATCAGGGCCTTGGCGACCGCGCGCTCGCCGGCCTCGGGCGAATTCACCTTGGTGAAGCGGCTGGTCGAGGAAAAGGCGATCAGCCGGACCATGCCGCGCGCCTTCAGGCCGGGCAGGACGGCGGGCAGCAGCCAGATGGGCGACAGCGAGAACACCGTGGCCGCGGGCGGCAGACGATCCTCCACGCCCGGGTCGGTCAGGTCGCCGTCCACCCAGCAGGCGTCGCCGGCGGGCGGGCGGCGGCTGATGGCGACGGGGTCGAACCCCTCGTCCGCTAGCCGCGCCATCAGGTGGCCGCCGATCAGGCTGGTCGCGCCCAGTACGAGAATGGGCGTCTTGAGGGTGTTGTCGGAGTCCATGGCCAACATATAGTCCCGCCGCCGAGAGGTTGCCCATGACCTATGACGATGTCGTCGCCTTCGCCCTGCGCCTGCCCGGCGTCGAACACGGGACCGCCTATGGCCGGCCCTGTCTGAAGGCGCACGGCAAGTTCCTGACCCGCCTGTTCGAGGACGGCGAGAGCCTGGTCTGCCCCGGCGTGCCGTTCGACGAGCGCGAGATGCTGGTCGAGGCCGAGCCCGACGTCTTCCATTTCACCGATCACTTCCGCAACTATCCCTATGTCCTGATCCGCCTGGCCGGCGTCCATGCCGGTACGGTCGAGCGGCTGGTGTTGCGCCAATGGCGGACCACCGCGCCCAAGAAGGTGCTGAAGGCGTGGGACGAAAGCCGCGGAACGGAGACCGCATGACCGACAAGACCAGGGCCTGGCGCATTCTGATCGCGCTGGTCGCCGCCGCCGGCCCCATCCTGCAATACGGCCTGATGGCTTATGACGAGACCCTTGCGACCCTGCCGGCCAAGACCGTCGAGTTCTTCAGTTACTTCACGATCCTGTCTAACACCCTCGCCGCCATCGCCCTGGCCGCGCCCCTGGTCGCTCCGGAGAGCCGCCTCGCGTTGTGGTCCGAGCAGGCCGGCCCGCGCGCGGCGATCGCCACCTATCTGGCGATCACGGCCGTGGTCTATCACACGATGCTGGCCCACACCTGGGACCCACATGGCCTGCGTCTCGCAGCCACGACGCTCAACCACACGATCACGCCGGCTGCGTTCCTGGTCGATCTGGCCCTACGCGGCGGCCAGGGCGAGGCGCGCTGGATCGCGGCCTTGAAGTCGATGGCCTTCCCCGCCCTGTTCGGCGCCTGGACCCTGGCGCACGGCGCGGCCACGGGCTTCTATCCCTATCCGTTCATGGACGTGGCCAAGCGGGGCTATCCGGCCGTTCTCGTGACGATCGTCCAAATGGGTGTTGCTTTCGCGCTGGTCTGCCTGATCTTCGTCGCCCTGTTGCGCGTTCGGAGCAGAGCGGCGCTCACACTTAAACCTAGCGCGCTCTAACCCAGCCGCCTCCCGATCCGCCTGACCGTCTTTTCGGAGTTCCCGATGTCCAAGCTTGTCCCCGCCGTCCGCTCCGGCGACGTCCTGATGCCCGCCATCGGCTTTGGCACCTGGCAACTCGAGAACGGCACGGCCATCCCCCTGGTCGAGAAGGCGCTCGAGGTCGGCTATCGTCACATCGACACCGCCCAGATCTACGGCAACGAGCAGGACGTCGGCGCGGCGATCAAGACCAGCGGGGTCAAGCGCGACGAGCTCTTCGTCACCACCAAGATCTGGATCGAAAACTTCGCCGACGGCGATCTGCAGCGCTCGGCGCAGATCAGCCTGGAGAAGCTGGGCCTCGACCACGTCGACCTGTTGCTGCTGCACTGGCCCAAGCCCAACCCGCCGATGGCCGAGACCCTGGCTGCGCTGAACGACGTCCGCGCCAAGGGCTGGACCCGCGCCATCGGGGTCTCGAACTACCCCTCGGCGCAGCTCGAAGAGGCCGCCAAGCTGTCGGACGCCCCGATCGCCACGGACCAGGTCGAGTATCATCCCTACCTGTCCCTGAAGACCCTGAAGGCCAAGGCCGACGCCCTGGGCGTCTCGATCACCGCCTGGTCGCCGCTGGCCCAGGGCAAGGTCGCCCAGGAGCCGCTGCTGATCGATATCGGCCGCGCCCATGGCAAGACGCCCGGTCAGGTCACTCTGCGCTGGATCATCCAGCAGGGGATCATCGCCATCCCACGCACCAGCAACCCGAAGCGTATCGAGGAGAACTTCGACATCCTCGACTTCGAGCTGTCCGACAAGGAGATGGCGCAGATCCATGGTCTGGCCCGCCCGGACGGGCGGATCGGCGACTGGATCGACAAGACGTATCAGTGGGACGCTGAATAGCCATCGGACGCGCGGGACGGCTCTGGGCGGCGATCTAGTCGCCCGAAACAAACGTCGCCGGCATCTGGTCGGCCAGACGCCGCGCCGCCGCTCGCTCATGACCCGTCGATATCGACACATCGTCGATGCATCGACGCCGCCAACGGGCCGGAGGGACGCCGACCACCTGGCCGAACACCCGGGTCAGATGGCTTTGATCGGCGAAGCCACAGACGAGCGCGATGTCGGCGATCGAGAGATCGTTTGATGCGAGCAGGCTTTTGGTCTGCTCGATCCGAAGCAGCAGCCGCCATCGCCTCGGCGTGACGCCGAAAGTCTGCTTGAAGGCCTTGATGAAATAGCCGCTGGAGAGGCGGCAGGCGGCGGCGAGCTCCGACACCGTCGGCGTGTCTTGATCCAGGCGCGCCATCAGGCCGAGAGCCCGCTTTTGCTGCCATCGCGACAGGCCGCCTCTCGCGATCTCCGGAAAGCCCGTGACGAGGGGGGCCGCCGGCGCGAGCGCAGGGGCCGCGGCCGAGGCGCCGGCGTTCGCCCGGTCGAGGCGCTCCGGTCTTGAACGCCAAGGCTCGCGTTCGGTCGCGGCGCCGGCCGCCAGGGCGATCACGCGCAGGAGATCGCCCACCCCGTCCAGATCCGGATCGGGTTTTCTCAAACGGCTGAGCCCATCTTCGACGCTGGCGAGAATGATCGCGATCTCGGGCGGGATCTCGGCGGCGGCCCGATGGCTGGGGTCCGCGCGATCGTCGCGGAGCCGGGCCGCCTTGTCCCGCGCCCCATGCTCGTCACGCCGATCGTAGGCCTTGTCGCAACGCATGGGAGCCGCCTTCATCGCCCGCGAAGAGGTCATGCTTTCGCAGCCGTCACGGCGATGGTCGGTCGTTTCGTGGCCGCCCTCAATGTCGACTGGTGGGGTCAGGCCCCACCCTTTCGGGTTGTCGCGCGATGACAGGGCTGGGCTTCATCCGCCCGTCTGCAAGCGCCAGATGATCGCCGGCGGCAGATCGAAGCTTGGACCAGCGATCGCGGCGCGGCTTGTACCGGATGGAGGCGTTTGGGAGCGGCTGGCCAAATACGCCCTCCGTCCAGATCGCGCGTTTTCCCCGCTAAGCCTGAGAAAGGCGACCGTTCGCGGAGCGCCGGGCCGCCGGGTCTCCCACCAAAACTCCTTCCGCTTTCAGACGAAGCTGGTTTCATCCCGCCTCGAAAGCGCCTAGAGCCTGTCCTCCAGACAGGCTCCAGTGTCTTGCCTGGAGCGTGTCCGGCGGCGAAACCGCTTACACTTTCGCCTAACGCGCTCTAGGTAAGCCTCAACCTGAGCATAAGCATGCGGGGACGAGCGAAGATGGACGACGCGGGCGTGAGCTTGCAGGCGACGATGGCGGACATGGGCCGGACGGCGCGCGAGGGCGCGCGCGCCCTGCGTCTCGCCACGCCAGAGCAGCGCACCGCCGCCATCCGCGCCATGGCCGCCGAAATCCGCAAGGCCGCGCCCGCCATCCTCGCCGCCAACGCGCAAGACCTGTCGCGCGCCGAGGCGAACGGCGTCTCGGGTCCCATGCTCGACCGCCTGGCCCTCGACGAAAAGCGGCTGGAAGGCGTCGCCGCCGGCGTCGAAGCCGTGGCCGAGATCGCCGATCCGCTGGGCGTGGCGACCTCGCGCTGGACCCGGCCCAATGGCCTCGACATCAGCCGGGTGCGCACGCCGATCGGCGTGATCGCCATGATCTACGAAAGCCGGCCCAACGTGACCGCCGACGCCGCGGCGCTGTGCGTGCGCTCGGGCAACGCGGTGATCCTGCGCGGCGGCTCGGAGTGCATCGCCTCGAACCTAGCGATCCACACGGCGATCGAGCGCGGCCTGGAAACGGCCGGCCTGCCCGCCAGCGCGGTGCAGGCGGTGAAGACGCCCGACCGCGCGGCGGTCGGCATGATCCTCCAAGGCCTCGACCGCTCGATCGACCTGATCATTCCGCGTGGCGGCAAGAGCCTGGTCGCCCGCGTCCAGGCCGAGGCCCGCGCCCCGGTGCTGGGCCACCTGGAAGGCCTGAACCACGTCTTCGTCCACGCCGCCGCCGATCCGAAGAAAGCCGTCGACATCGTCGTCAACGCCAAGCTGCGCCGGGTGTCGGTCTGCGGCTCCGCCGAGACCCTGCTGGTCGACAAGGTCGCCGCCGAGACCCTGCTGCCGCCGATCGCGCAGGCGCTGCTGGTCGCCGGCTGCGAGCTGCGCGGCGACGCCGCCGCCCGCGCCATCGTCCCCGCCATGAAGGCCGCGACGACCGAGGACTGGACCACCGAATACCTGGCCGCCATCCTGGCCGTGGCCGTGGTCGATGGCGTCGAAGGCGCGGCCGCGCACATCGCCGCCTTCGGCTCGGGCCACACCGACGCGATCGTCACCGAGGACGAAGCGGCCGCCGAGACCTTCGTCGCGGCGGTCGACAGCGCCATCGTGCTGGTCAACGCCTCGACCCAGTTCGCCGACGGCGGCGAATTCGGCTTCGGGGCCGAGATCGGCATCGCCACCGACAAACTCCACGCCCGCGGTCCGGTTGGGGCCGAGCAACTGACGACGTTCAAATATGTGGTTCGCGGGACCGGCCAGACTCGTCCCTGACGCCGGCCGGCCCGCAGCGCAGCGCCTTGGCTTCCACCTGGAGCCGGGCATGCGCGTCGGCCTGTTCGGCGGCAGCTTCAACCCGGCGCACGAGGGTCACGCCCACGTGGCCGAGACGGCCATGCGCCGTCTGGAGCTGGACCGCGTGATCTGGCTCGTCTCGCCCCAGAACCCCTTGAAGTCCTCCCACGAGACCCGCCCCTTGCCCGAGCGCCTGGCCCAGGCTCGCCGCTGGGCGCGCGGTTCGGGGATGATCGTCTCGGACGCCGAAACCCGCCTGGGCTCGCAATACACGATCGACACCCTGCGCGTGCTGAAGGCCCGCTTCCCGGGCGTGAAGTTTGTCTGGGTGATGGGCGCCGACAGCCTGGCGGGCTTTCACCGTTGGCGCGGCTGGACCCAGATCATGCGCGAGGTCCCGGTGGCGGTGATCTCCCGCCCGTGGATCGCGCTGAAGGCCCGCACGGCCCCCGCGGCCCGCCGCTTCGCCTTCGCGCGCTGGCCGGCCAGCGCCGCGTCGCGCCTGCCCGACGCCACGGCGCCGGCCTGGGTCTATCTCACCGGCCCGTTGAATTTCGCGTCTTCCACAGCCTTGCGCGCGCGTCAGACAGGCAAGCTTGGCCGATAGCTGAACCGGGCGGCGGGCGTCGAAATCGACCTTCGTGAACGCGCCCCCTCACTTTTCGCCCAATTCCATGCTAAGAGGACTGTCCACAGCGACCCCATAAGGAGCAATACGCTGCGTAGCGACCCCGCGCTTAGTGCGCACGAGGGAACGGCTGGAGCCGAATCCTCGACTGAATCCCCGGGCCTGAGTCTCCCGCTCGACGTGAAGGCGCTGGAGCGCCTGATCCTGACCCGCCTGGACGACGACAAGGCCCAGGACATCGTCCACATCGACCTGACGGACAAGAGCTCGGTCGCCGACAGCCTGATCGTGGCGTCCGGCCGTTCGCATCGTCACGTCGGCGCTCTGGCCGACCACATCCTGCGGGCGCTGAAGGAAAACGGCTTCGGCAAGGCGCGGGTCGAAGGCCTGCCGCACTGCGACTGGGTGCTGATCGACGCCGGCGACGTCGTCATCCACCTGTTCCGTCCCGAAGTGCGCAGCTTCTACAACATCGAGAAGATCTGGGCCGTCGACGCCCCGCACCGTACGGCCGCGAACTGATCTCTCTACGCTCGGCCGTCGCTCTTTGCGGAGTGACGGCCTAGAGCTTGCTTTTTTGCTTGGCGCGTGGCGGGCGCCGAAACCGGCTTCCACTTTCGGCTGCCACGCTTGCCTTGATGAAGATCATCATCCTCACCGTCGGAAAGCTCGGCCGCATGGTCGAGGCGCAGCTGGCGCTGGACTACGCGTCCCGCGCCACGGCGTCCGGTCGCGCCCTGGCGCTGGGACCGGTCGAGATCGTCGAGGTCGAGGCCCGCAAGCCGGGTAAGGCGGCCGAGGCCGAGGTGCTGCGCCCCCATCTTGAAGGCGCCCACGTCATCGCCTGCGACGAGCATGGCAAAGTCCGCAAAAGTCGCGACTTCGCCGACCATCTGGCGAAGCTGCGCGACGACGGGACCCGGCGCGTGGTGTTCCTGATCGGCGGCGCCGACGGCCTGGATCCCTCGATCCTGTCCAGCGCGAACGAGACCATGGCCTTCGGTCCCCAGACCTGGCCGCACGCCCTGGCCCGCGCCATGCTGGCCGAACAGATCTATCGCGCCGCCACCATCCTGTCGGGCTCGCCCTATCACCGAGATTGAGCATGACAGCCGAAAGTGGAAGCCGGTTTCGGCGACTGTCATGCTCAACTTTTCAGAAGAAGAGCCTGTTCGTCCGAACAGGCTCGGGGCAGTAAGGACGCGATGCTTCGCCGTCCCTCGCGTCTTGTCCTGACCATCGCCGCCCTGGCCCTCGCCGTTCCCACGGTCGGGATCGCCTGGCAGAGCGTCGACCGCGCCGCCATGGAGCAGCGCGCCAGGGACCGCCAGACCGCCGCCGACACCCGCCGCGAGATCGAGGACCTGCGCGCCGAGCTCGACCGCCTGGATCACGCCCGCGTCACCGCCGGCGCCGACGTCGACGCCAAACGGGCGCGGCTCGAGATGCTGAACGCCCGCGAACGCGCCATCCTGGCCGATCTGGGCGTCAATCGGCAGCGGCTGGCCCTGCTTCTGTCAGCCCTGCAGCTATTCCGTCGCGATCCGCCGCCGGCCTTGCTGGTCTCGCCCGACAACGCTCGCGACGCGGTGCGGGCTGCGATCCTGATCCGCGCCATGACACCCGACCTGCAGCACCGGGCGCAGACCTACGCCCGCCAGGCCACGGCCGTCGGGACGTTGCGCCGCGAGGCCGCCGCCGCCTCGGCCGAGCTGTTCACGGCCGAAAGCGTGGTGGCCGACCGCAAGGGCGAGATCGAGCGCCTGATCATCGAGAAGACCCAGCTGGAACGCGCCTACGCCCAGGAGGCCCTGGCTCAGGAGGCCGAGCTTCGCACCCTGGGCGCCCTCAGCGATGGCCTCGGCCGCGCCGCCCCAACGGGCCCTTTGGTGCTGCGCGCGCCAGCCGCCGGCGCCATCGTCCGCCGCTTCGGCCAGGAGATGCCGGCCGGCGGCAAGGCGCCGGGCCTGACCCTGCGGACCGAGAAGGGTCTTTCCGTCTCCGCCCCGGTCGCAGGAACCGTGGAATACGCGGGCGCGCTGAATGGCTGGGGCGCGGTGCTCATTCTACGGGCGCAAGGCGCCTACCACATCGTGCTGGCCGGCCTCGACCAGATCACCGCGACGCCCGGACAATCTGTCGCGGCCGGCGCCACGATCGGAAAGATGCCGGACCGTGTATCCTCCGATCCGGAGCTCTATATGGAAGTGCGTGAGAACGGCGAACCGGCCGATCCGGAACGCTGGTTCAAACAGGAGTCGCGATAAACGGCTTTTTCGGTAATGGTGACTGTCTTCGGACAGCCGCCAAATCGGGTTGGACGGGGCTAT
Organism: Caulobacter segnis ATCC 21756; assembly: GCF_000092285.1. Taxonomy (NCBI): domain Bacteria; kingdom Pseudomonadati; phylum Pseudomonadota; class Alphaproteobacteria; order Caulobacterales; family Caulobacteraceae; genus Caulobacter; species Caulobacter segnis. Next base: position 270,024 of record NC_014100.1, on the reverse strand, counting down.
AATTGGTTTGCGACGCCGCGCGTCGCCAGGGAGCCTTCTGGGCCTTAATGCGCAAGTATCTGCTCATCGGCGTTTCCGCCTTCGTCCTCGGCGCGGGGACCATGGCCTATATCAGCCCCATCGCACAGGCGAACAACGCGCCGAAGACCAAGACCTACAAGCTGCTGGAGCTGTTCGGCGACGTGCTGGGCACGGTCGAGGACCAGTACGTCACCGAGGTCGACGACAAGAAGCTGATCGAGGCGGCCCTCGACGGCATGCTGACCAGCCTCGACCCGCACTCGGGCTACCTGTCGCCCGACAGCTACGAGGACATGCAGGACACCACCCGCGGCGAGTACGGCGGCCTGGGCCTGGAAGTCACCAGCGAGGACGGCGTGGTCAAGGTGATCTCGCCGATGGATGGCACGCCTGCCTCGCGCGCCGGCGTCCAGGCGGGCGACTACATCACCGCGGTCAATGGCCAGAGCGTTCTGGGCCTGACCGTCAACGAAGCGGTCAAGCAGATGCGCGGCGCGGCCGGCGAGCCGGTCACCCTGACGATCGCCCGCGACAAGAACGACCCGTTCGACGTCAAGCTGATCCGCGAGATCATCAAGCCCAAGGCCGCCATCGCCCGCATGGAAGGCGACTTTGGCTATGTCCGCCTGCCCGGCTTCAACGAGAAGGCCACCGACGCCCTGGTCAGCTCGATCAATGAGCTGAAGACCAAGAACCCGAAGATGAAGGGTCTGATCCTGGATCTTCGCAACAATCCGGGCGGCCTGCTCGACCAAGCGGTCGGCGTGGCCGACGTGTTCCTGGACGGCGGCGAGGTGGTCAGCCAGCGCGGCCGCGATCCGCGCAACATCCAGCGCTACAACGCCAGGGCTGGTGACGTGCTGAACGGCCTGCCGATGGTGGTGCTGATCAACCAGGGCTCGGCCTCGGCGGCGGAGATTGTCGCCGGCGCCCTGCAGGATCGTCACCGCGCCGAGCTCGTCGGCCTGACCAGCTTCGGCAAGGGATCGGTGCAGACCGTGATCCCGCTGCGCGGCGGCGCGGATGGCGCCCTGAAGCTGACCACGGCGCGCTACTTCACGCCGTCGGGCCGCTCGATCCAGAAGACCGGCATCGCCCCGGACCTGGAAGTCGCCCAGACCCGCGACCAGGCCCAGGACATCGCCAACCGCGTCTGGTTCAGCGAGGCCAGCTTCAAGAACGCGCTGAACGGCGACGAGGGCAAGACCCGGATCGCGCCGCACGCGCCGGCCGAGGCTCCGCCCACGGGCTTCGACGACAAGAAGGGCGACTTCCAGCTGGAGCGCGCCCTGGCCGTCCTCAAGGCCGGCGGCGTCGCGAACACGCCCAAGCTGCCCAAGCCGGCCGCCAAGATCGCCGAGGTCACCGCAAAGGCGGCCGCGGCGGCGGGCAAGGCGCCCGTCCCCGAGAAGAAATAGACCACAGCGGCCATCGCTGACCGGAACGCCGCCTCGCCCTGCGCCAGGCGGCGTTTTCGTGGGCCGATGCGGCGTCCCGTCGCGCGCGGCGCGCCCGCTGGCGACGCCTTGTTAACCATCTCTTCGGCCCTTGCGCTTAGCCTGCGAGGCGATGGCCGTCACGTTTTCCCGCAAGCCCGCCTACGCCGCCGCCAAGCCCGCGTCTGGCGGCTCGGCCGTGCTGCGCGGAAAGCTGGGCGCGGCGCTGGCCAACCCCTATATCGGCGCCGGCGGCGCGGCTTGCCTGTTCCTGGCTTCGCTGGCGACCCTGGTCCTGGTGACCAGCGATCCGCACGCGGGCAATCCGGTCGTCCGGCTCGAACTCACCAAGATCGGCGCCACCAAGAATGCGCCCGAGGGCTGGCGCGAGGCGCTCACCGCGGAGAGCCCGCACGAGGCCCCGCTGAAGCCCAGCGAACTCCAGCTCTCCCGCGCGCCCTTCCCGGCCGCCGGCGCCGAGGCGGGCGAGAAGCCCGCCTTCGAGGGCGAACAGCCGCCACCGCCCGTCCAGCAGGGCCCCGGCCTGCCTCAAGCGCCGATCGCCGGCCTGACCGCGCCGGGTCCCGGCGGCGCGCCGCTGCCGATCATCGCCCCGGACGGCCGCACCGCCGCGGACGCCTACGCCCGCCCCTTCACGCCGAACGGGCGCCCCAAGGTCTCGGTCGTGATCGGGGGCCTTGGCCTCAACGCCCAGACCACCCGCGCGGCGATCGAGACCCTGCCCGCCGAGATCACCCTGTCGTTCGCGCCCTACGCCGAGGGCCTTCAAGGCTGGATCGACCTGGCCCGCGAGCACGGCCACGAGGTGCTGCTGGAAACGCCGATGGAGCCGGCGGACTATCCGGCCAACGACCCTGGCCCCTACACCCTGATCGCCGCCAACCGCCCCGAGGACACCGTCCGCAAGCTGGAATGGCTGATGTCGCGGGCCACCGGCTACTTCGGCCTGGCGAACTATCTGGGCGCACGCTTCGTCGACAATGATCAGGCGATGGCGACGTTCAATACGGTGCTGAAGACCCGGGGCCTGGCCTTCATCGACGACGGCCTCGCCGCGCGTCGGAGCGGGCCGATCCCCCGCGCCTCGGCCGACCGGGTCATCGACGACGAGCTGTCGGCCAGCGCGATCGACGCCCAGCTCCGCGCCCTCGAGAACGGCGCCTCCGCCCGCGGACAGTCCCTGGGGTCGGGCTTCGCCTATCCGGTGACTATCAACCAGGTGCGGCTCTGGGCCGCCGGCCTGCAGGCGCGCGGCCTGCAGCTGGCGCCGGCCTCGGCCCTCGCCCATCGCTAAGCCTTATGGAATAAGGCTCTCATGACTGCAGAGCCCGATTACCCGCGCCATCGCCCAAACGTCGGCGTTGTCCTGTTCCATCCGGATGGCCGTGTCTGGCTGGGCCGTCGCCACAAGCAGGCGCCGCCGTACAATTGGCAGTTCCCGCAAGGCGGCGTCGACGACGGCGAGGACCTCGAGGCGGCCGCGCGACGCGAGCTCGCCGAGGAGACCGGCGTAACGTCCGTGACGCTCCTGGGACGCACGCCCGGCTGGATCACCTACGACTTTCCGCCCGACGTTCTGGCCGATCCCAAATCCTCGCGCGGCTGGCTTGGTCAAAAGCAGGTCTGGTTCGCCTATCGCTTCACCGGAAGCGAGTCGGAGATCGATCTGGAGGCTGATGAACACATCGAGTTCGACGCCTGGCGATGGGGTAGGCTCGACGAAGCACCCGAACTGATCGTACCCTTCAAGCGTGGCGTCTACGAAGCAGTCGTCGCCGCGTTCGCGGGGTTCGCGCGAAGGGCTTGAGTTCGGGTCCGTCGCGCGGGGGAGAACGGTGGTGGATACAGTTCTGTTGATTCACGGCTACGGCTGCGCCGGCGATGTCTGGGGCCCGGTGGCCGCGCGTCTGCGCGCCGAGGGCTATCGCGTCGAGGCGCCCACGATCCGGGCGGCGGTGCGCACCGTCGACGGCCCCCGAGCGGGCGTCGCGGGCCTCACCCTGGCCGACTATGTCGCCGAAATGATCGCCTATGCTCAGACCCTGGCCCGCGAGACCGGCAAGAAGCCGATCGTGATCGGCCACTCGATGGGCGGCCTGATCGCTCAGAAGGTCGCCGAGGCGGGGCAGGCCTCGGCCGTCGTGCTGTTCGCGCCGGCGTCGCCCGCCGATGCGCGCGGCAAGCCCAAGCTCACCCCCGTCTTCACGTTCCTGAACCTGGTCCTGGCGGGCAAGCCCGAGACCAAGGCCGGCAAGATGTGGAAGACCGGCTTCAAGTTCGGCGTCGCCAACGTCGTGCCACCGGAACGCCACGACGCCCTCTACGCCACCATGGTCTACGACAGCGGACAGGTTCTGGCCGATCTGGCCTACCCCGCCAAGGACCCCAACAAGGCCGCCCATGTCGACGCCAGCAAGGTCACCGCGCCGATGCTGGTCATGGCGGGCGCGCTGGACCGCACGACACCCGTCGAGGACGTGCGTCTCGTCGGCAAGAAGTACGCCGGCGCCGAGTATCGCGAGTACCCCAACAACGCCCACTATCTAATAGATGAGCCAAACACGATGAAGATCCTCGACGACCTGATCGCCTGGCTGGGCGGCAAGAAGCAAACGCCGGCCGCCACGCCCGCCCCGACGCCCGCGAAAGCCCCGACCCCGGCGCCCGCGCCCGTGAAGGCGGCCGAGCCCCCGCCGGCTCCCGCGCCCGCTCCGGCTCCCGCTCCCGCGCCGACCCCAGCGCCGGCGCCCAAGCCCGCCCCGGCGGCGACCGCCGCGCCGAAGGCCGCAGCGGCTCCGAAGGCCGCCGCGAAGCCGAAGGCGGCGGCGGCGCCGAAAAAGGCCGCCGCGCCGGCCAAGGCGCCGGCCGCCAAGGCCCCTGCTGCTAAGGCGAAGGCCGCGCCCGCGCCGAAGGCCGCGGCGGCTCCGAAGGCCGCCGCGCCGGCCAAGGCTCCCGCGAAGACCAAGCCGGCCCCGGCCGCCAAGCCCGCCGCGACCAAGGCTCCGGCCAAGGCGGCCGCCAAGCCCGCGGCCAAGCCCACGGCGGCGAAAGCTCCGGCCAAGCCGGCGGCCCCGAAGGCCGCGGCTCCGAAGCCCGCCGCCAAGCCCGCGACGGCCAAGGCTCCCGCGAAGCCCGCCGCCGCCAAGCCCGCGGTCGTCAAGAAAGCCCCTGCGGCTAAGGCCCCGGCCGCCAAGGCCGCCACGCCCAAGCCCGCGGCGGCGAAGCCCGCCGCCGCGAAGGCTCCGGCCGCTAAGAAGCCTGCGACAAAGGCGCCCGCCAAAAGCTCGCCCAAGTCGAAGTAGACCGTGTACTCTGCCCCGCCGGCCAAGCTGGTCGGCGGGGTTCAGTCGGGTTTAAGGGCGTCCATGCGCGCACCGGTTATCATGGTCCACGGGGCCTTCTGCGGCGGCTGGACCTTCGACGCGTTCCGCGCGCCGTTCGAGGCCGCCGGCCACGCGGTTCTGACGCCCGACCTGATCGGCCACGACGGGTCCGGCGGCGTCGCCGGCGTGTCTATGACCGACTACGCCCGGCAGATCGCCGGGCTCGCCGAGGCCTGCGAAACGCCCCCCATTCTCATCGGGCACTCGATGGGCGGCCTCGTCGCCCAGATGGCCGCCGCGCGCACGCGCGTTTCCAAGCTGATCCTGCTGGCCCCCTCCGCGCCGTGGGGCGTCAGCGGCGCCAGTCTCGAGGAGGCGGCGTCGGCCGTCAGCCTCTACGCTCTCGGCCCCTACTGGCTTCAGGCCGTTGCACCTGACTATGGCGTCGTGCGCCGCTACAGCGTCGACCGCCTGCCCCGCCCCGCCCGAAAGGCGATCTTCGCCCGCATGACCGCCGAGAGCGGTCGCGCGCTGTGGGAGACGCTCAACTGGTGGCTGGACCCCTTCATGACCACCAGCGTGGCCGCGCCCGGCTGCCCCGTCCTAGCCATCGCCGGCGGCAAGGACGTCGTGCACCCGCCCTCCACCGTCCGTCAGACGGTCGCGCGACTGGGCGGCCTCCTGGAGGTGTTTCCGGAGATGAGCCATTGGCTGCCGGGCGAACCGGGCTGGGAGCAGGTGGCCGGCCGGTGTCTCGAATTCATCGCGTCCGAGGACCGGGCGGCGGCCTGAACGGCCTCACTGCGGGCTGAACACCTTCAGCCCCAGGATTCCCGCCACGATCAGGCAAAGGCACGCCAGACGCGCGGCGGTGGCCGGCTCCTTGAACAAGACGATTCCGACCACGGCGGTCCCCACGGCCCCCACGCCCGTCCAGACGGCGTAGGCGGTGCCGAGCGGCAGGGTCTTCACAGACCAGCCCAGGAGCCCCATCGACAGGAGGAGGCTGATGGCCGTCAGGACGATCGGGATCGGCTTGGTGAAGCCTTCCGTGAACTTCAGCCCCACGGCCCAGCCCACTTCGAACAGTCCGGCGATCAGGAGAATGATCCAGGCCACGACGAGCCCTTTCTTCAAAAAGGCGGGGTCGTCCCCGGAAAAGCAAAAAGGCGCGGGGTCGTCCCCGCGCCTTCGCTAAATAGGTCCGCCCGGAAGGCGGGGCAACCCGAACCCGATCAGCGGCTGTTGGTGCTGTACAGGATCTGGGCGCGTTCGAAGTTCTTGCCGACCGAGGTCTCGTCCAGCTTCTTCAGGCGCACATACACGAGGCCCGCGTGACCGCCGGCCCAGTTGTCGTCCCACGACACGGTGAAGCGGCGGAAGTCGCTGCCGATCGTCTGGTCGTTGCGGATCAGGCGCAGCTGCGGGCTGTTCTCCCAGGTCGCCCAGTCGTGCAGGCCGTTGGCCAGCTCCTGAGCCTGTTCCGGGGTCTGCGCGTAGTCGATGGTGACCGTGCAGATGTTCTTGTTCGAGCCCGGGTTATCCAGCGTGATGTTGAAGGGCTTGCCCAGGTCGAGGACCCACTGCTCCTTCTTCTTCTTGAAGCCGTAGTCCTTGACCAGCTGAGCGAAATCGCCACCGGCGACTTGCGGCTTGCAGACCTTGTCCAGCACGTCCAGCAGCCTCAGGGTCACGGCGTCCGTGGTCTTCGGTCCACGCACCGGCGCGGTGTAGGTCTCGGCCGGCGCGGCGGCGGCCGGAGCCGCGACGGGCGGCGCCGCCTGGTCAGCCGGAGCCGTCGTCGGCGCGGCTTGCTCGGCCGGCGCGGCTTGGGCGGCGGGAGCCTGAGCGGGCGCGGCGGCCGGGGCCGGAGCGGCGGTTTGTTCCTGGGCGACGGCGGTGGAAGCGACCGCGCCCCCCATCACGAGAACGGGTGCGATCAGGCTGACGAGCGCAAGGCGCATAGGCTGGATATCCCCAACTGAACGAGAGGTCGGCATTAAAACCGACAGACGATCCCTCGCAACCCTTATGGCTACCGAATGCGGCGGAGATTGGGTCACAAGTGTAATTTTTTCGCGCCCGACGCCGGAGCGCTCATGAAAACGCCCTCGATCACCAGGAACGAGGGCGTCTTCGAACTCAAGAAACCTAAGCGATCAGGCCGCTTCGACAGCGTGTTCGGCCAGGATGGTCAGGCCGTCGGGACCGACGTCCGCGAAGCCGCCCTGGATGTCGAACACCTTGGTCGTCGCGCCGTCCTTCACGGTCACCTTGCCTTCGCGCAGGGTGGTCATGAACGGGGCGTGGTTGGCCAGGACGCCGAAGTCGCCTTCCGCGCCGGGGGCCTGGACCATGTCCACCTCGCCCGAGAACAGTTCGCGCTCGGGGGCGACCAGGGAAAAGTGCAGCTTGGCCATCAGTTGAAAGTCTCCTCGACGCCGCCAAGCGCGGCCTCGATATCCTCGTCGGTCTGGATCTCGGTCCCGCAGAAGGGGCAGAAGCGGATGGTGGCCAGCACCAGGCCCGTCTCGCCCTCTTCCTCGCGTTCGCCGAGATTCAGCAGGATCAGGCCGCTGTCGTGCTCGATGAGGCTGGCGGTCGTGTCCGGGGACACGGCTTCAGCCAGCTCATCGCAGCAGAAGTGACCCAGATCGGCGTCTTCGGTCATTAGGCTTCCGCCGCCATCTTCTCGGCCTTGGCCACGGCTTCCTCGATCGGACCGACCATGTAGAAGGCGCCTTCCGGCAGGTGGTCGTACTCGCCGTCGACGATGCCCTTGAACGAGCGGATCGTGTCCTTCAGCTGGACGAAGGCGCCCGGCGTGTTGGTGAACTGCTCGGCGACGTGGAAGGGCTGGCTCAGGAAGCGCGAGATCTTGCGGGCGCGCGACACGACCAGCTTGTCCTCTTCCGACAGCTCGTCCATGCCCAGGATGGCGATGATGTCCTTCAGGGCCTTGTACTGCTGCAGCACTTCCTGGACGCGGCGAGCCACCGTGTAGTGCTCCTCGCCGATGACCAGCGGGTCCATGATCCGCGAGGTCGAGTCCAGCGGGTCCACGGCCGGGAAGATGGCCTGGGCCGCGATGTCACGCGACAGAACGGTGGTGGCGTCCAAGTGGGCGAACGAGGTGGCCGGAGCCGGGTCGGTCAAGTCGTCGGCGGGGACGTAGATGGCTTGAACCGAGGTGATCGAGCCCTTGTTCGTCGAGGTGATGCGCTCCTGCAGGTTGCCCATCTCGGTGGCCAGGGTGGGCTGGTAGCCCACGGCCGAGGGGATGCGGCCCAGCAGAGCCGACACTTCGGCGCCGGCTTGGGTGAAGCGGAAGATGTTGTCGACGAACAGCAGCACGTCCTTGCCTTCCTCGTCACGGAAGTATTCCGCGATCGACAGGCCGGTCAGGGCGACGCGGGCGCGGGCGCCCGGGGGTTCGTTCATCTGGCCGTAGACCAGGGCGCAGCGCGAACCTTCGGTCGAGCCGTTGTTGGCCTTGGGGTCGACGTTCACGTTCGACTCGATCATCTCGTGATAGAGGTCGTTGCCTTCGCGGGTGCGTTCGCCCACGCCGGCCAGAACCGAGTAACCGCCGTACGCCTTGGCGATGTTGTTGATCAGTTCCTGCATCGTCACGGTCTTGCCGACGCCGGCGCCGCCGAACAGGCCGATCTTGCCGCCCTTGGTGTAGGGGCACATCAGGTCGATGACCTTGATGCCCGTGACCAGGACTTCAGCCGTGTTGGTCTGCTCGGCGAAGGTCGGGGCGTCACGGTGGATCGTGCGGGTGATGTCCGAACGGATCGGGCCTTGTTCGTCGATCGGCTCGCCGATGACGTTCATGATGCGGCCCAGGGTGCCCGGACCGACCGGCACGCGGATCGAAGCGCCGGTGTCGCGCACCGGCTGACCGCGGACCAGACCTTCGGTGGCGTCCATGGCGATGGCGCGGACGGTGTTCTGGCCCAGGTGCTGCGCGACTTCGAACACCAGGCGCTGGCCGGTGGCGGTGTTAACGGTCTCGACGGCGTTCAGGATCGCCGGAAGGGCGCCGTCGAACTCGATGTCGACGACCGCGCCGATGATCTGCACGAGGCGGCCGGTGGCGCCGTCCAGGTTCACGGCGGTGTTGGCCGAAGCGGCGGCGGCCTTAGGCGCGGCCGGCTTCTTGGCGGCGGCGGGAGCCTTGGCGGCGGCGGCGGCCTTCGGAGCAGCAGCGGCCTTGGGGGCGGCGGGCTTCTTGGCGGCGGCGGTCGCCGGCTTTTCAGCGGGGGTCTTGGCCATGGCGTGCGGGTCTTTCGATCTCTGCGTGCTTGTGTCGTTAGGCTAGATCAGACGGCTTCGGCGCCGGAGATGATCTCGATCAGCTCCTTGGTGATCTGGGCCTGGCGGGAACGGTTATATTCGAGGGTGTAGCGCTTGATCATGTCGCCGGCGTTGCGCGTGGCGTTGTCCATGGCGGTCATCTGGCTGGCGTAGAAGCCGGCCATGTTGTCCAGCAGGGCCGACAGGATCTGGACCGTCAGGTTGCGCGGCAGCAGGGTCTCGAGAATGGCCTCTTCCGAGGGCTCGTACTCGTAGACCGCCGTCGGGCCCGAGGCGGCTTCGACGCCCTCGACCGTGGCGGGGATCAGTTGCAGGCCCGTCGGGATCTGCTGCACCACCGACTTGAAGCGGCTGTAGAACAGCGTGACCACGTCGGTCTCGCCCGCTTCGTATTCGCGGGTGACAACGTCGGCGATCGGCTGGGCCACCGACAGCGTCAGTTGGCGATAGGAAGACAGGTCGAACGTCTCGACGATCTTGCCGGCGTAGGGACGGGCGAGTTGCGCCGTCACCTTCTTGCCGACGCAGATCACCCGCACGGTCTTGCCCTGGGCGATCAGCCCGTCGATGTGCTGGCGCGCGGCGCGAACGATCGACGAGGTGAAGCCGCCCGCCAGACCGCGGTCAGCGGCGGCGACCACCACCAGGTGGCGGTCGTCGCGGCCCGTGCCGGCCAGGAGCTTCGGCGCGCCGTCTCCGGACACGCCGGCGGCGAGATTGGCGATGACGCTGGCAAGACGCCGGGCGTAAGGACGGGCGGATTCAGCCGCGTCCTGGCTCCGGCGCAGCTTGGCCGCCGCCACCATCTGCATCGCTTTCGTGATCTTTTGCGTCGCCTTGACGCTCGAGATCCGATTGCGCATTTCCTTCAAGCTGGCCATTCGGCGCTACTCTCTCCGAGCGGTTCCGAGGGGGCTTAAGCGAAGGTCGCCGAGAAGCTGTCGAGCGCGCTCTTCAGCGTGTTCTCCAGATCCTTGTCGAGCGCCTTCTTGGTGCGGATGCCGTCCAGCAGATCCTTGTGCTGGCTATGCAGGCGGGCCAGGAGCTCGGTCTCGAACCGGCGGACGGCCGAGGTCGGGATCTTGTCCAGGTAGCCGCGCGTGCCGGCGTAGATCACGCAGACCTGCTCTTCCACCGCCTGCGGGGCGTACTGGGGCTGCTTCAGCAGCTCGGTCAGGCGTTCGCCGCGCGCCAGCATCTTCTGGGTCGAGGCGTCCAGGTCCGAGCCGAACTTCGCGAAGGCGGCCATTTCACGGTACTGAGCCAGTTCGCCCTTAATCGGGCCGGCGACTTGCTTCATCGCCTTGATCTGGGCCGACGAGCCGACGCGCGACACCGAGATGCCGACGTTCACGGCCGGACGGATGCCTTGGTAGAACAGGTCGGTTTCCAGGAAGATCTGGCCGTCGGTGATCGAGATCACGTTGGTCGGGATGTAGGCCGACACGTCGTTGGCCTGGGTTTCGATGATCGGCAGAGCCGTCAGCGAGCCCGAACCGTTGTCTTCGTTCAGCTTCGCGGCGCGTTCCAGCAGGCGCGAGTGCAGGTAGAACACGTCGCCCGGATAGGCTTCGCGGCCCGGCGGGCGGCGCAGCAGCAGCGACATCTGACGGTAGGCGACGGCTTGCTTGGACAGATCGTCATAGATGATCAGGCCGTGCAGGCCGTTGTCGCGGAACCACTCGCCCATGGCGCAGCCCGAGAACGGGGCCAAGTATTGCAGCGGCGCCGGCTCCGAGGCCGAGGCGACGACGACGATCGTGTATTCCAGGGCGCCGTGCTCTTCCAGGGTCTTGACGATCTGGGCGACGGTCGAGCGCTTCTGGCCGATGGCGACGTAGACGCAGTAGAGCTTGGCGCTCTCGTCCTTGCCGGCGTTCACGGCCTTCTGGTTCAGGATGGTGTCGATGGCGACGGCGGTCTTGCCGGTCTGACGGTCACCGATGATCAGCTCGCGCTGGCCGCGGCCGACCGGGATCAGGGTGTCGATCGACTTCAGGCCCGTTTGCACCGGCTCGTGCACCGACTTCCGCGGGATGATGCCCGGGGCCTTCACGTCGACGCGGCGACGCTCGGTGTATTGGATCGGCCCCTTGCCGTCGATCGGCTCGCCCAGCGGGTTGACGACGCGGCCCAGCAGGCCACGGCCGACCGGCACGTCCACGATCTCGCCGAGGCGACGGACTTCGTCGCCTTCCTTGATTTCCTGGTCCTGGCCGAAAATCACGGCGCCGACGTTGTCGCGCTCGAGGTTCAGGGCCATGCCCTTCACGCCGGCCTTCGGGAATTCCAGCATTTCGCCGGCTTGGACGTTGTCCAGGCCGTAGATGCGGGCGATGCCGTCACCGACGGACAGCACCTGGCCGACGTCCGAGACGGCGGCTTCCTCGCCGAAGTTGGCGATCTGCGACTTGAGGATGGCCGAGATTTCGGCGGCGCGGATGTCCATGGTCTTCAGGGCTCTCTGCGATCTAATCTTTTGGCGCGCTTATACGCTCAGGCGCGCTTCAGGGCGAATTTCAGGGAATCGAGCTTCGAACGGAGCGAAGCGTCGAAGAGACGGGAACCGACGCGCACCTTCAGACCGCCCAGCAGGGACGGATCGACGCGCGTGGAAACTTCGGGGGTCTTGCCCAGGGCCTGGACCAGGGCGCTCTGCACGCCCTTCAACTGCGCGGCCGACAGCGGCGCGGCCGAGACGACCTCGGCGGTGACGACGCCGCGGTGCTTGGCCGACAGCTCGACGAAGGCCGAGATGGCGCCCAGCAGGTCGCCCGTGCGGCCGTTCGCGGCCACCAGGCCCAGGAACTTCGTGGTCAGCATGTCGAAGCCGGCCTTCACGGCGACGGCCACCAGACCCTTGCCCTTGTCCTCGGCCGAGAAGGCGGGCGAGGCGATCAGGCGGCGCAGGTCGGCGCTGTCGGCGATCATCGCCTTCAGGCTCTTCAGATCGGCTTCGACCTTTTGCAGGGAGCCGTTTTCGATCGTCAATTCGAAGAGGGACTGCGCATAGCGCTGACCCGCATCCGTCGCCTTGGTTTCGTCCGCCACTTGGTATCCGCCCGGTGCGTTGCAAATAGCCGCGAACAAGAAGGTTAACCCTTATCGCGGCTTAAAGGCTTGAGCGCGCTTGAAAAAAGCACATGGACGGCCGGCGCGTAAACGCCGCCCCGTCCGAAGCCGCGCGCCTGATAACACGGGCTTTTCGCAGTCGCAACCAAGCGGGCGCGTTCAGTCGCCGGCGCGACGGAATACAGCCGAGGCCGAAGCCGCCAGACTTCCGTTAGGGCGCCTCAGTTCGCCCTGGGCGAAGACCAGGCTGCGGGTGGCCCGTTCGACCCAAGCCTTTTGTTCGAGCGCGCCATCCGCGGCCCCGGACGCGAAGTCGATCGTCATCGAGGTCAGGGCCGAGCCGTCGCCCACGACGTCTCGCAGAGCGGCTTCCAGCTGAGCGGAGAGGCTCGTGTCCATAGGCTTACTCGTCGTCTGTCGAACTAGAAAAAGAGGCGGCGGAAAGCTCCGCCGCCCCATTAAGGCGAATGCTCGAGGAAACAGCCAGACGGGCCGGAGAAACAAACGGCCCAAAGCGTCTGGGTACTGAATAAAGAGCGCCAGGCGCGCTCCCTACTTGGCCGAGGCCAGGGCGGCGCCCTTGGCCGAGGCGTTGCAGCGGGTCAGGTCGTCGGCGTCCAGGGAGCGCGTTTCGCCCCCGAAGGCCGAGACGCGACCCACTTCCTTGGCCAGCGCCTTACAGGCGACGGCGGTCAGGGCGCGGGACGGCGCTTGGGCCGACACGCATTCGGAGCCTTCGCAGACAAAGACGGCGCCGCCGGCGACCACCTTGGTCTTGGCCGGGACCGGCGCGTCCAGGGCGGCGGCGATGCGGCCGTCCGCGAAGGCGGAGCCGGCGAACATGGAGACGGAAACGGCGGCGACGGCCGCCAGGGTGCGGAGCTTCATCAGAAAGCCCTCCAGCGTTTGGGGAGTTGCGGTCAGATCGTTGATCGGTGGAAACGCGTACTGGCCGCTCGGAGCCGGGGGATGACAGGCGCCGGTATCCCCACCGGTGCTTCGGATCCGAACTAAGCATCGCTTAGATAACAGTGATTACAAATTGCGCAAGCGGATTTTCGTGCGCGCTTCGACATTTGCGGAAAACGCGAATTTCCGTCGGCCTCGGCCAGCCGCGCGCGGAAACGGCGAAGATCGATCCGTTCCGTAGGGGCACGGTTGGCGGCTCTCGTGGCGGGCGTACTCTTCTGGCCAACGACAAGAACGGGCTTGGGAGGCTTGGCCATGGACTTCCGACTGCCGCCGGACCTGACCGCCTATCTGGCGGAGCTGGACGCCTTCATCGAGAAGGAAATCGCGCCGCTGCAGGCGCGCGACGACAACCAGCGCTTCTTCGACCACCGCCGCGAATGGGCCCGCACCGACTGGGACGCCGGCGGCCTGCCGCGCCACGAGTGGGAAGAGCTGCTGGCCAAGGCCCGCAAGCTGGCCGACCAGGCCGGCCACTACCGCTATGCGCTGCCGAAGGCTTACGGCGGCCAGGACGGCACCAACCTTGGCATGGCGGTGATCCGCGAGCACCTAGCGTCCAAGGGCCTTGGCCTGTTCAACGACCTGCAGAACGAGCACTCGATCGTCGGCAACAATCCGTTCGTGCTGATGATCCGCGACTTTGGCCGGCCCGACCAGCAGCACCTGATCGAGGACATGTTGGATCGCGGGGCCTTCCGCCCAACGTTTGGCCTGACCGAGCCCGACCACGGCTCGGACGCCACCCCACATGGAGACCCGCGCGGTCCGCGAGGAACGTCATGGCGAGCCCGGCTGGCGGATCGACGGCGAGAAGATGTGGACCACGGGCATGCACGTGGCCACGCACTGCTGCCTCTTCGCCCGCACCAGCGGCCAGGACGGCGACGCGCGCGGCATCACCGCCTTCCTGGTCCCGGCCCACGCGCCCGGCGTGAAGATCGAGGAGTATCTCTGGACCTTCAACATGCCGACCGACCACCCGCGCGTCAGCTTCACGGACGTCTGGGTTCCCGACAGCGCCATGTTCGGCCCCGAAGGCGGGGGCCTCGCCCTCGCCCAGCACTTCGTGCACGAGAACCGTATCCGCCAGGCGGCCTCCAGCCTGGGCGCGGCGGCCTACTGCATAGAAGAGAGCATCAAGTACGCGCGCGCCCGCAAGCCGTTCGGCAAGGCCCTGGCCGAGAACCAGGCCATCCAGTTCCCGATCGTCGAGCTCTCCACCCAGGTCGAGATGCTGCGCCTCCTGATCCGCAAGACCGCCTGGGAAATGGACCAGATGACCAAGCCGGAGGTGGAAAAGCGCCTCTCCGACAAGGTCTCGATGTGTAACTACTGGGCCAACCGCCTTTGCTGCGAGGCCGCCGACCGGGCGATGCAGATCCACGGCGGCATCGGCTATTCGCGCCACAAGGCCTTCGAGCACATCTACCGCCACCACCGCCGCTATCGGATCACCGAAGGCGCGGAAGAGATCCAGATGCGCAAGGTCGCCGCCTGGCTTTTCGGCTACATCGGCCCGCGCAAACAAGCCTTTCAATAGTTGGCGGGCGGCGGGCGGCGAAACCGCTTACACTTTCGGCTGCCGCCCTCACGCCCAAATGGACAAGGTTTAATTCCGCGCCTCCTGACGCAGGTCAAACGACACGCTATCTAACAGGGGTACGCGAACAGCCATGTTCGCGCGTCGTACTTGCGCGTTAAGGTCTCGCCCGCTTGGCTTCGATCGACCGTCCGCCGCGCGGACTGCTGGAGGATTGAATGAACCGTCTCGTCCGTAACGCCGCGCGCGTGGCGCTGATCGTCGCCATCCCGGCCACCCTCGCCGGCTGCGGAATCAACACCATCCCCACCCAGGACGAAGCGACCAAGGCCGCCTGGGCCGAGGTGCAGAACCAGTACCAGCGCCGCGCCGACCTGGTGCCGAACCTGGTCGCCACGGTGAAGGGCTACGCCGCCCAGGAGAAGGACGTGCTGACCGCCGTCACCCAGGCTCGCGCCAGCGCCACCCAGGTCAAGGTCGACGCCTCGACCATCACCGACCCCGTTCAGTTCCAGAAGTTCGCCGCCGCCCAGGACCAGCTGTCCGGCGTGCTGGGCCGCCTGATGGTCATTCAGGAACAGTATCCGGACCTGAAGTCGAACCAGAACTTCCTGGCCTTGCAGAGCCAGCTGGAAGGCACCGAGAACCGCATCACCATCGCGCGGCGCGACTACAACGAGGCCGCGCAGAAGTACAACACGACCCTGCGCACTTTCCCGAGCATCCTGTGGGCCAAGACCGTCTACAGCGGCCAGAAGCCGGCCCAGCTGTTCCAGGCCTCGGCCGCCGCCCAGAGCGCGCCGACGGTGGACTTCTCCAGCCCGCCGACGGCGACGCCGCCGAAGGCCAACTAGCTTGCGAAGGTTCCGCCCTGCCCTCCTCCCCCGCCTGGCGGGGGAGGGGAACCGCGAAGCGGTGGAGGGGGCGTCCGGCCGCCAGACGCGCCCCCTCCGTCACGGCGCGAATCCGCGCCGCGCCACCTCCCCCGTTGCACGGGTGAGGATGCTGGTGCTGACGTTCGTGGCCATGGCGATGGCCCTGCCCGCCCTCGCCGCCCCGACCTTCCCGACGCTGACGGGACGCGTGGTCGACGAGGCCCAGGTGCTGTCGCCGGACGCCGAACGCGACCTCACCGACAAGCTGGAAAATCTCGAGGCGACCACCGGGCGCCAGCTCGTCGTCGCGACCGTGCCCAGCCTGCAGGGCTATCCGATCGAGGACTACGGCTACCAGCTGGGCCGGACCTGGGGCATCGGCCAGAAGGACAAGGACGACGGCGTCATCCTGCTGGTCGCGCCCAACGAGCGGAAGGTGCGGGTCGAGGTCGGCTATGGGCTGGAGCCGGTCCTGACCGACGCCCTCTCCAGCGTCATCATTCAAAGCGTTATCCTGCCGAAGTTCCGCGACGGCGATCTGCCGGGCGGGATCGTGGCGGGGACCGACGCCCTGGTCGAGCAGCTCAGCCTGCCCGCCGACCAGGCCAAGGCCCGCGTCGCCGAGGCCAGCCAGCCGGAACGCCACAAGGCTCAAGGCTCGCCGATCGCGGCGATCCTGATCATCCTGTTCCTGGTCTTCGTGTTCTCCAGCCTGTTCCGGGGCGGACGGCGCGGCGGCCTGGGCTCGGCCCTGCCGTGGATCATCCTGAGCGCGCTGAGCGACAGCCGTCGGGGCGGCGGTTGGGGTGGTGGTGGCGGCGGCGGCTTCTCGGGCGGCGGCGGGTCGTTCGGCGGCGGCGGCAGTTCGGGGAGCTGGTGAGATGGCGACGAACATGAGTCCCGAAGACCTCGACCGCATCGCCCAGGCCGTGGCCGAGGCCGAGAAGACCACCGCCGGCGAGATCTTCTGCGTCCTGGCGCCGGAGGTGTCGGACTACCGCGAGACGCCGCTGGTCTGGGCCGCCGCGACGGCCCTGGTCCTGCCGGCTGCCGCGCTGTTCGCCGGGTTCCGACCCGAGATGCTGACCCGTCTGTTCGGCGGCTGGAGCGTCGGCCACGCCGCGGCGATGGACGGGGCGATCCTGTCGGCGCTCTCGACCTATATCGCGCTGCAGGCCGTGGTGTTCATGCTCGCGGCGCTGATCGTCTCGATCCCCAGCGTCCGCCGCGCCCTGACGCCCGGCGCGCTGAAGGCCGCGCGGGTCAAGAAGGCCGCCATGGAGCAGTTCCTCGGTCACGGGCTGCATGTCACCCGCGACCGCACCGGCGTGCTGATCTTCGCCGCCCTGGCCGAGCACCGCGTCGAGGTGATCGCCGACGAAGGCATCTACGCCGCCGCGCCGAACGCCGTGTGGGACGAGGTGGTGGCCGACCTGGTCGCCGGCCTCAAGCGCGACGCGATCGCCGACGGCTTCGTCGCGGCCGTGCGCCGCGCCGGGGCGATCCTGGCCGAGCACGTGCCGCCGCGCGGCGACAACCGCAACGAACTGCCGGACGGCCTGACCATCCTGCCCAAGCGGTAGAACCTTCCTCCCCCGTCGCGCGGGGGAGGAAGAAGTCGGGTCCTAGAACGACTTGCGGACCGTCACCCCGGCGATGCGGGGCTGCCCCACCGAGTAGCCGAGACGGGCTCGACCGCCGCGTTCGCGGTCGAAGGACAGCAGGGCGTTCTCGTCGAACAGGTTGTTGACGTAGACGGTGATGTCGACGCCGTCCTTCATCTCGACCCCGGCGCTGAGATTGACGATCTCGTAGCTGGGCAGCTGCAGGTCGACGACGGTCGGGACCAGCCCGGTCGCCCCGCCGAACGCCAGGTTCGAGACGAACGAGCGCGGATTGTTCTCCTGGTCGCTGGCCTGGGTGTAGCGGCTGCCGACATGCTGGATCGAGGCCTTCAGATAGCCATTGGCGCCGTCGAAGACCTCGCGGCTGTAGGTGACGTCGAACGAGATCTGGAACTTCGGCACCGAGGGCAGGCGGTTGCCCTCGCGGATGCCGCCGATCACCGCGCCGGTCCCATCCTTCACGGTCGAGTCGAACTCGGCTTCCAGCAGGCTGCCCGACACGCCGATGTCGAGGCCGTTGGCCAGGCGCGCCGTCAGTTCGCCCTCGATCCCCTTGGTGTGGGCCTTGGGCACATTGAACACCACGCGCGAGCTGCACGAGCCCGCGTCCAGCGTCGTCTGCAGGTTCTTGATGTCGGTGTAGAACACCGCGCCGTTGAACCGGACGCCGCCGAACCGCGACTTGATCCCGCCTTCGTAGTTCCAGAGCGTCTCGTCGTTATAGCTCTGATAGCCGCCAAAGATGGCCGCGTCCTGCGCCGAGCACAGCGGGATATTCAGCGGGTCGTTGACGCCGCCGAGGCGGAAGCCTTTCGAGGCCTGGGCGTTGAAGGTGACGGTGTCGCTGGCCTCGTAACTCAGCAGGAAGCGGGGCGTGAAGCCGTCCGACGAGGTCTTGTCGGTGCGGTTGTCGCCATTGGCGAACAGGCCGCCGGACTTGAACTGCCGCGTCTCGCTGAAGTCGTAGTAGCGGCCGCCGGCCGTCGCGGTCAGCTTGCCCAGCGTGTAGTTGAGCTCGCCGAACAGGGCCTTCTGCTTGATGTCGTAGGGCAGGTAGGCGTTGTAGGGCGAATTGCCGGAGAAGCCGTTGGCGACGGCCGCCGAGGTTCCCGCGCCCAGCACCGCGTCGGTGTAGGCGTCGTAGCCAGGGGTCGGCAGGCGCTGGTTGTAGACGCGGTCGACCTTCGAGTAGAAGCCGCCGACCACCCATTGCAGCGGCCCGTCGCCGGTCGAGGCCAGGCGCAGCTCCTGGGTGAACTGCTCGAGATCGGTGGTGTCGACGAGCTTCGACGGCAGGGTGACCGCCGCGGCGGGGAAGCCGAGATCCACCGAGACGCTGCCGGACAGGGCGCTGGCGTCCCGGTTCACGGCGATATCGCGGCTGATGTAGCTGGTGACCGAGGTCAGGGACGCCCCGCCCAGATCCAGGTTGGCGGTCAGGTCCGCCAGCAGGGTGTTGTCGGCGAAGCTCTCGTCCAGCAGCAGATACTGCTCGCGCTCGCCCAACTGGATCCGAGGCCGGGTCGTCGTGTTGTTGTTGGCGAAGAGGTTGAACACTTCCTGGCGGTTGAAGCCGTTGGCCCGGATCTCCTGGTAGACCACCCGGGGCGTCAGGTTGAAGGTCTCGGTCGGCTGGATCAGGAACGCGATCCGACCGCCTCGCCGCGAACCGCTGTTGACGTTCTCCTCGACCTTGCCGCCCTCCTTCCGCGCGTCGATGAAGCCGCCGTAGCGGGTGAGATAGCCGACCGCGCGCATGGCGACCTTGTCGGAGATCGGCAGGTTCACCGCGCCCTTCACGTGGCCGCCGAAGGCGTCGCCGCCGGTCAGGTTGGCGTTGGCTTCAAAGACCCCTTCGTTGACGCCCAGCTTGGGCTGGTTGGTGATGTAGCGGATCGTGCCTCCCACCGAGCCCGAGCCGAACAGCGTGCCCTGCGGGCCGCGCAGGGTCTCGACGCGGTTCAGGTCGAAAAGGTCGACGTCGGGCGTGAACAGCGACAGCGAGATCACCGACTCGTCGAGATAGACCCCGACCTGCTCCTTCACGCCCGGCTGGTCGCGAACGACCTGGCCGGCCGAGACGCCGCGCACCGAAACCTGGCTCTGGCCGGGGCCCAGGTTCTGGATCGTCAGGCCGGCCACGTTGCGCGACAGGTCCTCCAGCGTCACCGCGCCAGAGCGCTGGATGTCCTTCTCCGTCTGGGCGTTGATCGAGAAGGGGATGTCCTGGATCGTCGCGTCGCGCTTGGTGGCGGTGACGATGATTTCCTCGACCGCGGTCTGGTCCGCCTGTTGGGCGGCCGCCAGGGCCGGCGCGAGCAGAAGCGTGGACAGCGCGGCCCCGCCCAGCAGGGCGCGGCGCGCGCGAAGGCGCGATGTGGCGATGGTCATGATTTTCCTCCCAACCCTTTATTTTAGCGGCCGCGAGGTCGAGCCCGCGACGCAACTCCAGCGTTCATCCTGGAATCACCGAAAGTCAACGCGAAAAGAAGATGCGTGAAATCAGCGCTTTAGACACCGGTGTCGGCTTGTTTTGAAAATTTCGTATGAAAAATGGGTCGAACTTCCGTTGACGCACGCGTGACCTTTCGCACCGCGAAAAGGCGGTCTAGGGTGGCGGCAATTCAAACTAATGTTTTAACGGGGAGAGCGCCTTATGCGCGAAGCGGTCATAGTCTCTTACGCCCGCACGGGCCTGGCCAAGTCCAACCGCGGCGGCTTCAACAACACCCACGGCGCGGCCATGGCCGGCCACGCCATCCAGCACGCGGTCCAACGCGCCAAGCTGGACGGCACCGAGGTCGAGGACGTGGTGCTGGGCTGCGGCGGTCCCGAAGGCGCCACCGGCATGAACGTCGCCCGCAACGCCGCCATGTGGGCCGGCCTGCCGGTCACCACCTCGGGCCAGACCGTCAACCGCTTCTGCTCGTCGGGCCTGCAGGCGATCGCCACGGCCGCCAACTACGTCCGCAACGACGGGGCCGACGTCGCGATCGGCGGCGGCGTGGAGTCGATCTCGCTGGTGCAAGGCGGCGGTCACATGAACCGCTTCCACATCACCGAAGAGAAGCTGATGCAGACCCATCCGGCCCTCTGGATGGCGATGATCGACACGGCCGACATCGTGGCCAAGCGCTACAATATCAGCCGCGAGTATCAGGACGAATATTCGCTGCGCAGCCAGCAGCGCATCGCCGCCGCCCAGGCCGCCGGCCTGTTCGACAACGAGATCGTGCCGATGGCCACCAAGATGAAGGTGGTCAACAAGGAGACCAAGGAAGAGAGCCTGGTCGACTACGTGGTCACCAAGGACGAGTGCAATCGCCCGGAGACGACGCTGGAGGGCCTGGCCAGCCTCAAGCCGGTGATGGGCGAAGGCAACTTCGTCACCGCCGGCAACGCCAGCCAGCTGTCGGACGGCGCCGCCGCCGTGGTGGTGATGGAGGCCAAGGAGGCCGCTCGCCGCAACCTCGAGCCGCTGGGCGCCATCCGGGGCTTCGCCATCGCCGGCTGCGAGCCCGACGAGATGGGCATCGGCCCCGTCTTCGCCGTGCCGCGCCTCTTGGAACGCCACGGGCTGAAGGTCGACGACATCGACCTGTGGGAGCTGAACGAGGCCTTCGCCAGCCAGTGCCTCTACAGCCGTGACCGCCTGGGCATCGATCCGGAGAAGTACAACGTCAACGGCGGCTCGATCGCCATCGGCCACCCCTTCGGCATGACCGGCGCCCGCTGCGCCGGCCACCTCCTGCTGGAAGGCAAGCGCCGCAAGGCCAAGCTGGGCGTGGTGACGATGTGCATCGGCGGCGGGATGGGCGCGGCCGGCCTGTTCGAGATCTTCTGATTTCGATCAGGACGGAGGACGACGGCGCCCATCAACAAGGAGCGCCAAGATCGCCGAGATCCGACATTGAAGGCCGGGAACCGTCAGGGCGGTTTCCGGCCTTTATCATGGTCGCTGCAACAACACGGACCCGGAACGCCATGGCCGCGAGGGCCTTTTTCGCCATTGCTCTGCTTGTGGCCGCCGCCATCGGCCTGGCCTTGCCGACGCCCGGCGCAAGTCACGAACCACAACCCACGCAATCGGCCTTTCAGACGATCCCGATCGACTGAGGCCAAAGAGAAAAGGCTCCCCGGTCGCCCGGAGAGCCTCTCTGCGTTTGACGGCCTGGATCCTAGAACTCTTCCCAGTCCTCGGAGACAGCCACCGCCGCCGATCCGGAGCTGCGCCCAGGACGAACCGACCGCGCGGGACGCGGCGCAGCCGCGGCTTGCTGCACGGGCGCGGGGGCGGGCGCGGAAGGCGCGGCCGAAGCCGTCGCGGCGGCGCCTTGAGCGACGCGGAAACGCGCGACCATCTCGCTGAGCGAGCGGGCCTCGCCCTTCAGCGAGTGCGTCGCGGCCGTGGCTTCCTCGACCATGGCGGCGTTCTGCTGAACGACCTGGTCCATCTGGTTCACGGCGGAGTTGACCTCGTTCAGGCCCGTGGCCTGCTCGGCGGCCGACGCGGCGATCTCGGTGACCAGGGCGTCGATCGTGGCGACCTGATCGACGATGCGCTGCAGCGCCTCGCCGGTCTGGCCGACCAGGTCCACGCCGGCCTCGACCTGCTGGGTCGAGGTCGAGATCAGGGCCTTGATCTCCTTGGCGGCTTCGGCCGAGCGCTGGGCCAGGGCGCGAACTTCCTGGGCGACGACCGCGAAGCCCTTGCCGGCTTCGCCCGCCCGGGCGGCTTCGACGCCGGCGTTGAGGGCCAGCAGGTTGGTCTGGAAGGCGATCTCGTCGATCACGCCGATGATCTGGCTGATCTGGCTGGACGAGGTCTCGATCTCGCTCATGGCCGAAACGGCCTGACTGACGATCGAGCCCGAGCGTTCGGCGTCGGTGCGCGCGGTGGCCACCACTTGCGAGGCCTCCTTAGCGCCCGAAGCGGTCTTGCGCACGGTGGCGGTGATCTCGTCCAGGGCGGCGGCGGTCTCTTCCAGGCTGGCGGCCTGCTGCTCGGTGCGACGCGACAGGTTGTCCGAGGCGTCCGCGATCTCGTCGGCGCCGCTGTTGACGCCGCTGGTCGCGCGGCCGATCGCCTGGATGGCCTGCTGCATGCGGTCGGCGGCGGCGTTGAAGTTGGTCTTCAGGCTTTCGGCCTTCGGCGCGAACGGCACGACGATGCGATGGGTCAGGTCGCCCGAGGCCATGTGGTCCAGGGCCTCGTTCAGCGCGGTGATCGCCGAGGCGTCCTCACGGGCGGAAGCGGCCTTCTCGGCTTCGTTCGCGGCGCGCTCGCTTTCCGCGGCCTGGCGTTCTTCGGCGGCGGCCTGTTCGATGCGGATCTTCTCGATCGCCGCGTCCTTGAAGTAGAGGACGGCGGCGGCCATGTCGCCGATCTCGTCCTTGCGGCCCATGGCGGGGACTTCGACGCCGTTGTCGCCGGCCGCCAGGCGGCGCATGGCGTTGGTCATGGCGGCGACGGGGCGAGCGATGGCGCCGGTCAGCAGCAGGCCGCCCGCGATGGCGATGCCGGCGGTGATCAGGATGCCGAGGGCCAGGACGAGCGTCGACTGCATCGAGGCCTTCTTCTGGGCGGCGGCTTCGGTGGCCAACTCTTCCTCGGCGTTCTTGGTGATCGCCTCGATCGCGTCTTCGACCGGGCCCACGGCCTGGTCAGCCACGCCGTCGTTGCGGACGAGTTCGACGGCCTGGGCGCGCGTGGCGGGATCGGCGCCCAGCTGCTCGCCCGGCTCGATCGCCATCTTGCGATAGTTGGCATAGGTGGTCTCGACGGCGGTGATCCGCGCGAGGTCTTCGGCGTCGCCGTCGGCCAGCGTCTTGAGCTTGTCGAGGGCCTTCAGGAACTTCGGCTTGTGGGCCTCTTCCAGGCGCTTGACGTAGTAGGGGTCGGCCGAGAGCAGGAACCCACGCAGCGAGTTCTCCTGGCGGGTCAGGCGGAACGCCGCCGTGTCGGCCGCGCGCAGCATTTCATAGGCCCGCTCGGTCCGCTCGACCGACCGGCCGAGATTGACCTTGTTGACATACAGGGCGACGCCCATCGCCATGATCGTCGCGAGCATGACGGCGAAGACCACCATCAGCTTTTGGGGGATCTTCAGGTTGCCGAAAGACACCGCACGAACTCCTCGTCATAAACGACTGAGGTTCGGAAAGCGGCTAGACTACGCCGGCGCTCAAAACCTCATCTCAGAGCCCAATTTTCGCGCAGGTAAGGTTTCAGGGGCATTAACCCTGACGCGACGTAGTGTCGCACACGGTTTTTGAGGCAACTCATTTTAGGTATTCAAAACACTATTATAGCGCTAGTGCGCCTCGTCCCAGTTGTGCGCGGCGCGCACTTCGACCGTCAGCGGCACGGACAGAGCGACGGCCGGTTCTGCCGCTTTTTCCATCACATTGGCGATGACCCCACGGGCCGTCTCGGCCTCGGCCTCGGGCGCCTCGAAGACCAGTTCGTCGTGCACCTGCAGGAGCATGCGGGCCGACAGGCCCGCGGCCTGAAGCGCCTCGGGCATGCGGATCATCGCCCGCCGCATGACGTCCGCCGCCGCGCCCTGGATCGGCGCGTTGATGGCCGCCCGCTCGGCGAACTGCCGCTGCCCCACGGACTTGGCCTGGATCTCCGGGATGTTGATCTTCCGGCCGAAAATGGTCGTGACGTAGCCGTGCTCGCGCACGAAGGCCTTGGTCGCATCCATATAGGCCTGGATGCCCGGGAAGCGCTCGAAATAGGTCTTGATATAGGCCCCGGCCTCGCCCTGCGGGATGCCAAGCTGGTTGGCCAGGCCAAAGGCGCTGATGCCGTAGACGATGCCGAAGTTGATGGCTTTGGCCCGGCGGCGGATCATCGGATCCATGCCCTCGATCGGCGTGTCGAACATCTCCGAGGCCGTCATGGCGTGGATGTCGAGGCCTTCCTGGAACGCCCGCTTCAGCTGCGGGATGTCGCCGATATGGGCCAGGAGGCGCAGCTCGATCTGGCTGTAGTCGGCGCTGATCAACACCTTGCCCTGCGGCGCGATGAAGGCCTTGCGGATCTTGCGGCCTTCCTCGGTGCGGACCGGGATGTTCTGCAGGTTCGGATCGGACGACGACAGCCGCCCCGTCGTGGTCGCCGCCAGGGCGTAGGAGGTATGCACCCGTCCCGTGCGCTCGGCGATCGCCGCCACCAGGTTCTCGGTATAGGTGCCCTTCAGCTTCGACAGTTGGCGCCAGTCCAGCAGCACGCGCGGCAGCTCGTGCTCCAGCGCCAGGCTCTCCAGCACGTCGCTGTCGGTGGACCATTGGCCGGTGGCCGTCTTCTTGCCGCCCTTGATCTGCATCTCGCCGAACAGCACGTCGCCGATCTGCTTGGGACTGCCCAGATTGAACGGCCGGCCGACCAGCTCGGTGGCGCGCGCCTCGAACTCGGCCATGCGCAGCGAGAACTCGTTGGAGAGCCGGCGCAGGGCTTCCGGATCGACCTTGATGCCGTCGTTCTCCATCGCCGCCAGCACGGCCGGCATCGGACGCTCGAGCGTTTCGTAGACGGTCAGCAGACCCTCGCGCGCCAGGCGCGGCTTGAGAGTCTCGTAGAGCCGCAAGGTGACGTCGGCGTCCTCGGCGGCGTAGGCGGTCGCTTCGGAGAGCGCCACGTGCTTGAAGCTGATCTGCGCCTTGCCCGTGCCGGCCACCTGCTTGAACGGGATCGGCTTGTGGCCCAGCCACAGCTCCGACAGCTCGTCCATGCCGTGGCCATGCAGCCCCGCCTCCAGCACGTAGCTGATCAGCATGGTGTCTTCGATGGGGGACACCTGGATCCCGTGCCGGGCCAGGACGGCGATGTCGTACTTGGCGTTCTGCGCCACCTTCAGCACCGCCGGGTCCTCCAGCAGCGGCTTCAGCGTCGCGATCACGTCGGCCAGCGGGATCTGGACGAGGTCGGCGGCGGCTTCGAGCGCCAGGCCTTCCTTCTCGCAGTGGCCGACCGGGATGTAGCAGGCCTCGCCCGGCGCGATGGCCAGGGAGACGCCGCACAGGCCGGCGGTGGCCGACGACAACGCGTCGGTCTCGGTGTCGAACGCCACCACGCCCTTGGCGGTGGCCTTGTCGACCCAGGCCCGCAATGTCTCGAGATCGCGCACGCAGGCATAGGCCGCGTGATCGATCGTCACCGGCTCGGCGACGGGCTGAGCCGCCGCGCGGGCGGCCGCGCCCATGTAGGACACGGTCGAGACCGGCGCCTTGGGCGGCGCGGCGGGACGGTCGAGCGAGCCTGGGACGGCGGCGGCCGAGCCGTCGCCAACCCGGCGCGCCAGCGAGCGGAACTCCATCTGGTCAAGGAAGGCGGCCAGCACCTCCTTGTCCGGCTCGCGCACCTTCAGGTCGTCCAGCGGCTCGGGCAGCGGGGTGTCGCAATCCAGCTTCACCAGCGCCCGCGACAGGCGGATCTGGTCGGCGAAGTTGATCAGCGTCTCGCGGCGCTTGGGCTGCTTGATCTCGCCGGCCCGCTCCAGAAGCGTATCGAGGTCGCCGAACTCGGTGATCAGCTGGGCGGCGGTCTTGATGCCGATGCCCGGCGCGCCCGGCACATTGTCGACGCTGTCGCCGCACAGGGCCTGAACGTCAACGACCTGCTCCGGATAGACGCCGAACTTCTCGAACACCTGCTCGCGCTCGATGCGGACGTTCTTCATGGGGTCGAACATCGAGACGCCGTCGCCGACCAGCTGCATCAGGTCCTTGTCGGACGAGACGATCACCGCCTCGCCGCCGACCTCGCGGGCCTTGCAGGCATAGGCGGCGATCAGGTCGTCGGCCTCGTAGCCCGGCAGCTCGATCGCGGGCACGCCGAAGGCCCGCGTCGCTTCCCGCACCAGCGGGAACTGCGGGATCAGGTCCTCGGGCGGCGGCGGACGGTGGGCCTTGTACTGGTCGTAGAGCGTGTTGCGGAACGTCTTTTCCGAATGGTCCCAGATCACGGCCAGGTGCGTGGGCGTGTCGCCCTGCATGTCGCGAAGCAGCTTCCACAGCATGTTGCAGAAGCCCTGCACCGCCCCGACCGGCAGCCCGTCGCTCTTGCGCGTCAGCGGCGGCAGGGCGTGATAGGCGCGGAACAGATAGGCCGAGCCGTCGACCAGGAAGAGGCGAAGGGCCGGACCATCCTGGGTCAGGTGCGCGGCGGGCGGGGATTCGGAAACGACGTCGGTCATGGCCGCGAACATAGGGGGACCGGAGGGCTGCGGAAACCCTCTGGCGCGGCGCGAGCGGCTGTCTTAGCCTCCACCTAGGGTCGAGCGGCGACGCGTCGTGCGTCGAGTATCGCGTGGGGGTTTGTATGCTGTCGCGTAAAATTCTGGCGGCCATGCTGATGGCCGGGGTTTCGCTTACCGCCGCTCACGCCGACGACAATGATGAAGGCCCGCCGCAGACCGGCTGGCGTCCTCGCTTCGTCACCTCCGTGCCGGACGCCAAGATGAAGGCCGCCTTCCCGAAGGGCGCCACGGTGACGGGCCGCGCCCTGCTGGGATGCGTCGCGACAAAGGACGGCAAGCTCGCCGACTGCAAGGTGCTGAAGGAGGCGCCGGCGGGCCAGGGCTTCGGCGAGGCGGCGCTGTCGGTGGTGGGCTACGAGCGCATCAAGACCACGGACGAGACGGGCGCCTCCGTCGAAGGCCGCCCGGTGAAAAGTCTCTTGGAGTTTCTCGCGCCCGGCGACGCCAATCCCGATTGGATCCGCAAGCCGAACGGACGCGACCTGGCCAATGTCTTTCCGAAAGCGGCGCTGGATAAGCGAGTGGGCGGCCGCGCGACCATCCATTGCAAGGTCACGGTCGAAGGCTTCCTAGACGCTTGCAAGGTTCGCTCCGAAGAGCCGGCGGGCATGAATTTCGGCGCGGCGGGCCTTCAATTGGCTCCGCAGTTCCGCTTGTCGCCCAAGATCCGTGGCGGCAAGGCCGTGCCCGGCGGCGACGTCTCCATTCCGATCATCTGGGAGGCGCCGACGGGCGCCGCGCCGCTGAACACCACGCCCATCGTGCTCGATCCGCCTTGGACCCGCGTGCCCACCCAGGCCGAGGTCGCCGCGGTCTGGCCAAAGGGCGCGGCGGGTTTGTCGTCGGGCCAAGCCGCCCTGCGCTGCGTCCTGGCCAAGACGGGTCAACTGCGGTCTTGCGACGTCATTTCCGAGGAGCCCCGCGGCAAGGGCTTCGGGCGCGCCGCTCAGGACCTCTCCAAGCTGTTCCAGGTGAATGTCGCCCCGGACGACAAGCATCTTCGCGACTACAAGGTCGATGTGCCCTTCCGCTTCCGCGATCCGGCCTCGCCCGACAATCGCAAGCTGACCAAGCCGCGCTGGGTCGCGACCCTGACGCCCGAGGGCATGGCGCTCATCTATCCGGAGGCCGCGCTCAAGGCCAAGGTGCTGGCCGGCCAGGCGGCGGCCACCTGCGTGGTCACCGCCGAGGGACGGCTCGCCAACTGCGAAGCCGCCCGCGAGACGCCGGCGGGGCTCGACTTCGGCGCGGCCGCCATCAAGGCCGCGGCGCTGATGCGCATGAACCCCTGGACCAAGGAGGGCGACACGCTTGATGGCCTTAAGGTCACGGTGCCGTTCCAGTTCAGCATGGACAGCAGCGCGCCCGCCGAGCCGGCCAAGCCCGCGCCGGGCGGCCAGCCCTGACGCTCGCAAGCCGGCCTGATCGCCGCGCCAGCTTTCCTCGCCTTGCGAAAAGGGGGCATGAGGCGTAACGGAACGCCGCTCCGCGATCTGTCGCGGATCAAGAGTTTCAGGAGAGCGCGATGGGTTACCGGGTCGCCGTGGTCGGCGCGACGGGCAATGTGGGCCGCGAGATGTTCAACATCCTCGAGGAAGTGAAATTCCCCGTGGACAAGATGCACGCCATCGCCAGCCGCAAATCCATCGGCGTCGAGGTCTCGTTCGGCAACGAAATCCTGCGCTGCGAGGACCTGGAGCAGTTCGACTTCTCCAAGGTCGACATCGTGCTGATGAGCGCCGGCGGCGCCATCTCCAAGGCCTGGGGCGAGAAGATCGGCGCGGCCGGTCCGATCGTCATCGACAATTCCAGCCACTTCCGGATGGACCCGGATGTGCCGCTGGTGGTGCCGGAAGTGAACCCCGAAGCGGTCAACTCCATCCCCAAGAACATCATCGCCAACCCCAACTGCTCGACGGCGCAGCTGGTCGTGGCGCTGAAGCCGCTGCACGACGAGGCCAAGATCAAGCGGGTGGTCGTCTCGACCTACCAGTCGGTCTCGGGCGCGGGCAAGGAAGGCATGGACGAGCTGTGGGACCAGACCAAGGGCGTCTACGTCCTGGGCGCCCCGCCGCCCAAGAAGTTCACCAAGCAGATCGCCTTCAATGTCATCCCCCACATCGACGTCTTCCTGGACGACGGCTTCACCAAGGAAGAGTGGAAGATGACGGCCGAGACCCAGAAGATCCTGGATCCGAACATCCAGCTGGTCGCCACCTGCGTGCGCGTGCCGGTCATGGTCGGCCACTCCGAAGCGGTCAACGTCGAGTTCGAGAGCCCGCTGGACGAGGACGAGGCTCGCGAGATCCTGCGCGAGGCCGACGGCGTCGTCGTGGTCGATAAGCGCGAGGACGGCGGCTACATCACGCCCAAGGAAGCCCAGGGCGAGTTCCCGGTCTATGTCTCGCGCATCCGCAAGGACCCGACCGTCGAGAACGGCCTGGTGTTCTGGTGCGTCGCCGACAATCTGCGCAAGGGCGCGGCGCTGAACGCCGTGCAGATCGCCCAGCTCCTGCACGACAAGGGCCTGATCAAGCAGAAGACCCCCGCCTGAATCCCGCAACAAGCGGGTTGAAATCAGGGCTCCCGGGGCAGACGTCCCGGGAGCCCTTTTCATTTCCCACCCCATAAGGACGACGCCCATGAAGGACGAACCATGTCGGCGAGCGTGAACGAGACCCGAGACGAAGGACGCGCGGCCCTGGCCGCCGGCATTGGCTGCTACACCCTGTGGGGCTTCCTGCCGCTGTACTTCCACCTGCTGTCCACCCTGGGCGTGGGCTCGTGGGAGATGATCGCCCACCGCACCCTGTGGGCCGCGCCGTGGGCGTTGCTGATCGTGCTGCTGGCCCGCCAAGCCGGCCAGGTCGCGGCCGTGCTGCGCCAGCCCAAGACCCTGTTCGTCCTGGCGCTCTCGACCCTGGCGATCTTCGTCAACTGGTCGATCTACGTCTTCGCGGTCAACGCCGGGCACGTGATCGAGACCAGCCTGGGCTATTACATCAACCCGCTGATGAACATGGCGGCGGGGGCGTTGCTGTTCCGCGAGCGGATCAGCCGCGAGGGCGCCATCGCGATCGGCCTGGCCGCCGTCGGCGTGGCCATCCAGACCGCCGCCCTGGGCCATCTGCCGATCATCTCGCTGGGCGTCGCGCTCAGCTTCTGCTGCTACGCCATCCTGCGCAAACAGGTGAAGGCCGACGCCCAGACCGGCCTCTTCATCGAGTGCGCGTATCTGGCGATCCCGGGCCTTCTGTACGTGATGCACCTGCAGACGACGGGCGCGGGCCACCTGGGCGCGGGCATGGGCGTCACGACCCTGCTGCTGCTGGCGGGCCCCGCGACCGTCGTGCCCTTGGCCCTGTTCGCCTGGTCGGCGCGACGGATGCCGCTGAGCGCCATGGGCTTCCTGCAGTTCATCGCCCCCTCGCTGCAGTTCGCGGTCGGGGTGTCGCTCGGCGAGCCGTTCACGCCGCTGCGCGCGCTGTCGTTCGCGTTCATCTGGCTGGGCGTGGCGGTGTTCGCCTACGGCGCCTGGAAGAAGACGCGGGTGCTGGCGACGCCCTAAAGGCAGGCGTAGGCCGCCTCGATCAGGCTCACCGCGCGCGGGTCGCCGATCAGGGCCGAGCCTTGCTTGTTCATCACATAGGCCCCCGACACGCCCCGCGTCGGATCGGCGAAGGCGCACGAGCCGCCCCACCCCGAATGGCCGAACGCCTCGGCGGTGGGGCCGTAGAAGAAGTTGGGCTCGTTGCGCATGAAGCCCGCGCCCCAGCTGATCTCGTAGGGCAGGACGAGGTCCTGGCCGCGGATGCGCTCGGCGCTGGCGGCCTTGATCCCCGCCGGCGTGATCAGCGAGCGGCCGTCCAGGGTTCCGCCGCTGGCGAGCGCGCCCATCAGACGGGCCAGGGCCGGGGCGGTGGCGTGGCCATTGGCCGACGGAATCTCAACCCGCCGCCACTCGGCCGCGCCCTTGCCGCCCGGTGACGACCAGGGCTTGAGGAAGGCGGCGGTCACCGCGGCGTTGATCTCGCCGAACTTGGGCATGGCCGTGGGGGCGCATCAGGTCGGCGACACGGTCGTGCTCGCTGTCGGGCAGGCCGATCCAGATGTCGAGGCCCAGCGGCTCGCAGATGTCCTCGCGCAGAGCCGTCCCCATGGTGCGGCCATCGACGCGGCGGAAGATCTCGCCGGCGAGGTAGCCGTAGGTCACCGGGTGATAGCCGCTGGCCGAGCCGATCGGGAACAGCGGGGCCATGGCCGCCAACTTGGCGCAGGTGGCGTCCCAGTCGAACCAGATGGCCGGATCGGTCTCGTCCGGGAAGCCCGACAGGCCGGCCTGGTGCGACAGGGCCTGCTCGACCGTGACGTCCTGCTTGCCGGCCTGGGCGAACTCGGGCCAGACATCGGCGACGCGCTGGTCATAGGCTAGGCGCCCTTCGTCGACGAGACGCGCGACCATCAGGGCGGCCACGGCCTTGGTGGTCGAGAACAGGGCCGTCAGGGTGTCGGGGCCGAACGCGACCTCGCGCTTGCGGTCGGCGAAACCGCCCATCAGGTCGACGACGATCTCGCCGTCGATGGCGAAGGCGAAACGCGCGCCCAGCTCGCCATTGTCCTGGAAGTTCGCCTCGAAGGCGTCGCGGACGCGCGCGAAGCGCTCGGGGCAAAGGCCGGTGATCTTCGTCATGTCTTAAGCCAGCCGTTCGATGCGGACAGAGGGAGAGGTTTGCTTCAGGCGGCCGCCCATGGCCACGATCGGCAATTCGGGCGCGTTCCACCGCTGGGCCGCCGAGACCGTCTCGGCGACGCCGCCGACGGCGCGGGCCAGGGCGTGCGAGCGCGTCTGCCTCTCGACCACGGCCGCCGCATAGAGCGCGGTCAGGAGGTCGCCGGTTCCGTTGGGCGCCGTGTCGATCTCGGCGTGCAAGGCCAGCCAGGCTTCGTCGGCGGTCGCCAGGACCGCGCCGATCTCGTCGCCGCGCCGCACCGACGAAACGAGAACCGGCTTGCCTAGCTGGCGCGCGGCCCGCAGGGCGGCCGTCGGCTCATGAGCGTCCACGCCTGTCAGCCACTGCAGCTCCCAGGCGTTGCAGGCGACGAGGTCGGCGCGCGGGATCAGGGTCTTGGCGATCGCTTCGGCGGTCTCGGCGGCGACGTAGAGGCCCTTGCCTTCGTCGCCCATCGTCGGATCGACGATCACGGTCGGAGCCGGCGCGAAGGCCCCGTCGCGGGGCGCGGCGCGAACGGCGTCGATGGCGCGCCCGGCCGCCTCAACCTGGGCGGGGCTGGCGAAATAGCCGGTGATGACGAGGTCGGTCAGGCCGAACAGCCCGTTGGCGGCGATCCCGTCCAGCATGCCCTCGAAGATCTCGATCGGCGTCGCCGCGCCGCCGGGCGGGCCCCAGCCGGGATGGCGGCCGAACAGCACGGTCGGGACGACCATGGCGTCGATCACAAAGGGCGCGAGGGCGGCGGCCTGGGCGGTCGCGCCGACCTGGCTGCCGGCGACGTGGCTGGAGAGGATCAGGGCGAGCGGCATGCCTAGCGCTTAGCCGAGCCTCACAAGCTTGAACAGGCGTGCGCGGCCCCAGAAACGCAGAAGGGCCCGCCGCTTGCGCGACGAGCCCTCCGAAAGCCGAAACTTGCTCGGCCTAGTAGCGGTAGTGATCCGGCTTGAACGGACCCTTTTCCGGCACGCCGATATAGTCGGCCTGGTCCTTGCGCAGCGTGGTCAGCTTCGCGCCCAGCTTTTCCAGGTGCAGGAAGGCGACCTTCTCGTCCAGGTGCTTGGGCAGGGTGTAGACCTTGTTGTCGTACTTGTCCTTGTTGGTCCAAAGCTCGATCTGGGCCAGGGTCTGGTTGGTGAAGCTGGCCGACATCACGAAGCTGGGGTGGCCGGTGGCGTTGCCCAGGTTCACCAGGCGACCTTCCGACAGCACGATCAGCTTCTTGCCGTCCGGGAATTCCACGTGGTGGACCTGCGGCTTGATCTCGTCCCACTTGTAGTTGCGCAGGGCCGCGATCTGAATTTCCGAGTCGAAGTGGCCGATGTTGCAGACGATGGCGTTGTTTTTCATCTTCCGCATGTCGTCCAGCGTGATGACGTCCTTGTTGCCGGTCGCCGTCACGAAGATGTCGGCCTTGTCGGCGACATCGTTCAGGGTCTGGACTTCGTAGCCTTCCATCGCCGCCTGTAGGGCGCAGATCGGATCGACTTCGGTGACGATCACGCGAGCGCCGCCTTGGCGCAGCGAGGCGGCCGAGCCCTTGCCCACGTCGCCGTAGCCGCAGACCACCGCGACCTTGCCCGACAGCATGACGTCGGTGCCGCGACGGATCGCGTCGACCAGGCTTTCACGGCAGCCATAGAGGTTGTCGAACTTGGACTTGGTGACGCTGTCGTTGACGTTGATGGCCGGGAACGGCAGCTCGCCCTTCTGCGCCATCTGGTACAGGCGGTGGACGCCCGTGGTGGTCTCTTCCGACACGCCGCCGATGGCCGCGCGGATCGCCGAGTAGAAGCCCGGCTTTTCGGCCAGGTACTTCTTCATCACGGCGTAGAGGGCTTCTTCCTCTTCGTTCTGCGGGTTGTTCAGGATCGAGGGATCCTTCTCGGCCTTGGGGCCCAGCACGCAGAGCAGGGTGGCGTCGCCGCCGTCGTCCAGGATCAGGTTCGGGTAGCCGCCGTCATGCCACTCGAAGATCTTGTGGGCGTATTCCCAGTACTCGACCAGGTTCTCGCCCTTGAAGGCGAAGACCGGGATGTCGGCGGCGGCGATGGCGGCCGCGGCGTGGTCCTGGGTCGAGAAGATGTTGCACGAGGCCCAGCGAACTTCGGCGCCGAGCGCGACGAGCGTCTCGATCAGCACGGCGGTCTGGATGGTCATGTGCAGGCTGCCGGCGATGCGGGCGCCCTTCAGGACCTGCTTGGGACCGTACTCCGCGCGCGTGGCCATCAGGCCCGGCATCTCGGTCTCGGCGATGGCGATTTCCTTGCGGCCGTAATCGGCGAGCGAGATGTCCTTGACGATGTAGTCGGCCACGTGCGGCTCCTGCGGATGGGATCTTGAGGCGGCTTATACCCCGCCCAGCCCTTCCGAGCAATTAACGCATAAAGATATCCTTATGCGTTGCTGAAGCTAGAACCCCAGCTCCGGCTGCATCGCGCCCGGCTGCTGTGTCTCGGGCAGGTGGCAGGTGAAGGTCGAACCATTGCCGGGCTCGCTCTCCAGCGCCACCCAGCCGCCGTGCAGCTCGACCAGCGCCTTGACGAGGGCCAGGCCGAGACCCGGACCGCCGCGATCGCGGCCGACGAAGCGGTCGAAGATATGGGCCTGGACGTGGAACGGCACGCCGCGGCCGGTGTCCGAGACGTCCAGCCGCACCTCGCCCAAGGCCCGGCGGGCCGACAGGGTGACGCGGCCGCCCGGCGGGGTCTGGCGCAGGGCGTTCTCGACCAGGTGGTCCAGCGTCTGGGCCAGGCGCTTGGCGTCGCCGCGGATCAGGCCGACGTCCTCCTCGCACTCGACCGCCAGAGTGACCCCGCCCAGCTGGGCGTCCTTCAGGGCCCGCTCCTGGGCGTTCATCAGCAGGTCCGAGACGCGGATGTCCTGAATCTCCAGCGCCATCTCGCCGGCGTCGATCTGGGCCATGTCCAGGACATCGTCGATCGAGCGGGCCAGCTGGGTGGCGGCGGCGCGGACGGCGGCGACGTGGTTGCGGCCGCGCTCGGACAGGCCGTCGGCCCGCTCCAGCAGTTCCGAATAGCCGATGATCGTCGTCAGCGGCGTGCGCAGTTCGTAGGAGACGTTGCCAACGAAGTCGCGCTTCAGGCGCTCGGCCTCGTCCAGGGCCGCCGAGCGGTCGGCCAGAGCGCTCTGCAGCTCGCGGGTGTCGGTGACGTCGGCGAAGGCGATCAGGGTCGCGCCGTCCGGCAGGGGACGGCTCTGGTAGACGACGATGCGGTCGTCCGAGGTGCGCACCTCGCCCGAGGTGGGCGCGCGCATCTGCGGGTCCGGATCGGCCACGCGGCCCTTCAGTTCGCGCCAGAAGGCGAGGTCGTGCAGGCGCGGCACGCACAGTTCGACCACGCCCTCGAAGTCGCCCGCCGCTTCCAGGGCGTGCGGCGTGACGTTCCAGAAGGTCTCGAAGGCTTCGTTGTGCAGGCGCAGGCGGCCGTCCGAGCCGAACACGGCCACGGCGTCGTTCAGCTTGTCCAGCGTCGCCTGCTGCACCTGGATCAGGGCGTTGTACTGGGCCTTCAGGCGCAGCTCGCCGGTGATGTCGGAATAGATCAGCAGCATGCCGCCCAGCGGGTGCGGCTGGCGCACGACCTTCAGCGTCCGGCCGTCGGGCAGGTGCCAGAGGTCGTCGGCCTGCGGGCCCAGGCTCTCGTAGCGGGCCAGCTCGGCGGCCTTCCAGACGGCGTAGTCGATCGTCTCGGGCAGGCGGCGGCGCTGGCGCAGGCGGTCGAGGATCTCGCCGTGGGTCGGACGGTCGGCCAGCCAGGCGGGCTCCAGGCCCCACAGCTCGGCGAAGGCGGTGTTGTGGAACGACAGGCGCCGCGTGGCGCTGAAGATCGCCACGGCCTCGGCGATGTGGTTGAGGGTCTCGTCGTGGGCCTCGACGTGCTTCTTGAAGGCGTCGCGGACGTCCTCGATTTCGGTGACGTCGGCGCAGAAGACGCCCACCCCGCCGCCTTCCAGAGGCTGGGCCGAGAGGCGGAAGGCGCGGCGGCGGCCCTCCAGATTGACCCAGCGGATCGCCTCGCTGCGCTCGCCCTTGGTGGCGGCCTCGACGACCATGGCGTCCACGGCGCGATCGAAGCTCTTGCCCAGCAGCGCCGGGGCCGAGGCCGAACCGGCGCCGACCGCCCGCACGAAAGCCGTGTTGCCCCAGACCGCCTGACCGTCGGCCCCGGCGATCCAGGCGGGCTCGACTACGCTGTCGACGAAAGCCGCGAAGCGGGCGGCCGAGGGCAGGCCCGCGTCGTGGCCGCTGACCGGCGCGAGGCGCAGCCAGGCCATGGCGCCGGCCGCCCGCCCCTCGACGGACACCCAACCGCCCTGGCCGCGCGCGTCGAAGGCGCATGACTGGCCGCGCTCGAACAGGGCCGAAAGTTTCTGCGCGTGATCGGGATCGGCGCCGCCCAGCGCGGCGACCACCGCCTGCACGTCGGGAGACACGCCCAGCACCTGGGCGCAGGCGTCCAGCCCCTCGGCGCCGGCCATCAGGCTGGCGCGACCGCCCTCGACGGCGATGACGGCGGAGTCGAAGGCCTCGACCCAGGCCGGCGCCTCGGCGTCGCCGCCTTGCAGGGCCAGCCGCGCCTTCAGGGCGGCGATCCGCGCCTCGAAGCCCCGCCGCTGGCCGAACGCCCACAGGGCGACGCAAAGCGCGAGGCACACCGCCCCGGCCGCGGCCGCGAGGATCAGGTCATACGAAGTCATCAAAACGGGTCGCTGCCCCAGCGGGTCTTCGAATCAGAATCCCAGATTAGTCGGGTCATGACCAGAGCGCGATCAAGGCCGCCCGTGGCCCGCTGACTCGATTTCGGGAAAAACGGACGCTGGCGCCGCCCGCCAATCGCTCTATTTGGAAGTCCATGACCTGGTCCGACCGCCTCGCCCCGTCGCTGGACGACTTCGCCGCCCTGGGCAAGGCGGCCTTCGACGCCCTGCCAGACGGCTTCCGCCAACTGGCCGGCGACGTCGTGATCCGGGTCGACGATTTCCCGGACGAAGAGGTCCTCGACGCTCTGGGCATCCAGGACCCGTTCGAGCTGACCGGCCTCTATCAGGGCGTCGATCTGGGCCAGCGCTCGGTGCTGGACTTCGCGACCCAGCCGTCGCGGGTGTTCCTGTATCGCCGCCCGATCCTCGACGAATGGGCCGAACGGGGCGACGTCAGCCTCGGCGACCTGATCACCCACGTGCTGGTCCACGAGATCGGTCACCACTTCGGCCTGTCGGACGACGACATCCACCGCATCGAGGACGAGGCATGAGCCCCCATCCTGGCCCAATCTTCGATACAGACGCCTGGCGCGAGCGCATGGACGAACGCTGGTTCGACACCGGCGTGGCTATCGCCGAAAAGGGTGATGTCGACCTCGTGGCGATCGAGGACGAGAAGGTCACGGCCCATGTCACCGGCAGCGTCGGCGACCTCTACGTGGTGGAGCTCCGCGCCCCGGCCGGCGAAGGGACCTGCACCTGCCCCGGCTTCGAGAAATTCGGCGCCTGCAAGCACCAGGCGGCCGTAGTCGCCGCCGCCAACGGGGCGGACCTCGGCAAGGTTCGCGACCGGATGGCCCGCCTGCGCGACGGCCTGGCCGTGGACAGCAAGGAAGCCCTGATCGAACGCCTCGCGGAGCTGGCCCGCCTTCAGCCGGCGGTTCTGGCGGCGCTGGAGGGGCGGAGCTAGTTCAGCGCGGCGTACGCCGCCGGACTGACGCCGCTGGCGCGCTTGAAGGCTCGCCCGAAGCTGGACACCGACGAGAAGCCGCAGCGATAAGCGATCTCGGCCACCGGGACCGCGCCTCCCGCCAGAAGCGACTTGGCGCGGCTCATCCGCCGGCCCGCGACGTAGCGATGGGGCGGAACGCCCATGGCCACCTTGAAGGCGCGCGCGAAGTGGAAGGGACTGAGACAGGCGATCGCCGCGAGGTCCTCGATCCCAAGCGCCGCCTCTATATTGTCCTCAATGAAGTCCAGCACGCGCTGGAGGCGGCGCGGATCGAGCCCGCCCGGCGCCGCGTCGGCCCATGCGGACACATCGCCGGCGTGGACGCTCGCCAACCGCGCGGTCAGGGCCAGGGAAAGGCAGTCGGTCAGCAAGCGTCCGCCGGAGGTCTCCTCCGCGAGCTCGGCCGATAGCGCCATCCCCAGGCCAAGCAGCACCTGGTCGTCGACGTCCGACGCATAGCGGATCGCGCTGGCGGACAAGCGCCGACTGGCCAGACGTCCGCCCAGGTCGCCGAACCGGTCGGCGGGCAGATAGATGTGCAGGATCCGCGAAAGATCGCCGCTGATCCGGATCGAATCCTCGCGCACCGCCGGCGGGCAGAGCCAGATCGCGCCCGTCGTCACCCGGGCCTCCTGGCGCTCGCCGTCGCCCCGCCGCGTCACCGTCGCCGAACCGTCGCCGGCCAGGGCGAGGGTGATCTCCAGATGCTCGGAGACGATGTCCGGAATCTCGCCAGCCGGATGGTTGCGCATCTCGGCCGCGACGCCCGACCAGCCGCGCCCCACCGACGTGGCCAGCAGGCCAGCGTCGGGGAACTTCCACTCCCCATGCCCCGTGAACGCTGCCAACTCGTCACGCATCGTCGCTCTCCGCGCCTGCGCTGCCGTCGCCCGTTTTGATTAAGCCCCTGGCGGCGGGGCGACACAACACTCGGGGCGGGAATCCATCGTCATCGGTCGATTTGAGCAAATCCGGCACAGCCACGCGCAAGACCGGGCAAAGCCGAACCCAAACCCAGTTCCTAAAATGGCGCCGCTGTGATCCTGGCGGGGGGACAAGACGCCATGTTGCAAGACCTATCAGCATCGCCGGGCGCGCAGCCCTTCGTGCTACCCAACCGAATTCTGACCCTGTTCGACGCCATGGAGACAGCGCTGGCCGAGGACCTCGGCCTGGCGACGGGCGAGGCTCAGGTCCTGATCAGTTCCCTAGAGCGCACGATCGCCACGCGCGCGCGGCGGGAGGCCGGGCAGGGCCTAGTCGCCTGGCAGGTCAGACGTATCGAGGCTCATGTGGCCGCGCGCATCACGTCGCCGATCACGGTGCGGGAATTGGCCCAGGTGTTGCGCCTGAGCGCGGGACGCTTCTCGCGGAGCTTCAAGGCGCGCTTTGGACAGAGCCCGCGCGCTTGGATCGCCCTGCAACGCATCCGTCGCGCCAAGCGCCTGATGCGGCAAAGCCGCGCCGGCTTGAGCGAAATCGCCCTGGAGTGCGGCTTCGCCGATCAGGCCCATTTCACCAACACCTTCCGGCGAGCCACGGGCATGCCCCCTGGGGCTTGGCGGCGCGCGATCGAGCTAGGCGACGCATGAACCGGTCTAGAGAAAATCGTCGATCGGCTTGCGCTTGGGCCTGGCCTTAGGCCGCTCCCACATCACGCCGGGATAGCCCTTCAGCGGGACCAGCTTGCCGCCGCCATAGGCCCAGTCCGCCGCCTGATCGAGGGACGTGTGGTAGCGCGGCTCGCGGCCGGTGCGGGTCTCGAACAGCGCGCGCGGCAGGTTGATCATGGTTGGCGACCGTTGGCGCGCCATGAACAAGGGTGTCCCGCACCGAGCGCAGAAGCCGCGCGTGGTCCCCTCATGCTCGTGGCGGGTGACCAGCCCCTCCCCTTCCAGCCAACGGAAGCGGCTTCGGTAGCTGGCGACATAGGTGACATAGGCGCAGCCCTGGGCGCGTCGGCTGGCGGCGGAGTGGTCGTGGAACGCCCACCGCGCCGGCACGCCGATGGCCAGCCGGACCGCGCCGCAGGCGCAGGCCCCTTCAGCTTCCTCGGCGGGCGGTTTCAGGGCCTTGGGCATGGCGCGTCTCCGGCGGTGGCGGCCCCGTCATACAGCACGCGGCGTCAGCCTTGTGTCAGCACCCGCTCCACCCAGCCCGGCACGACCTCACTGGCGGGCCCATACAGCTTCTCATCGAACATGTAGGCGTTGGCGGACGGCTCCAGATTGATCTCGCAGGTCGCCACGCCCATCGCCCGGGCCTCGGCGACGAAGCCGGCGGCCGGATAGACCGAGCCCGAGGTGCCGATCGAGA
Organism: Caulobacter segnis ATCC 21756; assembly: GCF_000092285.1. Taxonomy (NCBI): domain Bacteria; kingdom Pseudomonadati; phylum Pseudomonadota; class Alphaproteobacteria; order Caulobacterales; family Caulobacteraceae; genus Caulobacter; species Caulobacter segnis. The sequence continues at coordinate 230,764 of NC_014100.1, read as the reverse complement.
CGAAGAGGTCGGCGCGGGAGAGGGCCTCATCGATCTCTTCGAGGAAAAGCGGCGTTTCCCCGAACCAGACGACGTGCGGGCGCGCGCCATCGGCGCGGCCACAGCCCCTCGCAGATCGCCTCGCCGGTCAGGGGCGTCATGTCGGGCTTGAGCGCCTGGCAGTGATCGCAACGCGTGACCGCCAGTTCGCCATGCATGTGGACCACCCGCCCGGATCCGGCCTTCTCGTGCAGGTCGTCGACGTTCTGGGTGCAGAGGAAGAGCTCGCCGCCCCGCGCCTCCAGCTCGACCTCCAGCCGGGCCAGGGCGTGATGGGCGGCGTTGGGCGACGCCTCGCCCAGGTTGGCCCGGCGGGCGTTGTAGAAGGCGCGCACACGGGCCGGGTCGCGCGCGAAACCCTCGGGCGTGGCGACGTCCCGCAGGTCGTACTTCGTCCAGACACCATCCTTGTCGCGGAAGGTCCCCAGGCCGCTCTCGGCGGAGACGCCCGCTCCCGTCAGCACGAAGATCCGCATTCCGCCTCCAGGCCCTCTTGGTCAACAAACCTGACGCTGCCGTCATTTTTCATTTGACCCGCGTCAAGCGTTGAGTTGACAGTGTTCAGATACGAGGATCCGCGCAAGACGGACCCGTCATAAGCGATGTCACGCGGCGCATTAGGGAGCCACGCCATGACGGACAAGAATATCACCAAGGACGCCATGTACGACGCGGTAGCGCCGGACGACTTCGAGTCGATGCTCGAACTCGACCGCTACGGCGCCCGCTCGACCGCGTTCGACAAGATCATCTCCGCGACCCACGACCACTTCTGGGATCCGCTGGACAAGGCCTATATCGACTTCGACGAGCCGTTCGACATGGAGAACCAGGCGCTGGTTCCCGAGGACATGGTCATCGCCCTGTCGACCGACTACGTCTCCAACCACCTGTCCGACCCCAAGCAGCGCATCCGCTTCATCAACCAGTCGGTGCTACGGAACTTCTCGTCGATCCTGCACGGCGAGCAGGGCGCGCTGAACCTGTCGGCCAGCCTGTGCCACGTGCTCCGGGACCAGGGCGCTCAGGAATACGCCGCCAACCAGACCCGCGAGGAAGCCCGTCACGTCACGGCCTTCGCCAAGTACATCAAGGCCCGCTGGGGAAAGCCGGTCGAGTGCGGCCCGGCCCTGAAGAGCCTGCTGGTCGAGATCATCGGCGCGCCCGAGGTCTACAAGAAGATCATCGGCATGCAGATGCTGGTCGAAGGCCTGGCCATGGGCGCCTTCGCCACCTTCTACAACACGATCAACGACCCGGTCGGCAAACGCCTGCTCCAGCTGGTGATGACCGACGAGGCCTTCCACCACAAGTTCGGGAAGATCTGGGCCGACCGCACGGTGCCCAAACTGACCGCGGAAGAGCACGCCATCATCGAGGACTGGGCGGCGCACTGCTTCCAGACCCTGCTGTTCAACCTGGTCTCGCCGCACCAGCAGCTCGACCTCTACGCCGAGTTCGGTCTCGATCCCGACAAGGTGGTCGAGGAGTACGGGAAGATCATGACCGACGACGTGCGTCGGGAGAACATGAAGGAGCAGACCAACATCTTCCGGGTGCTGGTCAAGACCCTGCTCAACGCCGGCATCATCACCGACCGCACCCGCGCCTTCTACGCCATGTACGTCGATCTCGACGAGCTGAAGAGCGAGGGCGAGCGGATGGTCGGCGACGATATCGCCGAGGAAGGCATCCGCCACCTGCAGGCGATCAACTTCAAGGACCGCCCAACGGCCGCGATTAACATCGCGGCCGAGTAAAAAAGACCGCTGGTCGGCGGTCAGCATCGCCGCCGAGTAGGGCTTCCCACCACCCCGCCGGCGCAGCGCCGCCCCGCCGGAACTCCGGCGGGGCGGTCGTCGTTTCAGGGTCCCGCTTCGTCCGCCGAGCGCGCCAGATCGTATCCGTGATGGCGGCTTGGAACGGAGCCGCCCCATCCCGGAGTTTTCATGCGCGCCGCCCTGCTCGCCCTACCCCTCGTCCTGTCGCTGAGCGCCTGCGTCTCCGGTCCCAGCGGCAATCCGAACCCGCCGCAGCCGGCCAAGACCGTCGAACTCGATCGCTATCTGGGCAAGTGGTACGAGGTCGCGCGCTACGACATGCGGTTCGAGAAGGACTGCGAGGGCGTCACCGCCGAATATTCCAAGCGCACCGACGGCCTAATCCGCGTGCTCAACACCTGCCGCAAGGGCGCGTTGGACGGCCCGGTGAAGACCGCCGAGGGCAAGGCCAAGGTCGTCGACACGACGACCAACGCCAAGCTGAAGGTCAGCTTCTTCGGTCCCTTCTTCGGCGACTACTGGGTGCTGGATCGCGCCGACGACTATAGCTGGGCGATCGTCGGCGAGGGGTCGGGCCGCTATCTGTGGCTGCTGTCACGCCGCGTCCCCAGCCCGACCGACCGCGAGGCCTTGACCGCGCGGGCCAAGGCGCTGGGCTACGACGTCGGCATGCTGCGCCAGACAAAGCAACCCGGCCCCTGGGGCTGATCAAGGTAGGGCTTCCGGTGCGGCGACCGCCGTGGAAGACTGGCTGCATGAAAACCGCGCTGACCTTCTTCGCCCTCGCCGGCCTCCTGGCCACGACCGCCTGCACCGACAGCAAGCGGGCCCGCAACGACGCGACTTGGACCGACCGCCCAGCCGACATCACCTGCTGGAGCTATGGGACCGAGACCTTCAAGGGGCGGTCCACGGGCAAGGTCGAATACGACGAGGGCCGCATCTCGTTCGTGGACGCGGTCAGCCACCGCTACACGACGGTCGATGGCGAGTGCCGCGTGGTCTACGAGCCGCGAGGCCAGTAGCCCGCCGCGGCGCCTTCGGGGTCAGGCCTCGTCCGCAGGCGCCGCTCCGTCTCCCCAACCGCCCATGCCGCGATAGATGTCGTCGCGCAGCTCGCGCACCTGGCGATTGAGGGCGTTGAGGTCGTCGGGCGCGTGGCCGGACGTCTCCAGCAGCGCTGCGGCCAAGCAGCCCGCCTTTTCCCGCAATGCCCGCCCCGCCGGGGTCAGGGTGATGATCACCTGACGCTCGTTCTCGGGGTTGCGCGCGCGGCGCACCATGCCGGCCGCCTCGAGACGTTTCAGCAGCGGCGTCAGCGTGCTGGATTCCAGCGCCAGCTGGTCGGCGAGGCGGCCGACGGGCTGCTCGTCCTGGGCCCACAACAGGTTCAGCACCAGATACTGCGGATAGGTCAGCCCGAGGGCGTCGAGCAGGGGCTTGTAGGTCCGCTGGATGGCGATCCCGGCGGAGTAGATGGCGTAGCAGAGCTGGCCGTCGAGGGGGGGCGGGGGTGTGTCGGTCATGGCGATCTCCTCTCCTCCATATAGGCGCGAACCGCAATAATACATATCGCGATAATTTTTTGCTGGACGCGGCCGATTGTCGCCGCTACAAGACACATATCGTGATAACAGATATCGCGGAAACATTCACAAGGAGACGCCCCGTGACCCGCTCGTTCCGCAACATCCTGATCGCCGCCGCCGCCATCGCCGGCCTGGCCTCCGCCGCCCAAGCCCAAACCGCGCCGTCGGGCGCCCGCAATGTCGTGCTGGTCCACGGCGCCTTCGCCGACGGCTCGGGCTGGCGTGGGGTCTACGACCGCCTGACCGCCAAGGGCTACAAGGTCAGTGTCGTCCAGAACCCCCTGACTTCGCTGGCCGACGACGTCGCCGCCACCCGCCGCGTCCTGGCCCGCCAGGACGGCCCGACGATCCTGGTCGGCCACTCCTACGGCGGCACGGTGATCACCGAGGCCGGCAACGACCCCAAGGTCGCGGGCCTGGTCTATGTCGCCGCCCTGGCCCCCGACACCGGCGAGTCCACGGGCGACCAGTTCGCGGAGATCCCGGCTCCCCCCGGCTTCGTCATCGAGGCGCAGTCGGACGGCTTCGGCTTCGTCAACCTGGCCAAGTTCAAATCCGGCTTCGCCGGCGATGTCAGCGACGCGGACGCGGCCTTCATGCGCGACTCCCAGGTGCCGATCGCCATGTCCGCCTTCGGCGACAAGGTCACCCAGGCCGCCTGGCGCGTGAAGCCCAGCTGGTTCGTCGTGGCGACGCAGGACGGCGCCATCGATCCGAAGCTGCTGCGCAAGACCGCCACCCGCATCGGCGCCGAGACCGTCGAGATCAAGGGCAGCCATGTCGTCTTCTTGAGCCAGCCCGAGGCGGTCGCCAACGTCATCGACAAGGCCGCCAAGACCGCCGGCCAGAAGACCAACTGACCGCGACAACGGCCAGAGACCAAAGACAAGCCGCCGGCGCGTCCCCCGCGCCGGCGGCTTTGCGTTTGGCGCTCGCGCCCTTGATCCGCGAACAAAGCTGGAACATGATCGCGGGCGATGGACGTGATCATCCAGCTGCAGAGCCGACCGGAAACCACCCTCGCCGTGACGCGGGGGGCGGGTCGGTTATTGGTCGACCTGGGCTACGCGCCGCTGGCCGAGGTGACGCTGCCCAACGGCCGCCGCGCCGATCTGATGGCGCTTGGCCCCAAGGGCGATCTGCTCATCGTGGAGGTGAAGTCGGGGCTGGAAGACTTCCGCGTCGACCGGAAGTGGGGCGAATACGCGCCGTTCTGCGACGCCTTCTACTTCGCCGTCGCCCCGAGCTTTCCCGAAGGCGTGCTGCCGGACGAGCCGGGCCTGCTGGTGGCTGACGGCTTTGGCGGCGCGGTCGTGCGCGAGGCGCCGCTGACGCCGCTGGCGCCGGCGCGCCGCAAGGCCCTGACGCTGGCGTTCGCCCGCCTCGCCGCCCTGCGGGCGGCGGGGGTGAACGCCGAGCGTCTCAGTCTTTAGCTAGTCGAGGTTGCGGGCGATCAGGAAGCCGACGCCCAGGCCGATCGCGAAAGCGCCCAGGGCGACGCCCAGCGGATGCTCCTCGGCGACATGGTGAGCCACCTGGGCCTTGTCGCGGGTCCAGGCCGCGCCGACCTTGGCCTTGTCGGCGGCGAAGGTGCGGGTCTGCTGGGCGACCTCGGTGGCCGTCTCGCGCGCGGATTTCACCGCCTTGCTGACAGCTTCCTTGGCGCGCTTGGTCTTTTGAGCGGCGGTCTTCTCGGCGCTGTCCAAGGCCGCGGCGGCGGAAGAGGTGTCGGGAGTGAAGCTGGTGACGTCGGTCATGGGGGGAGGCTCCTCGGCTTGAACTGAGTTTAACACGTTGCCGCCGCTTTAGTTCTCCCGCACCACCTTCAAAACCGCCTCGCCGTAGCGATCGAGCTTGCCCTGCCCGACGCCGCCGGCCTTGCCCAGAGCAACCAGGGTCGCCGGTCGCGCGGCGGCGATCTCGGCCAGGGTGGCGTCGTGGAAGATGACGTAGGGCGGCACGTGCTGGGCCTGCGCCGCCTCCTTGCGCCAGGCGCGCAGCGCCTCGAACAGAACCTGATTGTCGGCCGGGATGCTGAGGGCCTTGCCCTCCCGGCGCTTGCGCAGGCTCCCTCCGCCGCGACCGCCGCTCTCGGGGGCGTCGACCATCTGGCGCAGGGCCACCCGCCGCTCGCCGCGATAGACCTGGCGCACGCCTTCGACGTCGCCCAGCCCGACCAGCGGGCGGCCGTCATTGGGATCCTCGCGCAGCAGGCCCTCGAAGATCAGCGTGTCGAAGAGGTCGCGCCAGGCCGGCTGGCTGAGCTCGCGGCCGATGCCGAAGGTCGGCAGCTGGGCCTCGCTGGGGGTGACGTCCTTGGTCTTGCCCAGCAGGTGTTCGATCACCCGCCCGCGCCCGAGGCGACCGCCCAGCCGGTGGACGGCCGACAGGGCCTTTTGCGCGGCCTCCGTGGCGTCGACGGCGGCCGGCGGCGAAACGCAGATGTCGCAGACCCCGCAGCGCGCCACGCCCTCCTCGCCGAAATAGCGGCGGACGGCCGCCGCGCGGCAGGTGACGCCTTCGAGCATGGCGTAGAACTGGCGCAGCTTACGCGACTGGACCTGCTTGACCTCGTCGGGGGCCTCGCGGGTCTCGATGCGACGGGCGGCCCAGGCCATGTCGGCCGAGCCGTAGAGGGTGATGCCCTCGGCCGGCTGGCGGTCGCGGCCGGCGCGGCCGACCTCCTGCCAATAGGCCTCTATGGCGGCGGGCGGGTCGGCATGGATCACGAAGCGGACGTCGGGCTTGTCGACGCCCATGCCGAACGCGATCGTCGCCACCATCACCGCCGCGTCGGCCTCCAGGAAGTCCTCAAGCCGACGCGCCCGCACGCCCTTGTCGAGTCCGGCGTGATAGGCCAGGGCCGGCACGCCCTCGGCGTTCAGCTTCTCGGCCAGCTTCTCGGTGGCGTCGCGCGAGCCGGCGTAGACGACGCCCGAACGCCCGCGCCGCTCCAGCACCAGCTCGACGACCCGGTCGTGGCCCTTGCCGCGCTTGCGCTCGGCGCTGAGCGCCAGCTCCGGGCGGGCGAAGCTGTCGACGAACTCGGCCGCGCCGTCCAGGCGCAGCTCGGCGCGGATGTCGTCGCGGGTCCGGGCGTCGGCCGTGGCGGTGACCGCCAGGCGCGGCACGTCGGGGAACAGCTCGGCCAGCCGACCCAGCATCCGGTACTCGGGCCTGAAATCGTGGCCCCACTGGCTGACGCAGTGCGCCTCGTCGACGGCGACCAAGGCCAGCGGCGTGCGCGACAGACGCTCCAGCATCCACGGCTGCATCAGTCCCTCGGGCGAGAGGTAGAGCAGGTCGACCTCGCCGGCGTCGATCCGCCGCCAGATGTCCGAGCGCTCGTCCAGCGAGATGTTGCTGTCCAGCCGCTCGGCCGCCACGCCCGCCTGGCGCAGGCCCTGGACCTGGTCGGCCATCAGGGCGATCAGCGGCGAGACCACCAGGCCGACGCCCGGCCGGATCAGCGACGGGATCTGGTAGCACAGGCTCTTGCCGCCGCCGGTCGGCAGCACGGCCATGGCGCTGCGCCCGGCCAGGATCTCATTGACCACGCCGGCCTGCATGCCGCGGAAATCGGCGTGGCCGAACGTGCGGCGCAGGACGTCGCGCGCCTGATCGAGCTCTGGGGATTCGGGAGGAACGTACACGGGCGTGGTTATGGCGGTCCGCCCGCGCCGCGCCAAGGCAGGATCGCAGGCGCCGTCGTTTCTCTTGACTTAGCCAATTAGCTAATTCACTAATATCGCCATGAACGAGGTCTTCAAGGCCCTGTCGCACCCGGCGCGACGCCGCATGATCGCCATGCTGCGGGACGCGCCCATGGCGTCGGGCGACATCGCCAGCCGCTTCGACATGGCCTGGCCCACGGTCACCGCCCACCTCGCGGCGCTGAAGGCCGCCGGTCTGGTCGAGACCGAGAAGGACGGCGCCTCCGTCCGCTACCGCCTGGTCATCTCGGCGGTCGAAGAAGCCCTGGCGTTCATGATGGACCTGATGGGGACCGGCGAGGGCTCACCCCCGGACGGCAAGGAGAGCAAGCCATGAAGGACGACGAAGACCTGCGCGGGACCAACACCGGCCTGCGGCTGATCGATCTGGTCACGATCGTGGTGGTGGCCGCGATCCTCGGCGCGGCGGTCATCGTATGGCAGGCGGGCCCGCCCGGCCCCATGCCGATGCATTTCACCGCCTCGGGGCGTGTCGACCGATGGGGCGACCGCACGGAGATGGCCAGCGTCATCGCCTTCCTCGCCCTGTTGGCCGGCGGCGTTTCCGTCTTCTGCGTGGCGATGGAAAAGCAGAGCCGTGATCCTGCCGCCGAACGCTTCACCTATCGGCTAGGCCGGATCATCGTCCTGGCCGTATCGGCCCTCGTGTCGGCGCTCCTGACCGCGATCGCCTTTGGCCGCCTGCCGGCGACGGGCGACGAAGGTCCGTTCCTGCGGCTGATGATGGGCGGCCTGTCGGTGATCTTCCTGGGCATGGGCGCGTTCCTGGGCCGGGCCAAGCCCAATCCAGTTGTCGGCGTGCGCACCTATTGGGCGCTGCGCAGCCGCCTGGCCTGGGACAAGTCCAACCGATTGGCCGGACGGCTGTTTGCGATCATCGGCGTCCTGGGTCTGCTCGCCACGCCCATCGCGCCGCTGCCCTACGGCTTCCATGCCCTGACCATCGCGATCCTCGTCGCGAGCCTGGCCGCGGCCTTCGAAAGCTGGCGCGTCTGGCGCACCGATCCGGATCGCGCCTGAACGGCCTGAAAACCGCCGCGTTCATATCTCGTCAATCTTGTCGCGCGTTTTGTGGGGTTCAGCTAAACGGAACGCGCTTAAAGACCCCCCGGCGCGCGCAGGAACGATACCATCATGGCGAACGGACCCTTCGGCGGAAACAAGCCGGCGAAGCCGCAACGCACCCCGTTTCAGGCCCTGGTCTATTGGGGAACCGTACTCGGGATCTGGGGCCTGATCTTTGTCGTGGCCTTCTTCGCGGTGTTCGCCCGCGACCTGCCCGACACCTCGACCCTGTACGACGTCAAGCGCCAGCCCTCGATCAACTATCTGGATCGCTCGGGCGCCCTTTTGGCCGTGCGCGGCAGCCAGTACGCGCCGCCGGTCGACATCGACGCCCTGCCCGAATATGTGCCGGCCGCCTTCGTGGCGATCGAGGACCGCCAGTTCTATCACCACTTCGGCTTCAATCCCTGGGGCATCATCCGCTCGGCGGTGTGGAACGCCACCCATGACGGGCCCCAGCGCGGCGGCTCGACCATCACCCAGCAGCTGGCCCGCAACCTGTTCCTGAGCCCCGCCCAGAACTATCGCCGCAAGGCCCAGGAGCTGATCCTGGCCGTGTGGCTGGAGATGAAGTTCTCCAAGAAGCAGATCCTGGCCCTCTATATGAACCGGGTCTATTTCGGCGCCGGCGCCTATGGGATCGAGGCCGCCTCGCAGCGCTATTTCAACAAGCCGGCCAAGGAGCTCTCCATCGGCGAAGCGGCCTTGCTGGCCGGCATGATGAAGGGCCCGGCCCGCTACTCGCCGGTCTCGGCCAAGGAGCGCGCGGCCCGCCGCGCCACGATCGTCCTCGACGAGATGGTGCGCATCAAGGCCATTACGCCCGAGCAGCGCGACGAGGCGTTCAAGACTCCGGTGCAGGTCTCGGCCACCCTGGCCAACCAGCGCGCCCAGTACTTCACCGACTATATCGACGCCCAGGTCCGCTCGCTGGTCGGCGAACCGACCGAGGACCTGGTGGTCGAGACCACCCTGGACCTGCCGATCCAGGTCGCCGCCGAGCGCGCCGTGAAACAGGGCGTCGAGAGCTATGAAAAGCAGGGCGTCCAGCAGTCGGCGCTGGTCGCGATCGACGGTGAGGGCCGCATCCGGGCCTATGTCGGCGGCGCCGACTACGCCGACAGCCAGTTCGACCGCGCCACCACCGCCCGCCGTCAGGCCGGCTCGGCCTTCAAGCCCTTCGTCTATCTCACCGCCATGGAGCAGGGCCGCACGCCCGACGTGGTGGTGGTCGACGAGCCGGTGAAGATCGGCAACTGGGAGCCGCGCAACTACACCGGTAAATATCTCGGCGCGATCACGATGCAGACGGCCCTGGCGGAGTCGATCAACACGGTCGCCGCGCGCCTGGCCAGCGAGGTGGGCACCAGCAACGTCGCCAACACCGCCCGGCGGCTGGGCATCACCAGCAAGATCCAGCTCGACCCGTCGATGGCCCTGGGCGCCGTCGAGGTGTCGCCGATGGAGATGGCCCAGGCCTACGCCCCGTTCGCCAACGGTGGGTTCCTGGCCAAGGGCTACGGCATCGAGCGCATCCGCACCGCCAAGGGCAAGGTGCTCTACGACCACAATGTCGACAAGCAGGCCCGCGCGGCGGTGATCGGCTCGCCGGCCCTGCAGTACATGAACCAGATGATGCGCGAGGTCGTCGCCGCTGGCACCGGCAAGCGCGCCGACGTCCCTGGCTACGACATCGCCGGCAAGACCGGCACGACCAGCGATTATCGCGACGCCTGGTTCGTCGGCTACACGGGCGGCTTCGTGACCGCCGTCTGGACCGGCAAGGACGACAACACCACCATGCGCCGCGTGACCGGCGGCGGCGCCCCGGCCGAGATCTGGCGTTCGTTCATGACCGCCGCCCTGCCGCGCCTGAAGGCCACGCCGATTCCCGGCGGCGTCGCGCCGCCTCCGGAAGCGCCAGACCCGATCGGCGACCTGCTCAACCCGACGCCCGAGGGCCCCGCGGCGGAAACGCCAGCCGGGACCGCCCCGCCGCCTGGGCAGCTGCCGTACTGATCGAAATCCTCCCCCTAGCGGGGGAAGTGTCGGCGTAGCCGATGGAGGAGGGGAAGAACCCGGAGACCCGGCCACGCCCCCCTCCGGCCTTCGGCCGCCTCCCCCACAGGGGGAAGATTTTCATCTCACGCCCCGATCGCGTGCAGTTCCGCGGCGTGGGCCCGCAGCCACGCCCGATGCGGCGCCGGATCACCGGCCAATAATTGCTCGCACAAGGCCCAGAACCTGGGCCCGTGGTTGGCTTCGATCAGGTGCGCGCACTCGTGGGCGGCGACGTAGTCGGCCACCGCCGCCGGAGCCAGGATCAGCCGCCAGCTGTAGCGGATCGCCGCCGCCGCGCGCGGCGTGGCGGGCCGGCATGAGCCCCAACGGGCCTTCGGATCGGCCACCGCCACCGACGGCGTCGGTCGGCCCAGGGCGGCGGCGTGAATAGCGGTGCGTTCGGTCAGCACCGTCAGCGCCTCGCGCTTGGCCAGGCGGATGACCTTCAGGCCCCAGTTGGGGTCATCGGGCGCGACGATGCGGCCCTCTTCAAGCCGGGCGCGGCCGGGACCGACCTCGAGGCGATAGGGCTTGTCGTTCAGACGCAGCACGCCGCCCGGCGCCAGGCTCTGACGTTGCGGCAGGGCCTCCAGCTGCTTGGCGATCCAGCCGGACTTCTCCTGGGCGAAGGCGACGGCCTCGTTCAGGCGGCGCGGGCTGGGCGCCAGGGCGACGACTTCGGACTTGGCGCGATCGACCCGCAGCGACACCCGCCGCGCCCGGCCGTCGACGCGCAGCCGGACCGGCCAGCCGCCGATCTCCAGCCGATCGCCGTCCAAGAACCTCTGAGCCATGCGCGAGAACATGGGCCCTAGATCGCGTGCGGTGGGCCGCGCCGCAAGATGCGGCCCCTACGCTTCTTCCGCGAAATTCGGGTCGCACTTGCGGATGAAGGCGCGGACGCGGGGATAGATCTCCTCACGGAACCGGCGGCCATTGAACACGCCGTAGTGGCCGACGCTGGGCTGGACATAGTCCAGCTTCATGTCCTCGGGGATGTTCGGGCAAAGGCCGTGGGCGGCCTGGGTCTGGCCGATGCCGGAGATGTCGTCGTTCTCGCCCTCGACCGTCATCAGCCCGATGTCGGTGATCGCCTCGGGCTTCACCCGCGTTCCACGATGCGTCAGCTCGCCCTTGGGCAGCAGATACTGCTGGAAGACGATGTCGATGGTCTGGAGATAGAACTCCTCGGTCAGGTCCAGCACCGACAGGTACTCGTCGTAAAACTCCAAGTGCTTGTCGGCGCTGTCGCCGTCGCCGCTGACCAGGTGGTTGAAGTAACGCCGGTGGGCCTCCTGGTGGCGCTCGGCGTTCATGCTCATGAAGCTGGCCAGCTGGACGAAGCCCGGATAGACGCGCCGCCCCGCGCCCGCGTAGGGCGGCGGCACGGTGTAGATCATGTTCGACTGGAACCAGGTGAACGGCTTTTCCTCGGCCAGCTGGTTCGTGACCGTCGGCGACAGGCGCGCGTCGATCGGCGAGCCCATGAAGGTCATGCTGGCGGGACGCGAGGGATGGTTCTGCTCGGCCATCAGGGCGGCGGCGGCCAGGACCGGCGGGCCGGGCTGGCAGACGGCGACCACGTTGGGGCGCGGACCCAGCACTTCCAGCATCTGGATGACGTGGTCGATATAGTCGTGGAAGTCGAAGCGCCCCTCCAGGACCGAGACCTCGCGGGCGTTGATCCAGTCGACGATGAAGACGGCGTGGTCGGGCAGGAAGGCCTCGACCGTGCCGCGCAGCAGGGTCGCGTAGTGGCCGGACAGCGGCGCGACGATCAGCACCGCGGGATCCAGCGAGAACTTGCCCGCCCGGCGCATGTCGGCCATGTCGCGGTCGAACTGAATGAGACGCGCCCAGGGGCTTTCCCAAACCACGGTCGGCCGCACGCGGACATCGACCTGACCGACCTTGATCTTGTCGATGTTCCACTTGGGCTTGCCGTAGCGTCGCGTGACGTTGGCGAACAGGTCCGCGCCGGCGTGCATGCGCCGGCCCAGGGCCGTGTCGCCGGCCGGGTTCAGCGGCGATCCCCAGAAGTCCCGGGCCGCCAGCGCCGCCAGGCGCATCGGAGTGGAGGCGTAGTAAGCCGCCTCGTGAAGGGCGTAGAGCATGTCGCACCCGCAATGTTGCAGCGCAACATAGCACGGCGATACCTAATAGAGTCTAGCCTTGCGGTGCGGCGTCGCATCGCTTTGCGCGGGCGCGGCCCCCTATCACCACAGATGGGCGATGCTAAGCTCGTGGAGAAGCGACGCGAAGGGATCGCGATGACCAAGCACCGGCTCTACACGACCAGCTTCGCCAGTGTTTACCCGCTCTATGTCGCCAAGGCCGAGAAGAAGGGCCGGACGAAAGCCGAGGTCGACGAGATCATTCTCTGGCTGACGGGTTTCAGCCCGGCGGGACCATCTGACGCGGCGCACCGACTTCGAAACCCTCTTCGCCCAAGCGCCCGCGCTGAACCCGGCGCGCCTCGCCATCACGGGCGTCGTTTGCGGCGTGCGCGTCGAGGAGGTCGCCGACCCGCTGATGCGGGAGATCCGCTATCTCGACAAGCTGGTCGACGAACTGGCCAAGGGCAAGGCGATGAGCAAGATCCTGCGCGCCTGAGCCGCGGAGAAGCCTAGTCCATCGCCGCCTTGATCCGCGCGGCGATGTCGGCCGGGGGCTGGTTGTAGGGGACCACCGTCTTGAAGCGCCCCTTGGGGTCCATCAGGTAGATCGCCGTCGAGTGATCCATGGTGTAGCCCGGCCCCGCCCCGACCTTGGCGTAATAGACCTTGTAGGCCTTGGCCGCCGCGTCGACCTGCGCCTGGGTCCCCGTGAGGCCGATCGTCGACTTGGGCACATAGTCCGCGGACAGGTAGGTCTTCATCTGAGCGGGCGTGTCGCGCTCGGGATCGATCGAGATGAAGACGATCTGCAGATCCTTGCCCTGCGGCCCTAGCAGCTCGGTCGCCGCCGCCAGCCCCTGCAAGGTGCCCGGGCACACGTCGGGGCAGTAGGTGAACCCGAAGAACACCGCGCTCCACTTGCCCTTCAGCACCTTCTCGGTGGTCGGGGCGCCGTTCTGGTCGACCAGTTGGAAGGGACCGCCGACCGCCGCGGCGGGCTGCTCCTTCAGCGCGCTGGCGCTCCAGGCGAGGCCGCCGACAACGAGCAGACCCAGCAGGCAGGCGACGATCAGGACCAAACGTTGACGAAGCATCGGAGGCGCATCCTTTTGTCTCAGCTCGTCCTTTTGCACTCGCAAAGCGCGCAATTCTGGACAATCTTGCGATCATGGCTGACGTCTCGTTCGCTGGAATGCCCGAGGATCCACGTCGCAACGGGCTCGATAGGCCGGGCGACGAGCCGGCGCAAGACGACGCCTGGAGCTGGACGGCGCCGGGCCTGCGTCGCAGTCGTCTTCGCGTTCGCACGCTGCTGGCCCAGCGCTGGGCCTGGGTCGTCGGCCAGACGGCCGCCCTGCTGATCTCGGGCCTGGCGCTAAAGATGCAAGTGCCTTGGGCGATGTGCTTCACCCTGGTGGCGCTTTCGGCTTGGCTGAACGTCCTGCTGGGCTTGGCGGCCAACGGCCAAAGGATGGCCCGCGACGGCGAGGCGACCGCACAGATCGCCTGGGACATCCTGCAGCTGTCAGGCCTGATCTACCTGACCGGCGGCGCCTACAATCCGTTCGCCTTGCTGCTGATCGCGCCGGCCACCCTGGCGGCGGCCACCCTGCCCGCGCGCTATGCGATGGGCCTCGGGGCCCTGGCCATCGCCGCCTCGATCCTGTTGGCCATTTTCCATATGCCCCTGCCCACCGTCGACGGCAGCCCGATCCTTCCAGCTTCCTCGCCGTTCAATCTGTGGTTCGTCGTCTCCGCCCGCATCGTCGGCATCGTCCTGACCACCGCCTACGCCTGGCAGGCGGCCAGCGAGTCCGCCCGGATGGAGCTGGCCCTGAACGTCACCGAGACGGTGCTGGCCCGCGAGCAGCGGCTCTCGGCCCTGGGCGCCCTGGCGGCGGCGGCGGCGCACGAGCTGGGCACGCCGCTGGCCACCATCTCGGTCGTCTCGCGCGAGATGGCCCGCAACGCCACCAGCGAGGAGGTCCGCGAGGACGCCGAGCTCCTGATCGGCCAGGCCGCGCGCTGCCGCGAGATCCTGCAGCGCCTGACCGAGATGCCCGAGGCCCAGGACGCCGTCCATGAGCGCATGAGCCTGGTTCAGCTGGTCCAGGACGTCATCGAGCCGCACATGGTCCACGGCATCCGCGTGGAGGCCGTGGTCAATGGCCCCTCCGGCGAGACCGCCCCCGACATCTGGCGACGCCCCGAGATCATCCACGCCATGACCTCGATCGTGGAGAACGCCGTCGACTTCGCCCGTAGCGAGGTGATCGTCATCGCCCGCTTCGACCCGCGACATATTGTCATCGAGGCCCGCGACGACGGCCCGGGCTTCTCTCCCGAGGTTCTGGCCAAGCTGGGCGAGCCCTATGTGACCACCCGTCCGGGCGCCGAAGGCTCGCGCACCGGCCATATCGGCATGGGGCTGGGTTTCTTCATCGCCAAGACCTTGCTGGAACGGACCGGGGCGACAGTGGATTTCCGCAATGGACGTCGCGGCGGCGCCGTGGTGTCCGCGCGCTGGCCGCGCGCCGCGCTCGAAGCTCCAGGCTATACAGGGGCTTGAGTTATGACGCGGATGCGCGGAAGGATAGAATATTATTTGGCCTGTTGAGTATTAGCGCGGGGAGGCGCTGACTTCATGGCGGATATCGGAGAGCTGGTTTCGGCGCTGCCGGACAAGACGCTGCTTCTGTTGGACGACGACGGCCCGCTGCGGACCCGGCTCGGACGGGCTCTGGAACAGCGCGGGTTCGAGGTGACGCTGGCCGCTTCCGTGGCCGAGGCCCTGACGATCCTGCGCGCCCAGGCGCCGGCCCACGCCGTGCTCGACATGCGGCTCGAGGACGGCTCGGGCCTGAAGGTCGTCGAGGCCGTGCGCGACGCCCGACCGGACGCCAAGGTCATCATGCTGACGGGCTACGGCAACATCGCCACGGCGGTGGCGGCGGTGAAGGCGGGGGTGGTCGACTACCTCTCCAAGCCCGCCGACGCCGACGATGTGGCCCGCGCCCTGCTCGCCGCCAAGGACGCCGCGCCGACGCCGCCGGAGAACCCGATGAGCGCCGACCGCGTCCGCTGGGAGCACATCCAGCGCGTCTACGAGATGTGCGGCCACAACGTCTCGGAAACCGCGCGCCGCCTGAACATGCACCGCCGGACCTTGCAGCGGATCTTGGCGAAAAGGGCGCCGCGGTAGGCGCCGCTTAAGTTGCTCCCTCGCGATGCGGGGGAGCTGTCGCGGAGCGACTGAGGGGGCCTTCACGGCAAACGACCAGCTCGCCCCCTCCGGGCCTCTGGGCCACCTCCCCCGCGCCGCGGGGGAGGAACTTTCGATCCTCACATCGCCGAAATGCCGCCGTCGACCTTGATCTCGGCGCCGGTCATGAACTTGCTCTCGTCGCTGGCCAGGTAGAGCACGGCGTTGGCGATGTCGGCGGGCTCGCCGATCCGGCCCATGGGCACCTGGCGGGCCAGCTTGGCGAAAGCTTCTTCCTTGCCGAACCGGGCCGAGAAGCCGTCCAGGATCGGGGTGTCGATGAAGGTCGGGTGGATGGAGTTAGAGCGGATGTCGAGCTTCATCTTGGCGCAGTAGAGGGCGATGTTCTTGCTGAGCAGCCAGACCGCCGCCTTGGAGGCGTTGTAGGCCGGGGAATTGCCGTTGGCGATCAGGCCGGCGATCGAGCTCAGATTGATGATCGAGCCGGGCTGGTGAGCCCGCATGTGGGTCAGGGCGTGCTTGGCGCCCAGGAACACCGAGTCGACATTGACCGACATCACCTTCTTCCAGAGCCCGAAGTCCAGGCTCTCGATCGGGCCGTCACCGCCGATGCCGGCGTTGTTGACCAGCACCGACAGCCCGCCCATGTCGCCGACCGCCTTCTCCAGGACCTCGATCCACTGGTCTTCCTGGGTCACGTCCAGCGCATAGGCGAAGGCCGTCCCGGCGCCGTGGCGGGCGTTGATCTCGTCCGCGACCGCCTGGGCGCCCGCCAGGTTGAGGTCGGCCAGCGCGACCTTGGCGCCTTCCTCGGCCAATCGCCGCCCCGCCGCCGCGCCCAGGCCCTGGGCCCCACCGGTGATGAAGGCCTTCTTGCCGGCGACCCGGCCCGTGCTCTGCGCCATGCGGCGTCCTCCCGATTATAATTCAAACGCGAGTTTGAATTCTTCAGGCGGCGCTGTCCATGAACTTCGCGAGCGTCACGTCCAGCTCCGTCACCCCGTCGGCGTCGTGCGTGGTCAGCAGCACCTCGACGCGGTTGTAGACATTGAACCACTCGGGGTGATGGTCGAGCTTGTCGGCCATCAGGGCGACACGGGTCATGAACCCGAACGCCTCATTGAAGTCGGCGAAGCGGAAGGTCTTGGCGATGGCGTCCGCGTGGTCTTCCGCGATCCGCCAGCCGTCGAGCTGGGCGATCGCGGCGGCGGCGCCGATCCGGGGACGGGACATGGTTCCTCCGTAAGAGTCTCTTGGACCCTCAGAACGCCAATCCGGTCGCTTCGGCAAGGTCCGCCAGAAGTTGCGCCTCGCTGGAGACCTTGATGGCGGTCATCCCCAGGGCCGCCGCCGGCTTGCAGTTGATCCCCAGGTCGTCGAGATAGACGCACGCCTCCGGCGCGACGCTCAAGCGTTCGCACATCATCTGGTAGATGCGCGGATCGGGCTTCCGCACCCCGGCCTTGGAGCTTTCGATCACCGCGTCGAACAGGGCCATGATCTCGCCGACCGCCAGCGCCTTTTCGGCGCTCTGGGCCATGCCGGGACCGTGGCCGGTCGGAACGTTGTTGGTGATGCAGCCGACCTTGAAGCGAGCCTTGCACGCCTTCAGGGCCTCCATGACCCGGGGGCGAAGGTCGCCGTACAGCAGCGGCAGCACCTCGCCCCCGCGCACGGCGTGGCCCAGGCGCATGGCTTCTTCCAGGAAGAGGCCGTCGAAGGCCGCCGCGTCGATCTCGGCCCGCTCGAACCGGGCCCAGGCGTTGACGTCGGGATCGGTGGCGTTGACCGTGCGGATGAAATCCTTGGGCAGGCCGCGTTCGATCTCGTAGCGGCGGAAGGCCTCGAACGGCGAGGTCGTGAAGACGCCGCCGAAGTCCCAGATCACCGCCTCGATCGCCATCTTCCGCCCTCAAACAATTGTTTGAGGTGAGGCTAGCCGCCCGTCGCGGCCACAGGGGAAGCCCTCCGTCGGGAACACGATCGGCCGCCTCGCGCGTTAGGAGGGATCAACCGGAGCCACGCCGCTGTCGACCGCCGACGCCACCTTGTCCCCGAAGCCGCCGCGCCGTCCGTTGCGCGGTCTGTCGCGCCGCGCGCTGATCGGCATCGGGTCGGCGCTCGCCCTGGCGGCGGCCGTGATCGCCTTCCTGGTGATCTTCGACTGGAACTGGCTGCGCGGGCCGATCGGGCGCTACGCGTCCGCCCAGATGCAGCGCGAGGTGGCGATCACCGGCGACCTGCGCGTCCATCCCTGGTCGTTCTCGCCCAAGGCCGAAGCCTACGGCGTCCGCATCGGGCAGCCGGCCTGGGCGGCCAAGGTCGATCCCGAAGCCGGCCAGATGGCCCAGGTCCAGCGCATCGCCTTGCAGATCAAGATCCTGCCGCTGCTGCGCGGCGACGTGATCCTGCCCTTCCTGGCGCTGGACAAGCCGGACGTGCGCTTGCTGCGCGACAAGGACGGCAAGGCCAACTGGACCTTCGGGGCCCGCAAGAGCGACAAGCCGCTGAAGCTGCCGGCCGTTCAGCGCTTCGTGATCAACGAGGGCAAGCTGCGCTTCGACGACCGCCAGCGCGGGACGCTGTTCGTCGGCTCGGTGAACGCCCAGGAGCGGGCCGGCGATCGTGGCGGTCGCTTCGTGCTGGAGGGAAACGGAACCCTCAACCGCTCAGCCTTCGTGGCGGAGATCAGCGGCGGGCCGCTGCTGAACATCTCGCCCAGCCGCCCCTACCCGTTCGACGCCCAGGTCCGCGCGGGCGCCACGCGTATCGTCGCCCATGGCCAGATCACGCGGCCCTTTGACCTTGGCCGCTTCGAGACGGACCTGACCGTGTCCGGCGCGGACCTGAACCGCCTGCACGACCTGACCGGGCTGACCCTGCCCAACACCCCGCCCTATCGGGTTTCGGGCCGCATGGTCCGCAAGGGACCGCGCTACGACTTTCAGAAGCTGACCGGCCAGATCGGCGACAGCGACATCGCCGGCGATCTTTTCGTCCTGACCGGACGCGAGCGGCCGTATCTGGAAGCCGAGCTCCGCTCCAAGCGCCTGGACTTCGACGACCTCGGCAGCCTGGTCGGCGCGGCGCCGGCCACGGGTCGCGGCGAAACCGCCTCGGCCGGCCAAAAGGTCGAGGCCGCCCAGCGCGACGCCACCCAGCGCCTGCTGCCCGACGCCACGCTTCAGGTGGAGCGCGTCCGCGCCATGGACGCCAAGGTCAGCTACCGCGCCGACGCCGTGAACGCGCCGAACCTGCCGCTGCGCAAGGTCAGCGTCGACGCGCTGCTCGAAAACGGCGTGCTGACCCTGGATCCGCTGGCCTTCACCTTCTCGCACGGCGATCTGCGCGGGAAGGTCCGCCTGGACGCCCGTCCGGCCGTCCCCCGCACCGATCTCGACGTGCGACTGACCAACGGTCGGATCGAAGAGTTCATCCCCATCCAGAGCGACGGCAAGCCGGCGATCTCCGGGTCGGTGATGGCCCGCGCCAAGCTGACGGGCGTCGGCGCCAGCGTCCATCGCGCCGCCTCGACCGCTAGTGGCGAGGTGACGCTGGTCGCGCCGCGCGGCCAGATGCGCCAGGCCTTCGCCGAGCTGCTTGGGGTCAACGCCTCAAAGGGCCTGATCCTGCTGCTGTCCAAGAGCGACAAGGAGACGCCCGTGCGCTGCGCCGTCGCCGACTTCTCGGTCAAGAACGGCGTCATGACGACCAACCACCTGGTCGCCGACACCGGCGTGGTGCTGGCGCGCGGACGCGGCACGATCAATCTTCAGACCGAACGGATGGACTTCCGCATCGAGGGCGACAGCAAGAAGCCGCGCCTGGTGCGCCTGTTCATCCCGATCACGATCCGGGGCCCGTTCCTGGCGCCGAAGATCGGCCTCGACCCCAGCAAGGCGGTCGGTCAAGGCGGCGTCGCCGCGGCGCTGGCCTCGCTGGTCAATCCCGCCGCCCTGCTGCTGCCCTTCCTCACCGCCGGCGAGGCCAAGGACGCCGACTGCGCCAGCCTGGTCAGCGACGCCCGCCAGCAGGGCGCGCCGGTGAAGGTGTCCCAGACCACGCCGGCGAAGGCCAAGAAATAGGGCGCTTGAGCTTGGCCCGCCGTGGTGCCATCTTTCGTCCTATCCGAAACCCAGTGTGGTTCATGTCCGAGATTGTGCGCGAGGCGCGGGCCTAACAGGCTCCGAGCTTCGGTTCGAAAGTCTAGAGGCCCGCTATCCGCCCGCGCAGTCGCCCAGGGCGTGGCAAGTCACGCCCGTTCTTGAAAGAGAGGGGTCTCGAAGAGACCCGCCGGTTGCGCGATCGCATGCCTCGATCTCTCGGACATTCCCTTGAACATCTCAAAGCCGCAGCAAAGGACGCTGCACGCCCTGGCCCAAGGCGGCCGGATCGAACTCGAACGCGACGAGAAGGGCCGGATCGTCACGGCCATCTGCGTCACCCGCGACGGCTGGGCCCTGACCGACTGCACGGTCGGAATTTTCCAGTCGCTGAAACGCAAACGGCTGATCGCCAGCCAGGATGGCGGGCCCTACCGCATCACGCGGTTGGGCCTTTCCAACCTCCGCGCCCAACTCGACAACCGGGTGGGAGCCAAAGCGTGGTGATCTAGAGACGCTTGAAGAACAGGACGCGCGCGGCGCCGTAGTCGCGCGCGTCGATCTGCTCGAAGCCCTCCAGCACGGGATCACGCTCGTCCCGGCCCCGCTCAAACATCAGGATCGCGCCGGGCGCCAGCCAGTCGTGGGCCTTCAGTTCGGCCACGGCCTTCTCGCCAAGGCCCTTGGCGTAGGGCGGATCGAGGAAGGCGATGTCGAACGGCGCGCCGGCGCTGGCCGGGCGCGGACCCAGGTCCGTGGCGTCACGGCGATGCACCCGCGTGACGCCGAACAGGGTCATGGCGTCGATGTTCTCGCGGATCGCGCCGCGCGCGGCGTCGTCGGTCTCGACGAACAGGCAGAAGCTGGCGCCGCGCGACAGGGCCTCCAGGCCCAGAGCGCCCGAGCCGGCGAAGACGTCGATCACCCGCGCGCCGTGCAGCTCCGGCGCCCAGGCGGCGTGCTCGAGGATATTGAACACGGCCTGGCGCGCGCGATCCGAGGTGGGGCGGGTCGAACCGCCCGGCGGGGCGACGATGGCCTTGCCGCGATACTGGCCTGAGACGATGCGCATCAGGCGGCCTCAGCGGCGGCGGGGACGCGGACGATGCGGCGACCCAGCCAGGACATGCCGAACACCAAGGCCGCCATCACGGCCCAGCCCCAGGGATAGACCAGACTGACCATCGTCAGGCCGCACATCAGCCCAGGCAGAACGGTCACGCGAAACAGCACGAACCAGGCCTCGGCCGCCGGCATCGGCTCGGTCAGCTTCCCGATGAAGGCGGCGTAGCCCCAGACCGCGCCCATGGCGACGCCGATCAGCGCCACGTGGCCCACATAGATCGGCAGGGCCTGGCCGCCCCGCTGCTCCCAGAGAAGCTCCGTGCCCAGTGGCAGCAGGCCGATCAGGCCCAGCACCAAGAAGTTCGTGAAATCGAGGCCCGCATCGGCGCGGACAAGACGTGCGAACACCCGGCGGTGGCTGAACCAGCAGACGCCAATCACCGCGAAACTGACCACGTAGGCCAGCAGCTTGGGCCCCATCTGGGCGAACAGATCCGCCGCGCCATGCCAGTGCTCAGGCGGATGGATCTCGATCGCCAGCAGCGTGATGGCGATGGCGAACACCGCGTCCGAGAACAGCACCAGCCGATGCAGGTGCGCGCCGCCCGCGCCACCCTTGCCCAAATGCCCATCGCTCATGATGTTCCCCTTACAACCCGTAACGGGATGTGTGCCGTCCTTGACGCGCTGCGGCAAGCGCGCGCTTTACAAGTGGCCCGCCGCCCCCTCTTAGTCGCCTCTGAAGGGAAGGGCGATCGAACGATGCGCATGGGCGAGATCCTGGAGGCGGCGAGGCGTTCGCCCTTTCTGGCCGACCTGTCCCCGTACGACCGCGACCCATGGCGCAGCCTCTTCGCGGTGCCGGTCGGCGTGCTGGCGGGGGCCGTGGCCGCCCTGCTCGGCGCCATCACCGCGACCCTGGCGGCCCTGCTGATCGTCAGCGGCCTGGACGGCGCGCCGGCGGCGGGCGACCTCTTCCAGATCTTCAGCGACCCGACCCTCATCGATCCATCCGCGCGGCAATCACTGTTCCTGCTGGCGGTGCTGGCCGGCGTCAATCTGGGCGCGGCGGTCGGCTTCGTGTACGCGGCCGGCGCGATCCACCACCGCCGCGTGACGGAATACGTCAATTGCGGCGGTCGCTTCCGCAAGCGCCTGTTGCTCGGCGGACTGGTGCTGGTGGGCGGGGCCATGACCGCGCTCGTCGCCATCGCCGCCTTCACCGGCCAGCCGATCGATCCGCCTCTGTGGCGCATGTCGCCGAACCTCGTGGGACGGACCCTCTACGCGACCATGGCCGTCGGCCTGCTGATCCTCGCCGCCGCGGCCGAGGAGCTGGTGTTCCGGGGCTGGCTGCTGAAGCAGAGCGCCGCCTATGTCCGCGACCCGATCCTGCTGATGGCGCTGAACGGCCTGCTGTTCGCCGCCATCCACTTCGACCCGAACCTCGACGCCTTCCTGGTCCGTGCGGCGATGGGGGCGGGCTTGACCTGGATGGCCCTGCGCCTGGGCGGCATCGAGCTGGGGATCGGCGCGCACGCGGCCAACAACGCCGTGATCCTGCTGCTGATCCGTCCGATGACCACCCGCCCCGACGCGCCGCACGAGTTCAAGGCCGGACTGATCGCCAGCGCGCTCGTCATGCTGGCCGGCTTCATCGGCGTGGCCGAGCTGGCCGCCCGCTGGCCGGCCCTGCGCCGCTGGACGCGACTGCAGACGCCGGCGACGGCCTAGAGCCCGTCTGGTTTAGACGGAACCATCTAAACCAGATCAACAGGCTCCAATTCATAGACTTAGAGCGCGTTCGAGCGGTTTGACCGCTCACACTTAAGCCTAACGCGCTCCAGGCCCTAACGCTTGGGGCCGCCGCGCGGCGCGGGGCCTCGGCCGCCCGCGGGGCGCGGGCTGGGACGGCCCATCGGCTTTCCGGACTTTTCCGAGACCCGACGCGCCGCGCCGTCGGCGGCCTTTGGGGCGGCCTTTGGGGCGACCTTTGGGGCCGGCTTCGCGCCGGGACGCGCCGTGGGCTTGCCCCGGGCGACGGGCTTGCGGTCGTCGATGAACTTGGTCTCCAGCGACTTGGCCGGCGCGCGCTTGGGCTTGGCCGCGCCCTTGGCCGGCGCATGCGGCGAGACCTTCTTCTTCGGCTTGGCCCAGCCGGCCTTGTAGACGGGCTTTTCGGGCTTTTCCGGCGCGGCGGGCTTGAGGTCCCGATCGGCGCGCGGCACGCCCCGGCGCTGGAGATCGCCGCCGCCGTCGGTGCCCGGCGCCTTCACCGGGTTGGCGATGCCGGCGAACTTCGGGCGATCGCCGGTCGGCATGTTCTCGGGCGGCACGACGCCTTCCAGGAGCTCGCGGATCACCCGGGGCCCGACCTCCTCGATCTGGCCCGCGGCCAGGGCGCCTAGCGCGAACGGACCGTAGGACATCCGGATCAGGCGGTTGACCTTCAGGCCGACCGACTCCAGCACCTTGCGGACCTCGCGGTTCTTGCCTTCCGACAGCGAGACCGTGATCCAGATGTTCTTGCCGCCGCCGGCCTTGTCGTGAGCCTTGTCCAGCCGGGCCTCGATGGACCCGTACTTGACGCCCTCGATGGTCACGCCGTCCTTCAGCGTGTCCAGCTTGGCCTGGGTGGTGTCGCCGAAGGCGCGGGCGCGATAGCGGCGGACCCAGGCGTTGCTGGGCGTCTCCAGCGCGCGCGACAGCTCGCCGTCATTGGTCAGCAGCAGCAGCCCCTCGGAATTCAAGTCCAGGCGTCCGACCGAGATCAGGCGCGGCAGGTCCTTAGGGAGGGTCTGGAACACCGTCGGACGACCCTTGGGGTCGTTGTGGGTGGTCATCAGGCCCGTGGGCTTGTGGTAGCGGAAGATCCGCGTCGGCTCGCGCTCGGCCACCAGCTGGCCGTCGACAGTGAGAAAGTCGCCCGGCTTGACCTTGATCGCCGGCGTCGTCAGCACCTTGCCGTTGATCGCCACGCGGCCGGCCTCGATCAGCCGCTCGACCTCGCGCCGCGAGGCCACGCCCGCCCGCGCCAGGGCCTTGGCGACCCGCTCGCCGGGACCGCCGTCGAGATCGCCGTCTTGACCGTCGAGTTCAGGCTCGTACAGGGGATCGTGGGGTTGGGTCACTTCGGCGTCCTTCTGGGGCTGGGCGCATCTCACGATGGGCTTTTCAAGGTCTGCTAATGCGCACCGATCAGGACGAGGATCAAGGCTTCGAGCAGGATAGGCGCGCGATGCGCCTGGCGCTCGACGCGGCCCGCGCGGCCGCCGAGGCGGGCGAGACGCCGGTCGGCGCGGTGATCCTCGATCCCAAGACCGGCGAAGTGCTGGCGGTCGCCGGCAATGGCCCGATCGCCGCCCACGATCCCACCGCCCACGCCGAGATCGCCGCGATGCGGGCGGCGGCCGCCAAGCTCGAGAACTATCGCCTCACCGATCTCACCCTGGTGGTCACCCTCGAGCCCTGCGCCATGTGCGCGGGCGCGATCAGTCACGCGCGGATCGGCCGGGTGGTGTTCGGGGCCGAGGACCCGAAGGGCGGCGCGGTCGTCCACGGTCCGAAATTCTTCGCCCAGCCGACCTGCCACTGGCGACCGGAGGTGACGGGCGGCGTGCTGGCCGAGGAAAGCGCCGAGCTCTTGCGCGGCTTCTTCCGGGCGCGCCGGAAGGCGAAAAGCTAAAACAGCCTCAGCTGATCAGGGCCGAGCCCAGCAGCACCTTGGAGCCGGGCTTGCCCAGCACCTGGTCGGCGACCTTCTGCAGTTCGCGAGCGACATAGTCCATGTCCGGCGCGGCGCCGCCGCGCAGGCCCGCGGCGTAGACCATCAGCACCTGGGCGAAGGCGGCCCTAAGGCGTGGCGTGGAGGCCTGGGCCCGCTTCATCAGCTCCGGATCCTTGACCTCCAGGCCCGTCTCCAGCGTGATGACCCCACGACGCCCGTCGCGGCGCATGATCACCGCGTTGATCGGCGCCAGGGCGAAGTAGGTGACCGGCTCTTCCTTCTCTTCTTGCCGCCCTCGTTGGCGAGGGCCAGCTGCGGCGCGGCCAGCGGCGCGCCCGCCAGGACGGCGGCCAGGACCAGCGGGAGTGAGCGGAAGCGGCGCATGCGCCCTCTTAGCGCGTCAGGGTTGACGTCCTCTTTACGTCTGTGGGTGCAAACAGCATCGTTAACCACGCTTCGTCGTCGCGGCTTCGCGGCAGACGCGCGTCTTTCGGAGGCAGACCTTGGGCCGTTTCTCCCCCAAATCCCTCGATCTCGACGGCAAGGTGATCCTGGTCACCGGCGGCACCGGCTCATTCGGGCGGCGATTCATCGAGACCGTGCTGCGGCGCTATGACCCGCGGAAGGTCATCATCTATTCCCGCGACGAACTGAAGCAAAGCGACATGCAGATCGAGCTGCGCGAGCAGTTCGACGAGAAGATCTTCGGCAAGCTTCGCTTCTTCCTGGGCGACGTCCGCGACCGCGAGCGCCTGACCCTGGCCTTGCGCGGCGTCGACATCGTCATCCACGCCGCGGCCCTGAAGCAGGTGCCGGCCGCCGAGTACAATCCGTCCGAGTGCATCCACACCAACGTGCTGGGCGCCGAGAACGTGGTCTGGGCCAGCCTCAGCAACGGCGTGAAGCAGGTCGTGGCCCTGTCGACCGACAAGGCCTGCAACCCGACCAACCTCTACGGCGCGACGAAGCTGGCTTCGGACAAGACCTTCGTGGCGGCCAACAACCTGTCGGGCGACATCGGCACCCGGTTCTGCGTCGTGCGCTACGGCAACGTGGTGGGCTCGCGCGGCAGCGTCGTGCCGCTGTACCGCCGGATGCTGAGCAACGGCGCCACCGAGCTGCCGGTCACCGACCCGCGCATGACCCGCTTCTGGATCACCCTGAACGAGGGCGTCGACTTCGTGCTGTCGTCCCTGACCATGATGCGCGGCGGCGAGATCTTCGTGCCCAAGATCCCCTCGATGGCCATGCCCGACCTGGTGAAGGCCATGTCGCCGACCGCCGGCATGAAGGTGATCGGCATCCGTCCCGGCGAGAAGCTGCACGAGATCATGATCAGCGCCGACGACGCCCGCGCGACCGTCGAGTTCGACGACCGCTACGCGATCGAGCCCAACTTCGCCGAGTTCGGCCGCAAGCCCTATTCGGCCGCGGACGGCGCCAAGCCCGTCGCCGAGGACTTCTCGTACAGCAGCGACAACAACCACGACTGGCTGTCGCCCGAGGGCCTGCTGGCGATGCTGGAGGAGAAGACCGCGCGATGAGCGGGTCCTTCCTCCCCTACGGCCGCCAGACGATCGAGGACGACGACATCGCGGCCGTCGCGGAGGCCCTGCGCGGCGACTTCCTGACCACCGGCCCCACGGTCGAGGCGTTCGAAGCCGCCTTCGCCCAAAAGGTCGGCGCGGCCCACGCCGTGGCCGTCTCCAACGGCACCGCGACCCTGCACCTGGCCATGCTGGCCCTGGGGGTGGGTGAAGGCGATGTCTGCATCGCGCCCTCCGTCACCTTCCTGGCCACCGCCAACTGCGCCCGCTATGTCGGCGCCGAGGTGGTGTTCGCCGACGTCGATCCCGATAGCGGGCTGATGACGCCGCAGACCTTGGCTGAGGCTTTCGACCGCGCGGGCGATCGTCGCGTCAAGGCCGTCCTGCCCGTCCACCTGCGCGGCGACGTCTGCGACCTGCCGGCCCTGAAGGCGCTGGCCGACGCGGCCGGGGCGGCGCTGGTCGAGGACGCTCCGCACGCCCTGGGCTCGATCGCGACCTTCGACGGCGTCGCCCACCCGGTCGGCGACGGCGCCTATTCCAGCTTCGCCAGTTTCTCGTTCCATCCGGTCAAGACCCTGGCCACGGGCGAAGGCGGCATGCTGACCACCAACGACGCAGGCCTAGCAAGTCGCGCGCGCCTGCTGCGCTCGCACGGCATGGTCCGCCCCGCCGGCGGCGATCCCTGGTGGTACGAGATGCCGGAGCTGGGCTTCAACTACCGCATCCCCGACGTGCTGTGCGCGCTCGGCCTGTCACAGCTGAACAAGCTCGATCGCTTCGTGGCCCGCCGCCGCGACCTGACCGCCCTCTACGCCCGCCTGCTGCCCGAGCGCGCGCCCAAGGCCCGCTTGGCCGCGAGCCCCGCCTACTCGGACCCGGCGCTGCACCTCTTGACCGTGCTGGTCGACTTCGAGGGCCTGGGCCGTTCTCGTCGCGCCGTCGTCGAGGCGCTGAAGGCCAAGGGCGTCGGGACGCAGGTCCACTACATCCCGGTCCACCGCCAGCCCTACTACGTGAACCGCCAGGGCCTGGCCGACCTGCCCGGCGCCGACGCCTGGTACGCCCGCTGCCTGACCCTGCCGCTCTATCCGGCCATGACCGACGGCGACGTCGAACGGGTGGTCGACGCCCTGGCGGAGGTGTTGAGCTAGGCCGCCAGGGCGTCATTCTCGACCGCGACCGTTTGACGCGCGCCCATGGTGGCGAGCGACGCGCGGGAATCTTGAGATCGGGCTAGCGCCTTGAGATCTAGGCGCTCTTTCCCCTGCCTCGCGGGAGCCGCGGCTTGGACAACGCCACCGCGAAAACCCTCAACCCTGACGCATGTGCGATCGCGCATTTCGCGCATGGCGGCTTATCTTGTCCCGCGCCGTCGGCATGTTAGGCTTCCCGACATAACCGCGTGCGATGCTTGAAGACATGCTGGAACTGGCTACCCAAGACGACGTCGCGCCCCCCGATACCGGGCTGGTCACGCTGATCGAGACGATTGAGGCGCTTTCAGCGACGCGCACCATCAGCGAGGTGGCCGACGTGGTCCGCAAGGCGGCCCGGCGCATCTCCGGCGCCGACGGCGTCGCCTTCGTCCTGCGCGACAACGATCAGTGCTGGTACTTCGACGAGGACGCGATCGGCCCGCTGTGGAAAGGCAAGCGCTTTCCGCTGTCGGCCTGCATTTCCGGCTGGGCCATGCTGAACCGCCAGACGGTGGTGATCCCAGACATCTACAAGGACGACCGCATCCCGCACGACGCCTATAGGCCGACCTTCGTCAAAAGCCTGGTCATGACGCCGGTGCGGATGGAGGATCCGGTCGCCGCGATCGGCGCCTATTGGGCCGAGGAGCAGACCCCCTCGCCCGAGATCGTGCAGAAGTTGCAGGTGATGGCCCGCGCCACCGCCTCGGCGCTCGAGAGCGGCCGCCTGCATGACAGCCTGGTCGACGCCCGCCACCACGGCACCTTCCTGCTGCAGGAGCTGGACCACCGGGTGAAGAACACCCTGGCCATCGTCCAGTCGATCTCGCGCCAGACCCTGCGGGCCTCGCCCTCGCCGGAAGCCTTCGCCGAGGTTTTCGAGAACCGGATTCTGGCCCTGTCCCAAGCGCACGAGCTGCTGACGCGCCGCGCCTGGGGGCGCGCCCAGCTGCACGAGATCCTGGAAAAGGCCTTGGCGCCGTTTAGCGTCGATCTGGCCGATCGTTTCGACATCATCGGTCCCGCCCTCAGCTTCAGCGCCGAGACCTCGGTGTCGGTGCACATGACCCTGCACGAGCTGGCGGTGAACGCGGCCAAGCACGGCGCCCTGTCCTCGCCCGAGGGCCGAGTGGTGATCCGTTGGACCGTCGACGAAGCCGCCACGCCGCCCAGGCTGACCCTGACCTGGCGCGAGGTCGGCGGGCCGCCGCTGGCCGGAAAGCCCGAGCGTCGAGGATTCGGCGCGTCGCTGATCGAACGCGGCCTGGCGCGCGACCTGGGCGGGAAGGCCAGTCTCGACTTCACGCCGGAAGGGGTGGTCTACACCCTGTCCGCGCCCCTATCGCAAAGGATGAGTCTCGCCGCATGAAGCCCAGCAAGGTGATGATCGTCGAGGACGAGGCGCTTGTGGCCATGATGGTCGAGGACATGCTGGGCGACCTGGGATGCGAGATCGCGGGATCCTTCGGCGCGGTCGGCGACGCGATGGCCTGGCTGGTCGGCGGTGACGCCTCGCCAGACGGCGCGGTGCTGGACGTCAATATCGGCGGCGAGATGGTGTTTCCCGTCGCCGAGGAGCTGCGCGAACGCGGCGTGCCGTTCGTGTTCGCCACCGGCTACGGCGACCTGCCGCGCGCGGGCTTCGAGAGCATCGAGGTCCTCGCCAAGCCGATCAATGTCGGCGACTTGCGCCGGGCGGTCGACGGCTTTCAATCCAGCCAGGACTAGGCCCACGGCGACGACAGCGACCTCTAGTTCGCCTCGCTGATCTGAATGATCGACTGAATAGTGGTGAAGTTGGCGACGTCGCCCCTCACCTCAGCGCTGCGCGGGCCGGTGAGAGAGGCCTGCATCGCCTCGGCGTCGCGGAAGGTGAGCAAGGCCATCGCCACGAACGGCGCGGGCCCGCCGTCGACGCCGGCGAGACCCTTCAGCACTTGGACGTCCGTCAGCCCCGTCGACGCGAAGGCTTCCTTGGCCAGCGGAATGTGGACGTCCCTGTAATAGTCGTGGTCGAAGGTCGCGCCGTTTTGGGCGGGATAGAGGACGGTGAACACGGCCATGGCGATCTCCCGGCGGCCCGCGCGGCCGCGTGGGCGAAGCCTAGCGGGCGCCGTGGGGGAAGAGTCAAACGGCGACCAGGCATGCGATCCGATAAAGTCTCGAGGACAGATAGGCCGCGCCTAAACCCCCTAGTCCGACACACGACAAGCTTGTCGTTCTAAAGAAATACACCCATAGTTGGCGCCGCCAGACATGCCGGGGGGCCAAGTCATGGGCGGCATCCGAGAGATCACGGTTCCAGCGCGAGGCGGCGCGCCGTTCGGAGAGGTGAAGGCGGGCGAGAGCTGGTGCTTTCACGCCCATGGCCGCTGGTGGGACTGGATGGTCCCCTGCGGCCCAGATGGATACAGGTTCTTTCTCGCGGATGTGCTCGATGTCCGCCCCACGGCGCCCGACCGACCGTTCTTCGAACTGACGGCGCGCGTTCTGGAGGACCCCGATCGCGTCTATCCCATCGGCAAGTCGGCGACGGTGACTTTCCTCCATTCGGGAACGGTCGAACTGTTCGCCAACGATGCGCCGGGCGCCTTCTTCCAAAATAACAATTGGGGAAAAATCCAGGTCGTCGCCCAGCCTTGTGACTGCCCTCCGCCGCCGGTCATCAAGCCAGAGGGCGACTTCCTCGGTCGATGGACGTTGCTTCGGGACACGCTGGACAAGACCCGTGGCGTCGGCTTCGCCGCCTTCCTGTCGCTAGGAGCGTGCCTCTTGCTGCTGAATCTGCAGCAGGGCCGCGATCTGGTGCGGACGGTGGCCGAGAGCGGGGCCGGGCCGGGCCAGCGCATCGCCTTTGCGCTGGGCTTGCTGTTCCTGGCGATCCAAACCTGGATCTGGCCCAGGATGATCGTCAGTTCCAACTATGGCCGGGACCGCGAGCAATGGCGTCCCAGGCGCTTTCTAAATTGGGCGCCGCGTCTGCTGGGCGCGGCGCCGTTCCTGCTGGTGATCTTGGCCATCTGGAACGCGCCCGCGGCCGAGTCTTGGTTCATCGCGGCGCTTGCGGGCTTAGGCCTGGCGTTCTTTGTCACGATCATCATCCAGTACGACGTGCGCTCGAATATACGGAAGGTCGCGGAAAAACGCGGACGTCCGATCCCCACCTTTCCGGTCGGCCGCCTGTGGGTCATCGCCAGCTTCGCGATCGCTGTGGCGATGATGGTCTGGGCCGTCGTCTCGCCGGTAAACTTCGGCTGGACTCTAGGCTCGCCCGCCGTGGTCTTCTTCGGCGTCGGATGCCTCATCCCGGTGCTGGCCGTCATGATCCAGACGGGCCGCGCGGCGCGTGTCCCGACGCTGACACTCCTGGTGGGCGCGGCGATCGTGTTCGGCATGTATGTGGACAATCATGCTGTCGGCGGCCGCTACGGCCACGTCCGCGAACCCTTGAGCCCACCCAGCCAAATCAGCTTGGAGCAGGCCTATGACCGCTGGGTGGCC
Organism: Caulobacter segnis ATCC 21756; assembly: GCF_000092285.1. Taxonomy (NCBI): domain Bacteria; kingdom Pseudomonadati; phylum Pseudomonadota; class Alphaproteobacteria; order Caulobacterales; family Caulobacteraceae; genus Caulobacter; species Caulobacter segnis. The sequence continues at coordinate 200,013 of NC_014100.1, read as the reverse complement.
GCGCAAGACCCCGCGCCTCCTGGCCAACCCCGCGTCCTTGTGTTGATCGCGGCCGAGGGCGGCGCCTCTCGCGCCGGCTACTGGACCGCCGAAGTCCTCTCAGCCCTACACAACGCCACATCCGGGGAGCTCGCTCGCCGTCTGTTCGCGATAAGCTCCGTCTCGGGCGGCAGCGTCGGCGCAGTGGCCTATGCCGCCACCTTGCAGGATAGGCCTAACCTCGACGCGGTAGGCTTGACCGAGAGCGTCACCACCTTCGCCGGCCAGGATTTCCTCAGCCCGACTGTGGGTGGTCTGCTGTTTCCAGACCTCTTGCAGCGCTTCCTGCCGGCGGCGTTCCTCCCCGACCGAGCCCAGGGACTTGAGCAGGCCTTCGAGCGTGGCTGGAGCAAACACTGCGCGGAGATCAGATCTTCTCGCGGATGCGCCAGTAAGGATTTGATCTCGGGACCTTTTACAAACCTGCGCCCCCCCGACAAGGGATGGAGACCGCTCGTCATCGTCAACGGCGCCAGTCAGGAAACAGGGCGTCGCATCCTGACGAGTCACATCCGCTTTAAGGCCTCGGAGGTCGACGCGGACGACTTCTACGACATGGCGGGCCGTGAAATCCCGGTGTCGACCGCCATCCATAACGGAGCGCGCTTTCCCTGGGTCAGCCCGGCGGGGACCATAGTCGACTGCTGCGGACGAACCTCACATATCGTCGACGGGGGCTATTTCGAGGCCGCCGGAGTCGAACTGCTGCGCGAGATGGCTCCCGCCCTACGCGCCATCGCCAAGCGTAAGGGCCACACGCTTAAAATCGTCTTCGTCTATATCGGCTATCGCGAGAAGGTCGACGCCGCCAGCGAACCCACGAAAGCGGCGGCTGACAAGCGTGGCTCGGCGTTCATGAACGAGGTGACAGCGCCATTGGCGGCGTTGTTCAGCAGCCGCTCGGCCCACGCCGGGCATCTTATTCGAGAGCTCAAGCAGGACGTGTCCGGCGATCCCGCCAACACCGATCCGACTCGATACGTCTCCACGACCGAAGCCCACTACGAGCCTGTGCTGCTGTGCAAGCAAGAGGCCGCTTGCCCGAGGGATGGCGTGACGGGCTTCGAGCCGCCGATGAATTGGGCGCTGTCGGGTTGCGCCAAGGCCTATATGGGGCAGGCGGCCGGAAGGACGCTCAAGGGCGAGGAACGGGCGATCTGTCAGAAGGTCCTTAGACAGGCCCCACGCTGTCAGGAAGCCATCGGCCAGGCCCTGAGCCGGCTAGCGATCCAGATAAACGGACCGGCGAAGAAACAAGACAAGGCGCCTTCACGGGTTTCGCTCATTCCGCGCTCAGACCCCCTATCCAGGAGATCGTCATGACCCAGTTCGTGCTGAGAATTGGCAAGGCTAACGGCCAGATCATCGCCCAGTATCCCCCGGCCACCATCCCCTATCCCGCCTTCGCGATCGGCCAGAAGGTGATCGCGGGCCACACTGCCTTGACCATCGCCGACGTTACGCACCGCCTGATCCCTGGGCCGAACCCCGCCATCCAGACGGACGTCCTTGTGTCCTAGCGACCAGCCGCTCCAGCCAAAGCGCGTTTGAGCCGCTTGGCCCGCCAATCTCAATGCCTCGTCACGCCGCCTTGGTGGTCAGGCTCTTGATCAAATCCAGCGTCGCCGGCGACTCGGCCAGCTCCTCGCGGGCGCCGGGGCCTCGGGCCAGTTTCAGAGCCTCGGCGCGGGCCTTGTCGGCGACGGGCCCGGTAGGGCCGGACTCGCCCATGGCCAGCTTGGCCAGCAGGGTCAGGCGATGGGGCAGCGGGGCCGGGGCGCGAACCAGCATGGTCAGCAGGCGGGTGTCGCCCTCGATCTGGGCGCCGATATCCCCAAGCTTCGCGCACAACGGTTCATAGTCCTCGCGCACCAGGCCCGAGCGGGTCAGCTGACGCTGCAGGCCAGCCAGTTGGCTCAATTTGGCGATGGGAGAATCGGGCCCCTGGCGCATCTCCTTCTCGAACCGCATGGCGCTGATATTGCCGTTCAGCCAGCGGGCGGCGTTACGCTTGTTGACCGCGCCCATGACGTTCTCGGCCAGGCGGATCAGGATCTTGATCTCTTCGTAGGACGAGCGATCGCGGCCCAGCAGGCTGTCGATGAACTCGCCGTTCAGCAGGGTCTTCGAGCGCGTGGTGAACGCGGCCTGGATGTCCTCGGCCTGGAGGATGCGGCCGGCGGCCGCGGTCAGGCTCATGGCCAGAGCCCGCAGGTACTCGATCTCGGCCTCGGCGTCGCTCGGCTTGAGGCGGCGCACGCCGTTCAGCTCGGTCAGCACGCGTTCGGCGATGGCCTTGCGGACCGTCGGGAAGTCGTCGCCGGACAGCCAGTCGCTGAGCCGCCTGGCCGTGCCGGAGAGTTCGGGCATGCAGGCGCGGACGCTGGCCTCGATGCGGATCAGGGCCTCGACCGCCGCGCCGCCGGTCAGGCGGGTCATGGCGGCCAGGGTTTGGCCGAGGTCGCCCTTGGTGGTGTCCAGCAGGTCGGCCATGCCGGCGCGCGAACCGATGATTTCGGCGAGAGGCTGCTCGATGGCGCCGAGGGCCGCGGCCCGGGCGCGCGGCTCGGTGGGCGCCGCGTCGGCCAGGTCGAGCAGGCGGGCGATCTTTTCCGACCAGTTGACGGCGGGGGCGATCGAGGCGGCGACGCCGGCCCCCAGCAGGAAGGCGCGGTCCGGATCGGCGGCCAGCCGCTCGGCGGCCTTGGCGAAGCCTTCCTTGTCCAGGTCGGGCAGCGCGCCCTTCTTGAACGCCTTGCTCAGGTTACCGATCGTGCGTTCGACCAGGCCCTGGAAGTGGCGGATGATCTCGTGGACCGAGACGCCGCGCGCCTCGGCCTCGGGAATGGCGATCTTCTGCAGGGCGTGCTGCAGGTCGGTGCCGGACGCCTCGAGCTTCTCGACCAGGTCGGGGCGGTGCAGCAGCTCGAACGGCGTGGCCTTGTGGCGGTTCAGCCAGCCCTCGAGCAAGCGACCGATCCGGTCGCGGGCGTGGGCGGTGTAGAGGTCGGCCGGCTGGACGCAGAGCGGATCGCGCTCTTCCTCTTCCTTCTTCGGCTTGCCGCCGTCGACCATGCCCTTGGTGAAGATGGCGATGGACTTGTATTCGCCGGTCGAGGGGTTCAGCGTCTCCTTGCTGACGCGCACGGCGACGGCGCGGCTCTGTTCCAGGACATCTTCAGCCGTCTGGATGGCGTGCGCGCGATTTTCGGTGGCGATCTCGAGCGTCCACTGCGCGCCGACCTTCCGCCGGACAAAAAGTTCGTAATGGATCTGGCTCATTCAGCGGTCGCTCCCGAGGCGCGACTATGGCTTGCGAGACCTTAAGGTGAAGTTGAAGGAAACCCGTGCCGCGTCGCCGCAATCGCGCCATGCTGGAGCCGCAATGGCCGGGGACTTAGGGCCGGGAAAGCTTTGCCGCGCCGCGCGTTGAAGCTGGAACGCGGGATCGATAGGATCGGTCCAGCGACGGAAGGCGAAGGATAAGATCGGATCGATGGCCACCATCACCCTCATTGACGACGACGAGAACATCGTCGCCTCGATCGCGATGACCCTGCAGGCTCATGGCCACACCGTGAACCATTTCCACGACGGGGTGTCCGGGCTGGAGGGCGTCGAGGCCAATCCGCCGGATCTCGTGATCCTCGACGTCAAGATGCCCCGCATGGACGGCATGGAAGTGCTGCGCCGCCTGCGCCAGCACTCCGAGATCCCGGTGATCATGCTGACCTCCAAGGACGAGGAGATCGACGAGGTCCTGGGCTTCAACCTCGGCGCCGACGACTACATGCACAAGCCGTTCAGCCAACGTCTGCTGGTCGAGCGGGTCAAGGCGGTGTTGCGCCGCGCCCGGCCCGAGGGCGAGACGACGCCGGCCGATCCCGCCGGCGCCGCCGGCTCCAAGGTCATGAAGCGCGGCAAGCTCACGCTGGACCCGGCCCGCCACGACAGCCTGTGGGACGGCAAGCCGGTGCGCCTGACCGTCACGGAGTTCCTGCTGCTGCAGGCCCTGGCCCAGCGGCCCGGCTTCGTGAAGAGCCGCGACAACCTGATGGACGCGGCCTACGACGATCAGGTCTATGTCGACGACCGCACGATCGACAGCCACATCAAGCGCATGCGCAAGAAGTTCCGTCAGGTCGATCCGGAATTCGACTCCATCGAGACCCTGTACGGCGTTGGCTATCGTTACCGCGAGGCCTGATCCGGCGAGCGCCCAGGGGCCTGGCCCGGAGACGGCGCCCAGGCCCAGGCGCCGCCTGGCCTGGCCGCGCGGCTCGCGGCTGGGCCGGCTGGTCATCACCCTGAACGTCCTGGCCCTGGTGATCGTGGTCGTCGGGGCGCTGGTGCTGAACGAGCTGCGCAGCGGCCTCGTCAACGCGCGCATCGACAGCCTCAGCACCCAGGGCGAGCTGATCGCCAACGTCATCGACCAGTCGGCGACGGTGGGCGAACCCGAGCCCGCGCTCGATCCCTACACGGCCAGCGCCATCTTCCAGCTGCTGTTCATCCCGCGCTCGCAGCGGGCGCGGCTGTTCGACGCCCACGGCAAGGTGCTGGCCGACTCGTTCGTCGTCGCCGACCGCGTCGACTGGAAGGTGCTGCCGCCCGCCCGCAAGCCGGGCCAGACCCCGGACGGTCCCCCGAAGACGCCCGCCGAGCAGGCCAAGGCCCAGCGCGCCCAGAAGGCCCTGGCCGACGAGATCGCCCAGGCCATGAAGGGCCGCACGGTCGCCGGCACGCGCATCTCCGAGAACGGCGAGCGGGTCGTCTCGGTGTCGATCCCGATCCAGCACGTGCGCGCCATCCTGGGCGTCCTGACCCTGGAGGCCGGCGACGTCGACGAGATCATCTCGGCCGAACGCAAGGCCCTGCTGCCGTTCATCGTGGTGGCCATGATCGCGATCCTGATCTCCAGCGTCCTGCTGCACCGGCTGATCGCCATGCCCGTCCTGCGCCTGGCGCGGGCCGCCGACCATGTGCGCCTGCAAGGGGCGCGGGCTATCTCCCTGCCCGACCTGTCGCGCCGCCACGACGAGCTGGGCGACCTGTCCCGCTCGCTGGAGGAGATGACCCATTCGCTGTCCGAGCGCATGGACGCCATCGAGCGCTTCGCCGCCGACGTGGCGCACGAGATCAAGAACCCGCTGACCTCGATCCGCTCGGCCATCGAGACGCTGGACCTGGTCAGCGACCCGGCCGCGCGCGCCCGCCTGCTGGCGATCCTGCAGAGCGACGTCAACCGCCTGGACCGGCTGGTCACCGACATCTCCAACGCCTCGCGCCTGGACGCGGAGCTGTCGCGCGAGTCGCCCAAGGCGCTGGATCTCAATCGCTTGCTGACCGAGGTGGCCGGCCTCTACGAGGCCCAGCTGCGCCCCGGCGAGGCCCCCGGCAGCGTCCGCGTCAGCCTCTCCCTGGCCGATCCCAGCCATCCGGCCTCGATCCTGGCGCGCGAGACGCCGATCGGGCAGGTGTTCCGCAACCTGATCGACAACGCCCGCTCGTTCAGCCCCGCCGACGGCGAGGTCCGGGTCAGCCTGACCCGCGCCCGCGGCCGGCTGATCGCCGCGGTCGAGGACGACGGCCCGGGCATGCCGCCCGACAATCTCGAGACCATCTTCGAGCGCTTCTACACCTCGCGTCCCAAGGGCCGGGCGTTCGGCGGCAATTCGGGCCTGGGCCTGTCGATCGCCCGCCAGATCGTCGAGGCCCACGGCGGCCACATCCACGCCGAGAACCGCCACGACGCCGCCGGCGCGGTGATCGGCGCGCGCTTCGTCGTCGACCTGCCGGAAGCGCGGGCGTGAGCCTCCCCGCGACCCGCCACGCCGGCCTGATCGCCCGCCGCCAGGACGGCCTCTGGCGCGGCGCCCTGATCGAGGGACCGTCTGGCGCGGGCAAGAGCGACCTGGCCCTGCGCGCCCTGGAGCACGGCTTCCGCCTGGTCGCCGATGACCGCGTCGTCGTCTTCACCGCCGGCGGCCGCCTCTATGGCAAGGCGCCCGACACCCTGGCCGGCCTGATCGAGGTGCGCGGCCTGGGCGTCGTGGCGACCAACGCCCCCCTGCCCTTCTGCGAGATCACGGTCCTGATCCGCTGCGTCGATGCGCCCGAAGCCGTGGACCGCCTGCCCGATCCCCACGCGGTGTCTGTCGCGGGCTTGAGCATCCCCGTCTTCGACCTGTGGCCGCGAGAACCCGCCGCGCCTCTGAAAATCGTTCGCATCATGCAGTCTCTTGGAGTCCCTCTCTAACGGGCGTATCAAGACCGCCCGCGCGACGTTTCTTGAGGGCCGCGCAGGGAATGGGGATCCCGTTTGAGATATCTGGCATGATCGGGCTCGTGATCGTGACGCACGGGCGTCTGGCGGAAGAGTTTGTCTCCGCCATGGAGCATGTGGTCGGTCCGCAGACCGCCGTGAAGGCGATCTGTATCGGCCCCGAGGACGACATGGAGCGTCGCCGCTCCGACATCCTGAAGGCCTGCGCCGACGTCGACCAGGCCGGCCAGGGCGTCATCCTGCTGACCGACATGTTCGGCGGCACGCCCAGCAACCTGGCCATCTCGGTGATGGAGCAGACCAAGGCCGAGGTCATCGCCGGCCTGAACCTGCCCATGCTGATCAAGCTGGCCAGCGTGCGCCAGCGCGAGAGCCTGCAGGCCTGCGTCGCCCACGCCCAGGAAGCTGGACGCAAGTACATCTCCGTGGCCTCCTACGTGCTCGCCGGAGAAAAGTGAGCGCATGAATTCCAGAACGGTCGAGATCGTCAACGAGCGGGGATTGCACGCCCGGGCCTCGGCCAAGTTCGTGAAGATGGCGTCCAGTTTCGACGCCGAGGTGACCGTCAGCCGCGACGGCGCCAGCGTCGACGCCCGCTCGATCATGGGCCTGATGATGCTGGCCGCCGGCATCGGCTCGACCATCGACATCACGGCGGAAGGGCCGGAGGCGGAGGCGGCGCTGGAGGCGCTGTGTGAACTGGTGGCGAACCGGTTTGATGAGGAGCGGTAGGCGCTTCGGCTAGCGCGATGCTCCGTTGGCGACCACGGGGACTTGGCCGACGCCCCGGACGTTCATCGTAACCTCTTCGCCCATCTCGGCGCGCCAGATCAGGGTCGCCAGGAAGGCGAGCGCGATGACCAGGCTGATCAGAGCGGGCCAGTTTACGCTCCCGTCGCCGGGTTTCAGCATGGTGTGTCGTCCGCGTCGCATCGCTTAGGCGAAACCAACAGCCCACGCGGCGATCTGTCAAACGCCGTAGCCCCACCCTCCCATGCTTCGCATGGGCCCCGCCCTCTCCCAGTGGGAGAGGGTTTCCGTTCACCGTCCGACCTCCCCAGGTCGGCGCTCTCCTTATATCTCTTGGAGGCTGGAGCGTGCGGGGCTGAGCGGGTTGGTCAAGGACCGGCCTCCGGCCGGCCGCGCGGCGGCGACGCGGAGCGTCGTCCTTGAGCAACCCGCTCAGCCCCGCGATCGTCTCGCCGTGAGATGTAAGGATGGCTCCGTCCCGAGAGGACGGGCGACAGACAGACCCGGGACCAGCACGTCTAGCGCCTTCAGGCCGGAAAAGCCGCTACCTCGCTCCGCGCGAAAGCCCGCTGTCGCCAGGCGAGCCGGAATGTTTTTCTCGACTCATGCGCGCGCCGCGTGTCCCCTGGCCATGGGAAGGATCTCTTAACCAGGACACCACCATGCGCGCACGGTCCATGATCGCCGCTCTGATCGGCCTGACGTTTTCAGCCGGCCTCGCCCACGCCCAGACCACGCCCTCGGATGTCCGCGACCTGGTCGGCGCTCGCGCGGCCGGCGGAGAGTCCGAGCTGGCGGCGCGTGGCTATGTCAATGTCGGCGCACGGTCGGGCGACGACCGGAAGTGGACTTACTGGTGGAACGAACGCCGAGGCGTATGCCTATCGGTGACCACCATGAACGGTCGATACGATGCGATCGTCGCGACTCCGACGCCCGATTGCCGCGCGAGCGGTGGCGGATATCGATCGCCGCAAGCCGATCGTGACGATGCCCCTCCCTTTCGCGCCAACTATGACGACTACCGCGAGCACATCGCCCTGATCTGCTATGGCGAGGGCGAAAAGTACGCCAGCGAATACACCAGCGGCTACGAGTGGGACCGTGACAAGAAGCGCTATGTGCAGCGCTCCGGGACCCAGTTGACCAGGAAGGACTACGACACGTCGGTCAGGATTCAGATCGACGGAGACGTTGGGCGCATCCAGCCCGCCAAGAACATGATCCCGCCGCTCCATTCGGACAGCGATGGAGGCTGGTATCCGATCAACGGCCTCTCGATTTCGCGGGACACAATCCGAGGCGAGTTCAAGTTCAACGGCGCGAACCGACCCAAGCTGATGATCGACCGGCTGACCGGCCACATCATCCTGGACGGCCTGACCAAATTCCACGGCACGTGCACGCCGCTGGACGCCGACCGCCGCTTCTAGGCCCGCGCCAAGCCGCCGAACGCATAGACTAGGGCCATGGCGAGAATGATCGCCATGGCTTTGAGCCATTGCCACAGCGCGACGACCAATCCGCGCCATCGGCGCTTATCAAACTGGCTGATCCAGACCGCCTGCACGGCGAGGTACCAGACCGTCGCACCGCCCGCGAGCAGCAGCCCCTCGACACGTGCTCGCGGCAGGGCGTTGGCGACGGTCATGCCGGCCCCGACCAGAAACGCGAAAACCGCCGCCGGATAGCATTCGACGAAAAAGGGGCCGCGAAGAGTCGAGCGCGATAGCTTCAGGCCCGACACTTTCAGGTGGCGCAGCGCAAACATCAACGGAAACACAGCGAACACCAGGGCGCGAAAAATAATGAGGTTCTGCTGGGAGAGTCGGACCAAGGAGCCGTGGCTTGCCGCGAACGGGTCGAAGTGGAGGCCGAGCTCGATAGCGTGGGAAAGCAGAAGGCTCAGCAACAAAAAGAGCGGCGGCGCCAGGGTTTGGTCGAACTGCTCCTCTTCTGGCCGGTGGAACTGCGCGCGGCTGTATTCCAGCGTCCTGAGCGGCTGGAACAGGGTGAGCAGAAAGGTCCGAGGATAGAACACCAGCCAGGTCATGACCTCGTAGAGCAGCTCCTCCAGCGAGCGGAGCATTTTCATGAAGTCCATGTCGGGCTCCTCGTCCGGCGTCTCTAGGCGGCTTCGAGGCGCCAGACTGAGCGAGGCCGCCCGGCGCGTAAATCCCCGCCTTTCGAACGGCGAGATCGCAACCTTAAGCCCCGCCATCAAATGACACGCGCCACCCCTTCGGCGCCTTCGCGCGTTTCCTGAAGACCCCCTTTCAGGAGCTCGAACCATGTCCCTCGTCGATAAGGTGCTCGCCGCCATCACCCCGCCGGAGACCGACGAAACCCGCGCCGAGGCCACGGCCAAGGCGCGCGAGGCCGCCGGGGCCGGTGACTGGCTGTCCATGGCGCTGGATCACCACGCCCAGATCCGCTCGGCCTTCGAACGGGCCAGCAGCGCCGTCTCGCCCGAGGATCGCCTGGCGGCGATGCGCGCGCTGGCGACGGTGCTGAACGGCCATTCCCTGGCCGAAGAGGTCGTTCTGTATCCCGCCCTCGCCAAGGCCGGCGAAAAGACCCACGCGACCCTGGCCTATACCGAACAGACCACGGCCAAGATGCAGATGGCCGAGCTGGAACGGATCGACGCGGCCGACGAGGCCTGGCGCGACAAGCTCGAACACATTCGCGGCGCGGTGCTGCACCACATGTTCGAGGAAGAAGGAACCTGGTTCCTAGAGCTGAAGGAAAAGGCGCCCGACCAGGATTTCCTGACCCGCCGCTTCGCCGAGGAGTACCGCCGCTACGCCTTCGGGGTCGAGGCCGCGGCGGCGCCCGAGACGCGATCGTTCGCGTCCGCGGACGACGACCTGGCGGACGATGACCTGGAGGTGATCGGCCGCAACGACGCGGGCCCGCTCCAGACGGGTGGCGACACCGGGGAGACCTACCAGAAGCCGCTGGGCTGACCGGGGTGCGGGCTCCACCTCTCCTCCCGCAATGTGGGCGGAGGAGAGGACGCGCTCACGCCAGCTGACACCGCATCCGGCGTCCTGCCGCCACCCCCCGGATCGATCCTCCGTACACGGCGTTATCTCCCACCTACGCCATGTGAAAGAGGAGCCGATCATGAAATTCGCTGTCCTGGGCCTTTCCATCGCCGCCGTCGCCACGGGCGCGTTTGCCCAGACGACCATCGCGCACCAGGAAGACCAACCGGCCAAGGGCGCCTTCACGGTGGGTCAGATCGAGGACGCCGACGTCATCGACTCCGCCAACCGCAAGGCCGGCGAGGTCGAGCACGTCCTCCTCGACGCGGCCGGCAAGCCCACGGCCATCGTCATCGAGATCGACCGCATGGGCCCGGACAAGAAGGTCGTCGTGGCCCTGGCCGACGTCACGGTCGCCGCTGAGCCGGGCGATCCGGACGACCACATCGTCCGCGCCAAGCTGACCAAGGCGCAGCTCTCGGCCCTGCCCGACTGGAAGGGCTAACGCCTATCCGAGCCTCGCCGCTCGACCGGCCCCACCCTCACGGGTGGGGCTTTTCGTTTGAGGGCGTGGCGAAAAATCCTCCCCCCGTGGGGGAGGTGTCGGCTCGAAGAGCCGACGGAGGGGGGCGTGGCAAGATCGGCGGGACTTCCCCCTCCGTCCGCTTCGCGGACACCTCCCCCGCTAGGGGGAGGATTTTACGAGCGTTCGCGGCGCTCTATCATCCGTGTAGACGAAATCGAACCCAGCGATTTCAACGACTTCTCACTTTTACACGTCGCTGTGTGATCCGCGTTGAAACCGCGCGCACAATCATGGCTGTCCCCGTCGCGGGGGAGGGCGCTTGGATCCTGCCCAACGGTCTGCTCGCAGACCGGTCTCTCGCAAGGAGTCGCGGCGGCGGGGATAGGTTGAGCGGGGCCGCGTGGTCTCGAAGCGGTTTCGACCGGGGTCTGTTCGTTGGATAGATCCGGGATCTCGGAAGAGGCCGTGGACAGGCGAGCGCGGAGCGACAGGGCGGTGATCGTACAAGCCGCCTATCGTGGACCGTCGGGGTCGAGACGGATGTAGCCGATCGACTTGGTCCGCGCCCGTCCGGGGGCTAGTGGGAACCCGAGCTGAAACACGCTCACGCCTCCCATCCTCACGGGCAAGAACAGCCTGGCGGAGCGGTCGTTCGAGCCGAAACGCAATCAAACCTCACGGTCTCCGGGTTCGCCCGGCCGCTCCGTCGCCTCCCCATCACGCTCGCGGCCCACACGGCGCGAGATCGAAGACGCACGCCCCCTCCCCTTGATGGGGAGGGGTAGGGGTGGGGTGTTCCAGGCGGTCGATGCCGCGCGATGCCGCCAACGCAGCAGTCACCCCATCCCCGGCCCTTCCCCATCAAGGGGAAGGGAGAGCGCTTACCCAGCCCAAGGAGAACCCCATGCCCAAGTCCAAGCCGCCCCGCCGCAAGCGCCCGCGCCATGTGAACAGCCACGAGCGCGGGCTGGTCGACTTCTTCGATCGTCTGGAGCGGATCACCGACCGCGCCGAGCGCGAGGCCGAGGCCCTGGCCGATCGCGTGCCGCCCGAGGAGTTGGCGCGCATGCGGGCGACCTGCGCCGAGAACCGGCGGATCTTCGCCGAGGCGCGGGCCGATTGCCTGGCCCCCAGCCGCACGCCGGTGTTGGATCGCCTGGTCGGCGAGATGCGGCGACGCGAGCGCCGGGCGAGCCGGTAGAGACCCGCCCTACTCCGCCGCGACGAACTCCGCGCGCACCGAGCCCATCGGCTTCAGGTCCAGGTCCTGGAACAGGCGGCTGTCCTCGTCCATGTCGGGCAGCGGGGTGGTCAGCAGCTTGCCGCCGACGAAGATCGAGTTGGCGCCGGCCATGAAGCACAGGGCCTGCAGCTCGCGGCTCATGCCCTCGCGACCGGCCGACAGGCGGACCATGGACTTGGGGCAGACGATGCGGGCGACGGCGATGGTGCGGACGAACTCGATCGAGTCGATGGCCTTGCCTTCCGAGAGGACCTTGTCGCCCAGCGGCGTGCCGCTGACCGGGACCAGGCCGTTGATCGGCAGGCTGTCGGGGTGGGCCGGCAGGGTGGCCAGCTGGTGCAGCAGGCCGGCGCGGTCGCGGCGCGTCTCGCCCATGCCGACGATGCCGCCGCAGCAGGTGCTCATGCCCGCGTCGCGGACGTGGCTCAGGGTGTCGAGCCGTTCCTGGTAGGTGCGGGTGGTGACCACGTCCTTGTAGTAGTCCGGGCCGGTGTCGAGGTTGTGGTTGTAGTAGTCGAGGCCGGCGGCCTTCAGGGCCTTGGCCTGGTCGGCGGTCAGCATGCCCAGGGTGGCGCAGGTCTCCATGCCCAGGGCCTTCACCTCGGCGATCATGGTGGCCAGCTTGGGCAGGTCGCGGTCCTTCAGCTCGCGCCAGGCCGCGCCCATGCAGAAGCGCTGGGCGCCGCCGTCGCGGGCGGCGCGGGCCTTGGCCACGACGTCGTCGGCGTCCATCAGCTTCTCGGCCTTGAGGCCGGTCTTGAAGTGGGCCGATTGGCTGCAATAGCCGCAGTTTTCCGCGCAGCCGCCGGTCTTGACCGACAAAAGCTGCGAGAGCTGGATTTCGGAGGGATCGAACCAGGCGCGATGGACGTTCGCGGCCCGGTGGACCAGGTCCATGAAGGGGAGGTCGAAAAGGGCCTCGACCTCGGCCAGGGTCCAGTCGTGACGGGGTTCGAACGCGTTGATCTTGCTCATGGCGCGCACGTTTGGACCGGCGCCAGGGTGTTTGCAAGACTTTGGACGAGGTCTTGGCAAGACTGGCGTTCGCGGTCATAGCGCTGTCGGGGCTTGGCGTCGTTGAAGTCCGCGTGGGAGTGGATCAGGTCATGGATCGCGAGATCGAGCTGAAGTTCCTGCTGCCGCCCGAGGCCGCCGGCCTGGCCCTGGCCGAGTTGAAGGCCGTGCAGGATGGCGAGGGCGCGGTGCGCCAGCTGGACGCCACCTATTTCGACACCCCCGACCACGCCTTGCGCCGGGCCGGCTATGGCCTGCGAGTGCGCGACGGCGAGGGCGGGCGCAAGCAGACCCTGAAATCGGCCTCGGCCGGCGGCGTGTTCTCGCGCGGCGAATGGGAGACCGTGGTCGACGGTCCCGAGCCCGATCGCGACGCCCTGGCTCTGACGCCGGCGGCGGCGATGCTGGAGGACCGCCCGCTGGCGCCGGTCTTCACCACCCATGTCGAGCGCGTCGTGCGCCTGGTCCAGATCGACGAAGCGGTGATCGAGACCGCGCTCGACCGCGGCGAGCTCAGCGCCGCCGATCGCCGTGCGCCGGTCTGCGAACTGGAGCTGGAGCTGAAGGCGGGACCGCCCCGCGCGCTCTTCGACCTGGCTCGCACCCTGGCGGCGCGGGTCCCGCTTCGGCTCTCGTTGGTCAGCAAGGCCGAGCGGGGCTACGACCTCGCGGCCGGAGAGGACGGGCCGCCGCCTCGCCGCCACGCCACGGCGCTGAGCCCGAAGGCGACCGTGGGCGAGGCGCTCCAGGCGCTGGGCCGCGCGGACCTTGGACACCTGTGCGCCGCGCTGGAGGCGCTGCGCGAAAGGCCCGAGGCGGAGGCCGTGCACCAGGCCCGCGTCGCGACGCGACGGCTGAGGGCGCTGCTGAAGATCTTCAAGCCGCTCGCCAAGGACGAGGCCGCCCGACGGCTCGACGAGGAGCTCTCGTGGCTCGCCGGCGAGTTCGACGCCGCCCGTGACCTCGACGTCTTCGTCGACGAGATCTGGCGCGACGCGGCGCCCGGCGCGGAATTCACCGGCAAGGACGCCTTCGAGCGCGGGCTCCAGGCCGTCCACGCCAACGCCTATCTGCGCATGGAGGCCGCCCTCGAAAGCCCGCGCGCCCGCGCCGTTCTCCTGGAGGCGGCCGCCTGGCTCGAGGCCGGCGACTGGGCGACCGCGCCCGAACTCGCCGAGATCCGCGACGGCGCCGCCAAGGCCTACGCCGCCGAGGTCCTTCACGATCGCCGCAAGGCGGTGAAGAAGCGCGCCAAACGGTTCGACGACCTCGACGCCGAGGCCCGGCATCGGCTGCGCCTGAAGGGCAAGACCCTGCGCTACGCCGCCGAGGACCTCGCGCCGCTGTTTCCCGAGCACGCCGAGCGCGCCGACCGCTTCGTCAAGGCCGCCAAGGCGGCGCAGGACACCCTGGGCGCGCTGAACGACCGGTCGGTGCGCGAGGGCCTTGTCGACCTCGCCGCCCACGGCGATGCGGATCTGTCCCGCGCGGCCCAGCGCGTAGTGCTCGGCGACGAAGAGCATGACCTGGTCGCCGCCGCCCGCGCGGCGCTGAAAGACCTGATCGAGGCCAAGACCTTCTGGTGACGCCAGACGTCAGACACGAAAAAAGCCGCCCGAAGGCGGCTTCTTATCGATCTAGACCCTTGGGTGCGGGGACAGGATTTGAACCTGTGACCTTCAGGTTATGAGCCTGACGAGCTACCGGGCTGCTCCACCCCGCGTCAGGGTGTTTTGTGAGATTGTGTGTGCAGGGTTTGCGGACTTGGGTTTGATATCCTTTTGGCGGACCTGGCGGCGACCTACTCTCCCGCGCCTTGAGACGAAGTACCATTGGCCCAGGGGGACTTAACGACCGAGTTCGGAATGGGATCGGGTGGGGAACCCCCGGCAAAGCCACCAGGTCAGCGAAAAGGATATCGACCGCCCTCTTTCGAGGGCAGTGATTTAAGAAGAAGACATCAGTGTCTGAAGTAGAGCCATGCTGGTGCATGGGTTTGACTGAAGAACGATCAAGCCTATCGAGCTATTAGTACCGGTAAGCTCCATGCGTCGCCGCACTTCCACACCCGGCCTATCAACGTGGTGGTCTTCCACGGCTCTCAGCGAGACCTTGTTTTGAGGTTAGTTTCCCGCTTAGATGCTTTCAGCGGTTATCTATTCCACACTTAGCTACCCTGCTGCACAGCTGGCGCCATGACAGGTCCACCAGAGGTGTGTCCATCCCGGTCCTCTCGTACTAGGGACAGATCCTCTCAAGTCTCGTACACCCACGGCAGATAGGGACCAAACTGTCTCACGACGTTCTGAACCCAGCTCACGTACCACTTTAATCGGCGAACAGCCGAACCCTTGGGACCTGCTCCAGCCCCAGGATGTGATGAGCCGACATCGAGGTGCCAAACTTTGCCGTCGATATGGACTCTTGGGCAAAATCAGCCTGTTATCCCTAGAGTACCTTTTATTCGTTGAGCGATGGCCCTTCCACGCAGGACCACCGGATCACTATGGCCGACTTTCGTCTCTGCTCGACTTGTCAGTCTCGCAGTCAGGCGGGCTTATGCCATTGCACTCGACGACCGATTTCCGACCGGTCTGAGCCCACCATCGCGCGCCTCCGTTACACTTTGGGAGGCGACCGCCCCAGTCAAACTGCCCGCCACGCCATGTCCCGGACCCGGATAACGGGCCGCGGTTAGACGTCAGCAACAATAAGGGTGGTATTTCAAGGATGGCTCCACTCGAACTGGCGCCCGAGTTTCA
Source organism: Caulobacter segnis ATCC 21756 (assembly GCF_000092285.1). Taxonomy (NCBI): domain Bacteria; kingdom Pseudomonadati; phylum Pseudomonadota; class Alphaproteobacteria; order Caulobacterales; family Caulobacteraceae; genus Caulobacter; species Caulobacter segnis. The sequence goes on along the minus strand of NC_014100.1, from coordinate 184,403 downwards.
TAGCCTCCCACCTATCCTACACATGTTGCTGCTAACGCCAAGGCGAAGCTGCAGTAAAGGTTCATAGGGTCTTTCCGTCTGACCGCGGGAACCCCGCATCTTCACGGGGAATTCAATTTCGCTGAGCCTATGCTGGAGACAGTGGGGAAGTCGTTACGCCATTCGTGCAGGTCGGAACTTACCCGACAAGGAATTTCGCTACCTTAGGACCGTTATAGTTACGGCCGCCGTTTACCTGGGCTTCAATTCAGAGCTTGCACCCCTCCTTTTAACCTTCAGGCACCGGGCAGGCGTCAGACCCTATACGTCGCCTTGCGGCTTCGCAGAGCCCTGTGTTTTTGATAAACAGTCGCTACCCCCTGGCTTGTGCCACTCTTCTCTGGTTGCCCAAAGAAGAGTCACGCTTATCCCGAAGTTACGCGTGCAATTTGCCGAGTTCCTTCAGCATAGTTCTCTCAAGCGCCTTGGTATACTCTACCTGCCCACCTGTGTCGGTTTCGGGTACGGTCTCCGTTGGAGTTATTTCCAGGGACCTGTTCACTGCCAGGAGCAATCCAATAAGCCCTGACAATTTACCAGATCCGTCACTTCCAACTGGTTCAGGAATATTCACCTGATTCCCATCGACTACGCCTTTCGGCCTCGCCTTAGGGGCCGACTAACCCTGCGCAGATTAGCTTTACGCAGGAACCCTTGGGCTTTCGGCGAGAGGGTCTCTCACCCTCTTTATCGCTACTCATGTCAGCATTCTCACTTCCGATACCTCCAGCAAGGCTCACGCCTCACCTTCACCGGCTTACGGAACGCTCCGCTACCGCGTGCTTACGCACACCCATACCTTCGGCGTCTGGCTTGAGCCCCGTTACATTTTCCGCGCAGGTTCGCTTGACCAGTGAGCTGTTACGCTTTCTTTAAATGATGGCTGCTTCTAAGCCAACATCCTGGTTGTCAAAGCAAACCCACATCGTTTCCCACTTAGCCAGAACTTGGGGGCCTTAGATGATGGTTAGGGTTGTTTCCCTTTTCACGACGGACGTTAGCACCCGCCGTGTGTCTCCCGGATAGTTCTCTTGGGTATTCGGAGTTTGATTAGAATTGGTACAGCTCGCGCCGCCCGCATCCATTCAGTGCTCTACCCCCCAAGGAATACGTCCGAGGCACTACCTAAATAGTTTTCGCGGAGAACCAGCTATGTCCAGGTTTGATTGGCCTTTCACCCCTATCCACAAGTCATCCGAGAATTTTTCAACATTCACCGGTTCGGTCCTCCAGTAAGTGTTACCTTACCTTCAACCTGCTCATGGATAGATCACCTGGTTTCGGGTCGTCATGCGACGTACTTATTCGCCCTATTCAGACTCGCTTTCGCTGCGCCTACACCTAACGGCTTAAGCTTGCACGGCACATGAAGTCGCTGACCCATTATACAAAAGGTACGCCGTCACCACGCGCGGTGGCTCCGACTGCTTGTAGGCTTCCGATTTCAGGTTCTGTTTCACTCCCCTTGTCGGGGTGCTTTTCACCTTTCCCTCACGGTACTTGTTCGCTATCGGTCATTGAGGAGTACTTAGGCTTGGAGGGTGGTCCCCCCATGTTCAGACAGGATTTCACGTGTCCCGCCCTACTCGAGTCTGTCGCTATTTGACGCTTACGGGGCTATCACCCACTATGGCGGACCTTCCCAGATCCTTCAGCTTTATGTCACGACAGCACTGGCCTGGTCCCGGTTCGCTCGCCACTACTACGGGAGTCTCGGTTGATGTCCTTTCCTCCGGGTACTGAGATGTTTCAGTTCCCCGGGTTTGCTTAATGGAGCCTATGTATTCAGCCCATTATACCTTGTCTGATCAACCGATCCTGGCCCCGCCCGAAGGCGAAGCTAAGTCGGGTGACCATAAAGGTGGGTTTCCCCATTCGGAGATAGCCGGATCAAAGGGTGCTCGCGCCTCCCCGGCTCTTATCGCAGCGTGCCACGTCCTTCATCGCCTCTCAATGCCAAGGCATCCGTCAGAAGCCCTTATGCGCTTGATCGTTCTCAGCAAAACCCATGCTGTTTCAGGTCTCGCCGCGTCACGCGGGGAGGCCTGAGCATGAGCTCTACCTTTAGTCAGACAATGATGTCTTCTTAAGTCCGCCCTTAAACCGGATCCGCATCCCAGGGGTGAGCTGCGGTCGGCGGGAGAACCCTGCCTTCACAATGTCATTTCGCATCAGCGCCAGGCGCTGCTGCAAACTTGTCATTCCAATCGCGAGAACCTCTTTGTTTCATCGTCTTCGCTACCGCTTCGCTGCTTGAGCGAAGACGAAGCGAGATTTCCAACAAAGCATGGTGGAGCCAGACGGATTCGAACCGACGACATCCTGCTTGCAAAGCAGGCGCTCTACCAACTGAGCTATGGCCCCGCTCTTTTGCAAGAGATGGAGGTTAGCCAGGAGAGCTGGTCGTGATCCGAAGTCAGGAGAAAGAGTGGTAGGCCTGGGCAGACTCGAACTGCCGACCTTACGCTTATCAGGCGTACGCTCTAACCACCTGAGCTACAGGCCTATGACGGCCTTCGGGGCATCCGCTCCGGGCTCGCGATCGCATCCTGATCTCGACGATCAGGATGAGTGGAAAGAGAAACGAAGACGGCGGCGATCCGCTCTTTGTGGTGCGTCAAGCGCACCGTGTCTTGGAGCTTCAATAGACCCGTGAGAGCCTGGAGAAGCATCCTTAGAAAGGAGGTGATCCAGCCGCAGGTTCCCCTACGGCTACCTTGTTACGACTTCACCCCAGTCGCTGACCCTACCGTGGTCGCCTGCCCCCTTGCGGTTAGCGCAGCGCCTTCGGGTAAAGCCAACTCCCATGGTGTGACGGGCGGTGTGTACAAGGCCCGGGAACGTATTCACCGCGGCATGCTGATCCGCGATTACTAGCGATTCCAACTTCATGCTCTCGAGTTGCAGAGAACAATCCGAACTGAGACGACTTTTAGGGATTGGCTCCCCCTCGCGGGATTGCAGCCCTCTGTAGTCGCCATTGTAGCACGTGTGTAGCCCACCTTGTAAGGGCCATGAGGACTTGACGTCATCCCCGCCTTCCTCCGGATTAACTCCGGCAGTACGATTAGAGTGCCCAGCCAAACCTGATGGCAACTAATCGCGAGGGTTGCGCTCGTTGCGGGACTTAACCCAACATCTCACGACACGAGCTGACGACAGCCATGCAGCACCTGTGTCCCAGTCCCCGAAGGGAAAGCCACATCTCTGTGGCGGTCCGGGCATGTCAAAAGGTGGTAAGGTTCTGCGCGTTGCTTCGAATTAAACCACATGCTCCACCGCTTGTGCGGGCCCCCGTCAATTCCTTTGAGTTTTAATCTTGCGACCGTACTCCCCAGGCGGAGTGCTTAATGCGTTAGCTGCGTCACCGACATGCATGCATGCCGACAACTAGCACTCATCGTTTACGGCGTGGACTACCAGGGTATCTAATCCTGTTTGCTCCCCACGCTTTCGAGCCTCAGCGTCAGTAACGGACCAGTATGTCGCCTTCGCCACTGGTGTTCTTCCGAATATCTACGAATTTCACCTCTACACTCGGAGTTCCACATACCTCTTCCGTACTCAAGACTGCCAGTATCAAAGGCAATTCCAAGGTTGAGCCCTGGGCTTTCACCTCTGACTAAACAGTCCGCCTACGCTCCCTTTACGCCCAGTAATTCCGAGCAACGCTAGCCCCCTTCGTATTACCGCGGCTGCTGGCACGAAGTTAGCCGGGGCTTCTTCTCCGGGTACCGTCATTATCGTCCCCGGTGAAAGAATTTTACAATCCTAAGACCTTCATCATTCACGCGGCATGGCTGCGTCAGGCTTTCGCCCATTGCGCAAGATTCCCCACTGCTGCCTCCCGTAGGAGTTTGGGCCGTGTCTCAGTCCCAATGTGGCTGATCATCCTCTCAGACCAGCTACTGATCGTCGCCTTGGTGAGCCTTTACCTCACCAACTAGCTAATCAGACGCGGGCCGCTCCAATGGCGATAAATCTTTCCCCCGAAGGGCACATCCGGTATTAGCTCAAGTTTCCCTGAGTTGTTCCGAACCAAAGGGCACGTTCCCACGTGTTACTCACCCGTCCGCCACTAATCCCGAAGGATCCGTTCGACTTGCATGTGTTAGGCCTGCCGCCAGCGTTCGCTCTGAGCCAGGATCAAACTCTCAGGTTGAGTTGACATTGACTCCAGTGTTTAGACCGAGGGGAAAACCTCAGTCTGCGTTCTGGTTTGCATAGTATCTTGACGAGTTCCCATCACACTCCGATCAGCCCGAAGGCCAATCGGCGTATAAATGGTGTCTTCAAGAGACCGCATAACGTCAGCGTCAATGATCCACTCCGTAGAGTGAACCGCCAGAGCGCCGCCGCCTGCGTTTCTCTTTCCAAATCAACAATGTCAAAGACCCGAACCGCCTCAGCGGCCCCACCGTTTAGCGCCCGGTGTCGGCGGAGGCGGCTATCTATCCAACCTCGAATTCCGTGTCAAATCGTTTTTTCAAACTTTCTGAACCGGACCGGCGAACCCTGGAAATCCAGGAAGCGCCAGAGTGGCAGGCTTCTAGAGAAGCCAACCAAGTCAGTCAAGAAGTTATTTCGAGAAGATCTCAAAATCTCTACTTAACTAACCCTTCACCGCGCCGCTGAATTCTTGCGAACTCTTGGCGGCGATGATCGGAGCGGCGCTTCTAATGAGGTGACATTCCGAAGTCAACCAACTCTTTTCGACTTTTTCGCGTCACCGGAAACCCGGAAGCGAAGAGACAAAAAGAAGACCCTCAGGGCTGCCGAAGCCGCCCTTGCGGATCCATCATCGAGTCAGTTGGAGCGCGGTATCTAGCCAAGCGTCTGGGTCGATGCAAGCTCCCTTTCGGGGGCCGCGTCGTCCGGTCGCGAAGCCGTTCCGAGCGAGGCGTTGATCTAGTCTCCGCCCCGCGCTCTGGCAACCCCCTCGCGACAATATAACGACGCTCTTTTGAAGAAGCCGTGGAACCGTTTCCGATCGGCCCCTCCAGAGTCTCCCTAGTGCTGGCTCTCGGGGAGACGCACCACCAGGCCATCCAGGGCGTCGGTCACCTTGATCTGGCACGACAGGCGGCTGTTGGGTTCGACGTTCTCGGCGAAGTCCAGCATCGACTCTTCCATGGCCGACTTGTCGCCGGTCTTATCGAGCCAGGCTTCGTCGACATAGACGTGGCAGGTCGCGCAGGCGCAGGCGCCGCCGCAGTCGGCGTCGATGCCCGGCACGTTGTTCTTCACGGCGCCTTCCATGACCGTCAGGCCCGGCTTGACGTCGAGGGCGTGCTCGGTCCCGTCGTGTTCGATGTAGGTGATCTTGGCCATGTGGTTCTCTTGTTCCCCTTGGCGGTCCCCGGATGCCCATTGGGCATCCGCCTCAAAATATTCAGAGCGCGGCTACCGCCAAAACCGCTCACACTTTTGGCTGCCGCGCTCTAAGCCGCCACTTCCTTCATGGACACCGACGTGTCGGCAAGCTTCTCGACGCTCACCGGCGCGCGTTTGGCGATCAACTGCTTGCCGGCCATGAATTCCGGCGGCGCGTTGACCGCTTCGACGGCCTGCAGCAAGTCGCCCTTCAGATGGAAGACCGCGAACTTGGCGGCGGCGACGTCGCCGCGCACGACCGTGCGATCGGCTTCGAACGGCAGACCCGCGATCTGTAGCTTGAGGTCATACTGATCCGACCAGAACCACGGGACCTCGGGCGCGGGACCCGGCCGGCCGAGAATCGCGGACGCCGCCTGCTTGGCCTGCTCGAGCGCGTTGGGCACGCTCTCGAGACGGAACTGGCGCTCATAGAGCGGCAGCGGTCTATGGGTGACGTCGCCGATCGCGAAGATCGCCGGATCCTCCGTACGCGCCGCAAGATCGACGACCACGCCGTTAGCGGTCGTCAGGCCGGCGTCCTTGGCCAGTTCGTCATTGGGAATCGCGCCGACCCCGACCAGGGCGACGTCGCACGGCAGAAGACGCCCGTCCGACAGACGCACGCCCCGGATATGATCGCCCTCGCCCTCGAAGGCCTCGACGCCGGCGTTCAGTTCGAACGTCACGCCCCGGGCGCGGTGATAGTCCTGGAAGAAGGTCGACAGGGTCTCGCAGGCGACCCGGGCCAGCACCCGGCTCTCGCGCTCGACCACGACGACCTCGGCGCCGAGCGCCCGGGCCGAGGCGGCCGCTTCGAGACCGACATAGCCCCCGCCGATCACCGCCAGGCGCTTGCCGGGACCCAGGGCATGCTTGAGCAACTCGGCGTCGGCCGCGGTGCGTAGGGCCAGGACGCCGGCGAGGTCAGAGCCCGGAATCGGCAGCTGACGCGCGCGGGCGCCGGTGGCCAGGATCAGGAAGTCGTAGGAAATGGCTTCGCCCGAGGCGAGCGTCACGGTCTTGGCCGCGCGGTTGATGCGTTCGGCCACGCCCGACAGGCGCAGGGAGACATTGTTCTCGCCGTACCATTCGGCCGGCTTGAGCGCCAAGGAGTCGGCGTCGGCCTCGCCCTTCAGCCAGGCCTTGGACAGCGGCGGGCGCTGATAGGGCAAGAGCGGCTCGTCGCCGATCAGGACGATCCGGCCTTCGTGACCGTACTGACGCAGGAACGCGGCGGCCGAACCGCCCGCGTGGCCCGCGCCGACGATGACGACGCATGCGTTCTGATTGGCTTCAGCGCTCAACGACGCCCTCCCTTTCGTCAAAAATGACGGCGGCGTCACCTATTGGCAAGCGCCTTCGATAGAGGCGGATATAGAACGCGTCAGCGAAAGTGTATGCGGTTTCGCGCCCGGACGCGTTCCTCGCTTAGAGATGGAGCCTGCTCAGGCAGGCTCCAGAGGGCGGCGGTTCGTTTCCAAACCGCCGCCCTCTGGATCGTCTGGATCACGCGTCAGACGACGCGCTCGACCATCATCTTCTTGATTTCGGCGATGGCCTTGGCCGGGTTCAGCCCCTTGGGGCAGACCTGGGCGCAGTTCATGATCGTGTGGCAGCGATAGAGCTTGAAGGGATCCTCAAGCGCATCGAGGCGGTCGCCGGTGGCCTCGTCGCGGCTGTCGATCAGCCAGCGATAGGCGTGCAGCAGGGCCGCTGGGCCCAGATACTTGTCGCCGTTCCACCAGTAGCTGGGGCACGAGGTCGAGCAGCAGGCGCAGAGGATGCACTCATAGAGACCGTCGAGCTTCTCGCGATCCTCCGGCGACTGACGCCACTCGGCCTGGGGCTCGGGGGTGTCGGTGTGCAGCCAGGGCTCGATCGAGGCGTACTGGGCGTAGAACAGCGTCAGGTCCGGGATCAGGTCCTTGACCACCGGCATGTGCGGCAGCGGGCTGATCTGGACGGCCTTGCCCGGCACCTCGGCCCAGCCGTGGGTGCAGGCCAGGGTGTTGCGGCCGCCGATGTTCATCGAGCACGAGCCGCAGACGCCTTCCCGGCACGACCGGCGGAAGGCAAGGGTCGGGTCGATGGTGTTCTTGATGTACAGCAGCGCGTCCAGGACCATCGGCCCGACGGCGTCCATGTCGACGTCGTAGGTGTCCCAGCGCGGGTTGCCGCCCGTTTCCGGGTCGTAGCGGTAGATCTTGAAGGTCTTGACCTTCTTGGCGCCCGCGGGAGCCGGCCAGTGCTTGCCCGACTTGACCTGCGAGTTCTTGGGGAGTGCGAGTTCGACCATCGTACCCTCAGTAGACCCGTTGCTTCGGCGGGATGTAAGCGATGTCGTCGGACATCGTGTAGCTGTGCACCGGGCGGTAATCGATCTTCACCTTGCCGGTGTCGACGTCGAGCCACGCCAGGGTGTGCTTCATCCATTCGGTGTCGTTGCGGTCCGAGAAGTCCTCGCGGGCGTGGGCGCCGCGGCTCTCGGTGCGGTTAACCGCGCCGTTCACCGTGACCACCGCCTGGCCGATCAGGTTGTCGAACTCCAGGGTCTCCATCAGGTCCGTGTTCCACACGAGGCCACGGTCGGAAACCTTGATGTCGCTCTTCTTGTCCCAGACGGATTGCAGACGCTTGACGCCGCTTTCCAGGCTTTCGCCGGTGCGGAACACGGCGGCGTCTTCCTGCATGGCCTTCTGCATCTCGAGACGCAGCTCGGCGGTGCCGGTCGAGCCCGAGGCGTTGCGGAAGCGATCGAAGCGCGCCAGGTGCGCTTCGGTCTGCGCGTCCTTCAGTTCCGGCTGCTTGGCGCCGGGCTTGAGGATCTCGGCGCAGCGCAGGGCCGCCGCGCGACCGAACACCACGAGGTCGATCAGCGAGTTCGAGCCCAGGCGGTTGGCGCCGTGCACCGACACGCAGGCCGCTTCGCCCACGGCCATCAGGCCGGGGATGACCTGGTCGGGGTTGTCGCCGTTCTTAGTGACGACCTCGCCGTGATAGTTCGTCGGGATGCCGCCCATGTTGTAGTGCACGGTCGGCAGCACGGGGATCGGGGCCTTGGTGACGTCGACGCCGGCGAAGACCTTGGCGGTCTCGGAGATGCCGGGCAGGCGCTCGTGCAGGATCTTCGGGTCCAGGTGATCCAGGTGCAGGAAGATGTGGTCCTTGTTGGGACCCACGCCGCGGCCCTCGCGGATCTCGATGGTCATCGCGCGGCTGACCATGTCACGCGGCGCCAGGTCCTTCACCGACGGGGCGTAGCGCTCCATGAAGCGCTCGCCCTCGGAGTTGGTCAGGTAGCCGCCTTCGCCGCGGGCGCCCTCGGTGATCAGGCAGCCGGCGCCGTAGATGCCGGTGGGGTGGAACTGCACGAACTCCATGTCCTGCAGCGGCAGGCCGGCGCGCAGCGCCATGGCGTTGCCGTCGCCCGTGCAGGTGTGGGCCGAGGTGGCCGAGAAGTAGGCGCGGCCGTAACCGCCCGTGGCCAGGATCACCATCTGGGCCTGGAAGCGGTGCAGGGTGCCGTCGTCGAGCTTCCACGCGGTCACGCCGCGGCAGACGCCGTCGTCCATGATCAGGTCGAGGGCGAAGTACTCGATGAAGAACTCGGTGTCGTGGGCCAGGGACTGGCCGTACATCGTGTGAAGCATGGCGTGACCGGTCCGGTCGGCCGCCGCGCAGGTGCGCTGGATCGGGCCTTCGCCGAAGTTCTTGGTCATGCCGCCGAAGGCGCGCTGATAGATCTTGCCGTCCGAGGTGCGCGAGAAGGGCACGCCCCAGTGCTCGAGCTCATAGACCGCCGCCGGAGCGTTGCGGGTCAGGTACTCGATGGCGTCCTGGTCGCCCAGCCAGTCCGAGCCCTTGACGGTGTCGAACATGTGCCAGCGCCAGTCGTCGTGGCTCATGTTGCCCAGCGAGGCCGAGATGCCGCCCTGCGCGGCCACGGTGTGGCTGCGGGTCGGGAACACCTTGGTGATGCAGGCCGTCTTCAGGCCGGCCTGGGCGGCGCCCAGCGCGGCGCGCAGGCCCGAGCCGCCCGCGCCGACGACGACGACGTCGAACTTGTGGTCGATGAACTTGTAGGCCGACATCAATGGGCTCCGGTCACGGTCAGGGCCACCTTCAGGATCGAGAAGATCCCGATGGCGCCAGCCAGCACGCAGACGAACAGATTGCCGATCACCAGGGCCGACTTGCTCGTGAAGCGGTGGACATAGTCTTCGATCACCACCTGGACGGCGTTCGACAGGTGCACCAGCGCGGACAGCAGCAGAAGCAGCAGCAGCACGGCGTTCAGCGGGTGGCCGAGCCACGCGGCCACCGTGTGCTGGTCCGCGCCGATCAGCTTCAGGGCGCTGTAGACGCCCCACAGGCTCAGGGGCGCCAGGGCCAGGCCCGAAACGCGCTCGGTGATGAAGTGCGAGACGCCGTGGTGCGACGAGCCCAGGCCGCGGGCGCGCGACAGCGGCGTGCGGAACTGGATGGGCTGGAAGATGTCGTTCTTGCTCATGATCAGAACGCTCCGTTCGCGCCGGCGATGACCCAGGTCACGATCGTCGCCGCGACCGCGAAGGCGATCGCCATGGCGCCGGTCATGTCGGCGGTGCGCGGCTGGAAGCCCTTGCCGGCGTCCCAGAAGGTCTGGCGGATCGTATAGGCGACGTTGAAGAAGACCGCGAAGGTCTCGCCCAGCAGCACCAGCTTACCGATCGGCGAACCCAGGACGGCGGTGTAGCCGGCATAGGCGTCCGGACCGGCGGCCAGGGCGGCGGCCCAACCGGCCAGGATCACGGCGCCGACCCACAGGCCCACGACGCAGGCGCGGTGCAGGATCGAGCAAGCCATCGTGATATGCCAACGCCACACTTGCAGGTGCGGCGACATCGGGCGCTCGGGCAGCCCCCGGCTCGTGTCGGTCATGGGAGGTCCAACCTCAGTAGCCTTTGTGCGTTGCGGGACGCTTTTAAGCGCGAGGACTTAGCTGTCAATTAAACGACGCTCTCTTGAGAAACGTTCGCAACCTACGCGCCCGGCGTCTTCAAGGAACCGTAAGGCTCAGCTTGCGTTAGCTTCGGTCACGATACGGGGCGAACGGGGCGTCAGATGAACGAGCCGATCGATTTTCACGCAATATTCGATCGCATCCCTTCGCCCTACATGCTGCTGGATCGCGATCTGCGCTACGTCGCGGCGAACGCCGCCTATCTGGACACGCTCCAACGGCGCTGGGAAGACATAAGGGGCCTGTACCTCTTCGACGCCTTTCCCTCGGAAGGCGAGAGCCGCGCCCAGGTCGAGGGCGCCATCCTTCGGGCGCGCGACAGCGGCGAAGTGACGGAACTTCCGCTGATCCACTACGCGATCGAACGCCCGGCGCGCCTGGGCGGCGGGTTCGAGGACCGCATCTGGAGCGCCACCCATACGCCGATCCCCGACGAGACTGGCGCGACACGTTACATCCTGCAGCACACCCAGGACGTCACCGCGATCCAGCGCCTCAAGGAAGCCGCCTTCGGCTCCCGCTCAGCGACCATGCTTGGCGACGACGTGCTGCGCCGGGCTGAGACGGTCCAGTCTCAGAGCCGGGAGCTGCGCAATCTCTTCATGCAGGCGCCCAGCTTCATGGCCGTGCTGCGCGGCCCCGACCACGTCTTCGACCTGGCCAACAACGCCTATGCTCAATTGATCGGTCATCGGGAGGTGACGCGCCTGCCGGTGCGAGTCGCCTTACCCGAAGTCGTCGAACAGGGCTTCACGGATCTATTGGACCGCGTGCTGAGCAGCCGCGAGGCCTTCGTCGGTCGTCGCGTGAAGGTCGCGCTTCAGCGCACGGCCGAAGGGCCGCTCGAGGAGCGCTATCTCGACTTCATCTATCAGCCGATCATCGAGCCTGACGGAACCGCCTCCGGCGTCTTCGTCGAGGGCGTCGACGTCACCGATCAGGTCCAGGCCGACGAGCGCCAGCGCCTGCTGCTCGACGAGCTGAACCATCGCGTCAAGAACACCCTGGCCACGGTCCAGGCCATCGCCCAGCAGACCCTTCGCGGCGCCGAAGATCCCAGCGTCTTCGCCGAGGCATTCGAGTCGCGGCTTCTGGCCCTGTCCCAGACCCACAACGCCCTGACGGATAGTCATTGGGCCGGCGCGGGCCTGCGGCAGATCCTCGACCAGGAGCTGGGCCCCCATGGCGGCGAGCGCGTCGCGCTGGAGGGCGAGGACGTCCATCTGCCCGCCCGCGTGGCGCTGTCCCTCGGGATGGTGTTCCACGAACTGGCCACCAACGCCGCCAAGTACGGGGCGCTATCCACGGCGGGCCGGCTCTTGCTGAGCTGGTCCGTGACCGGCGAGGGCAGCCTCGTTTTCGAATGGCGCGAGACCGGCGGCCCGCCCACGGCCCCGCCCAGCCGGCGCGGCTTCGGCTCGCGGCTGATCGAGCGCAGCATCGCCGGCGAACTGCGCGGCCACGTCGCGTTCGATTATCGTGAGGACGGTCTGGTCGTACGTTTCGACACGCCGCTCTCCCGCCATCCGGACTAGGCCTTCGCGAACACCGTCAGGGCCAGGTGCTGCAGCAGCATGATGGTCTTGGCGTCGCGGATGCGGCCATCGGCGATCATGCCCAGGGCCTCGTCGATCGTCGGCTCCAGAACCTCGATGTCCTCGCCCTCGTCGGGATGGCCGCCGCCGTCGCCGATCCGCATCGAGGCGTCGTACTCGGCCACGAAGAAGTGCAGGATCTCGGTGACCGAGCCTGGGCTCATGAAGGCTTCGAACACTTTGCGGACGTCGCCCAGGCGATAGCCCAGTTCCTCTTCGACCTCGGCGCGGATGCGCGTTTCAGGCTCGGCGTCGTCCAGGAGGCCGGCCGCCGCCTCGATCAGGAGATCGTCATAGCCGTTGACGAAGGCCGGATAGCGGAACTGCTTGACCAGCAGCACCGTGCGGTTGGCCAGGTTGTAGGGCAGCAGCACCGCGCCGTTACCCCGGTCGTAGTGCTCGCGGCTCTGGGTCTGCCAGGTTCCGTCACGGCGCTTCCAGTCGAAGGTCGTGGTCTTCAGGACGTACCAGTTGTCGGAGAGGAGCTTGGTCTCGCGAACGCGGACGCGGTCATGGACGGACATCTGTTCTTCCTCAGTCGCGGACGCGCGAAACATAATCAGCCGAACGCATCTCCTGCAGGCGCGAGACGGTGCGCTCGAACTCGAAGGCGCCCTCTCCCTCGGGATACAACGCCTCGGGCTCGGCCTCGGCCAGGGCCACCAGCTTGGCGTCGGCCTCATAGAGGGCGTCGATCAGGGTGTTGAACCGCTTGGCTGCGTCGCGCCGCGCGGGCGTGAGGCAAGGCACATCCTCAAGGAATACGGTGTGGAAGCGCTCGGCCAGGGCCAGGTAGTCCTGCGGCCCCAGCGCCTGCTGGCACAGGCTGGCGAACGAGGCGCGGACCAGGCCGCCCGCCGCGCGCGGCAACCGCATCTTGCGGCCCAGAACCTCCAGCGTCGCGCCGGTCTCGGGCGCGCCGTCCAGCAAGTCGGCCCACAGCCGCTCGAACTCGGCTTGGCTCGCCTTGTCGATCGGCGCGAGCCAGGTGCGGGCCGCCCGCAGGCGATCCAGGCGGAAGTCGACCGGCCCGCGCACGGCCACGATGTCCAGCGCCGACTTCAGCATGTCGATGAACGGCAGGAAGAGCTGGCGGTTCAGCCCGTCCTTGTAGAGATCGTCCGGCGGCCGGTTCGAGGTGGCCACGAGGGTGACGCCCCGCGCGAACAGGGCCTCGAACAGCCGCCCCAGGATCATGGCGTCGGCGATGTCGGTGACCTGCAGCTCGTCGAAGCATAGCAGGCGCGCGTTCTGGGCGATCAGTTCGGCGGTCGGGGCGATCGGATCGTCGCCTTTAGACTGGCCGAAACGCGCCTTGCGCGCCGCCGCGTCGCCCTTGCGCCAGGCGTCGATGTCGGCGTGGACCTCGGCCATGAAGGCGTGGAAGTGGATGCGCCGCTTCTTGGCGACCGGCGCGCTGTCGAAGAAGAGGTCCATCAGCATGGACTTCCCCCGCCCGACCGGCCCCCACAGATAGACGCCGCGTTGGCTCTTGGGCTTGCGGCCGAAGAACGAGAAGTTCGGCTCGCCGGCGCCGTCCAGGTCGGCTTCCAGGCGGGACAGGGCCTCGACGGCGGCGGCCTGGGCGGCGTCGGGCTTGATCTCGCCCTGGGCCAGGCGCTCGCGATAGGCGGTGCGGAGGGATGTCGGCATCGGGAATTGCGGTTAGCGCGTGCGCGGCGCGGGGGAAAGGGCTTTGCGCCCTCAACATCGTCGGAGCGACGCGCTATGGGGTGGACATGAACACCCTTCCCCTGGCCGACGAGGCCGCGACCCAGGCGCTGGGCCGTCAGCTCGCGACCGCGCTGCGGCCGGGCGACACGCTCTGCCTGACCGGCCCGCTGGGCGCCGGCAAGTCGACCCTGGCCCGCGCCCTGATCCGCGCCCTGACGACGCCGGACGAGGAAGTCCCCAGCCCAACCTTCACCCTGGTGCAGTTCTACGAGACGCCAACCTTCCCGCTGGCGCACTTCGACCTCTACCGCCTGACCGATCCCGACGAGGCCTATGAGATCGGCCTGGACGAGGCGCTGGATGGGGGCGTCGCCTTGATCGAGTGGCCGCAGCGGCTGGAAGGGCGTTTGCCGCCGAATCGGCTCGATATAGACATCGCCCTGGACGGCGACGCGCGACGCGCCGCCATCACGGCGCACGGTAGTTTCGAAGGACGTTCCCTTGAGTTCTGAACGTGAAGCGGCCAAGGCCGCGTTCCTGGAGGCCCACGGCTTCGGCGACGTCCGCCGCCAGCCGCTAGGCGGCGACGCCTCGACCCGGAGCTACGAGCGCCTTCACCGGGGCGAGCAGAGCTACATCTTCATGGATCAGCCGCCGTCGGTCGAGACAGCGCCCTGCCCGCCGGACGCCACGGCCAAGGAGCGCGCGGCGCTGGGCTACAACGCCCTGGCGCGCCTCGCGGCCGGGCGCGTGGACGCCTTCGTCGCCTGCGCTGGCTGGCTGAACGCCCAAGGCCTCTCGGCGCCCAAGGTGCTGGCCGCTGCCCCCGCCGCGGGCCTCGCCGTGCTCGAGGACCTGGGCGATGACCTCTACGCTCGCCTGATCGAGGCGGGGACGGACGAAGCGCCGCTCTACGACGGGGCGATCGACGGCCTGCTGGCCATCCACGCCGCGCCGACGCCCAAGGTGCTGAGCTACGACGGCTCGACCTGGCCGCTGCTCACCTACGACGACCTGGCGCTGAAGACAGCCCACGACATCTTCATCGAGTGGCAGCCGAAGTTCCGCGACGTGGCCTTCGATGCCGCCGCCCTTTCCGAATGGGAAACGATCTGGGCGCCGATCCGCGCCAAGGGCGAGGCCGACGCGACGGTCTTCTGCCACCGCGACTACCACGCCGAGAACCTGATCTGGCTGCCGGAGCGCCAGGGCCCGGCGCGGGTCGGCATGCTCGACTTTCAGGACGCGGTCCTGGCCCACCCGGCCTGGGACCTGTCGATGCTGCTGCACGACGCCCGCCGCACGGTCTCGCCCGAGCGCGAGGCCGCCTGCCTCGACCGCTATCTGAAGGCGCGGCCTGAGCTGGACCGCACGGCCTTCCTGGCGGACTACCACGCGCTGGGCGCTCTCAACATCATCCGGATCCTGGGCATCTTCGCGCGCCTGGTGACCCGCGACGGCAAGCCTCGCTACGCCGACTTCATCCCGCGCCTTTGGGTCTATCTGGACGTCTGCTTCGCCGATCCGGCGCTGGCGGACCTGAAGGCCTGGTTCGACCGCTACGTTCCGGTGGAGATGCGCCGATGAGCGGTCCGAAAGTCGCGATGGTGCTGGCCGCCGGCCTCGGCACCCGCATGCGCCCACTCACGGACGACCGCCCCAAGGCCCTGGTCGAGGTCGGCGGCAAGGCGCTGATCGACCACATGCTGGACCGCCTGGCCGCCGCCGGGGTCGAGACCGCCGTGGTCAACGTCCACGCCTTCGCCAACCGGCTGGAGGCGCATCTAAACGACCGCGTCGCCAAGGGCCTCGCGCCCCGCATCGTCATCTCGGACGAGCGCCCGCAGGCGCTGGAGACCGGCGGCGGCCTGAAGCACGCCCTGCCGCTGCTGGGCGAGGGCCCGGTCTGGGTCGCCAATATCGACTCGGTGTGGATCGAGGCTGGCGCCCCGGCCCTCGACGCCATGGTCGCCGCCTGGGATCGGGCCCGCATGGACGTCTGCTTGATGCTGGCCCCGACCGCGACCTCGCTGGGCTTCCACGACAGCGGCGACGTCTTCCTGGAGCCCGACGGCGCGGTGCGCTTCAAGGGCCCCGGCGAGACTGGGCCCTTCGTCTATGTCGGCGTCCACATCTGCGACCCGGCCATCGTCAAGGACGGTCCCGAAGGCCCGTTCTCGCTAACCCCGCTTTGGAAGACGCTCGCCGCCCAGGGTCGCGTCCACGGCGTCGCGCCCGACGGCCTCTGGATGCACGTCGGTGATCCCGTGGCCCGCGAGGCGGCTGAGGCGAGGCTCTCCGAGGCATGAGCGGCCAGGCCCCCTTCTTTGAGCGCCCGGGGCCGCGCTGGTTCTCGATCCCCGCGCACCGGCCGTTCGTCGACGACCTGGCGCGCGGCCTGCTGAACGCCCTGGAGCCGCTAGGGCCCGAAGCCCTGCCGCGCGCCACGGTCTTGACCCCCACCCGTCGCGGCGCCCGGGCCCTGGCCGACGCCTTCCTGGCGGTCGGCGGCGGGCGGGCCTTGCTGCTGCCGCAGATCCGCCCCCTCGGCGACCTGGACGAAGGCGAACCGCCGTTCGAGCCCGGCGAGCTCGCCATCGACCTGCCGCCGGCCATCGCTTCGCGCCGCCGCCGGTTCGAACTGGCGCGGCTGGTGGTCGATCACGGCGACCTGCTGTCGTTCAAGCCCGGCCCGGTCCAGACCCTGGAGCTGGCCAAGGCCCTGTCCGACTTCCTCGACAGCTGCCAGATCGAGGAGATTCAATTCGAGGACAGGCTGGACGGCCTCGCCGAAGGAGACCTGGCCCAGCACTGGCAGGTCTCGGCCCGCTTCCTGAAGGCGGTGCTGCGCGCTTGGCCGGAACGGCTCAAGCACCTTGGCCTGATCGACGTGTCCGAGCGCCGGGTCCGACTGTTGCGAGCGCTGGAGAAGCAGTGGTCGGAGAATCCGCCAACCGAGGTGCTGGTCGCCGCCGGCTCGACCGGCACGGCCCCCGCCACCGCCGACCTGCTGCGCGTGGTCGCCGCCGCGCCCAAGGGCGCCGTCGTGCTGCCCGGCCTCGACGAGGACCTCGCCGACAGCGCCTGGGACCGGATCGAGGGCAGCCAGGGCGAGCAGCATCCACAGGGCGCGATGAAGCGCCTGCTCGACCGTGCCGGGGTGGCGCGCGGCGATGTCCGCGCCTGGGTCCCTGACGCCGACAGCCGGGGCCGCTGGCGCCGTCGGATTGTCAACGAGGCCCTGCGCCCGGCCGAGGCCACCGCCGACTGGCTGGCCCAGATCGCGTCCCTGCGCGCCGAGGCGCCAGACCTCGATCCGATCGCCGAGGGCCTGATGGGCTTTTCGGTCATCGCCGCCCGCGCCGAGGAAGAAGCCGCCGGCGCCTGCGCCCTGCTGCTGCGCGAGGCGTTGGAGACGCCGGACAAGACCGCCGCCCTCGTGACGCCCGACCAGACCCTGGCTCGTCGGGTGATGACGCGCCTACAGCGCTGGGGCGTGATCCCCGACAGCTCGGCCGGCGCGCCGCTGGCCGCCGCCGGCTCGGCGATCCTGGCCCTGCACTTCGCGCGGCTCGTCGAGGAGCCTCTCAATCCGGTCCGCCTGCTGGCCGTCGCAAAGCATCCGCTGGTGCTGGGCGAGGACGAGGCGCCGGCCGCCGCCGTGCTGGAACGCAAGGGCCTGCGCGGCGCCGCGCCGGGCTCGGCCGAGGGGCTGCGCGCCCGCCTGAAGGACACGCCGGAAGCCCTCGCCCTCTGCGACCGCGTGCTGGCCGCCGTCGATCACGCCGCCAGCCCCTATGCCGACGGCTTCGCCCGCCCCTGCCAGGCGGCCAAGGCCCTGGTCGAGGCGCTGGAAGGCCTGATCGCGCCCGCCCGTCTCTGGGCCGGCGGCGCGGGCGAGTGCCTGGGCGCGCTGATGGCCGCCCTGATCCAGGACGGCGAGCCCCTGCCCGACGCCTCGCCCCAGGCCTTCGCCGACATTCTCGACCGCCTGGTCAACGAAGAGACCGTCCGCGTCGGCGGCGCCACCCATCCGCGCCTTCGCATCCTGGGCGCCATCGAGGCTCGCCTGGTGCGCGCCGACCGCCTGGTGCTGGCGGGGCTGGAGGAAGGCGTCTGGCCGCAAGGCGCGCCGATCGATCCGTTCCTGTCGCGGCCGATGCGTTCGCGCCTGGGCCTGCCGCCGCCCGAGCGCCGCGTCGGCCTGACCGCCCACGACTTCGCCCAGGCCGCCAGCGCGCCCGACGTGGTGCTGGTCCATTGCGAGCGGCGCGGCGGCGCGCCGGCCGTCGAGTCGCGCTGGCTGTGGCGGCTGAAGACCCTGGCCGCCGGCGCGGGCCTCGCCCTGCCCCGCCGCGACGACGTGCTGGACTGGGTCCGCGCCCTCGACGCGCCCGAGCCCTATTCGCCGATCAAGCGCCCCGAACCACGCCCGCCGGTCGAGGACCGCCCGCGCAAGATGGCCGTCACCCGGATCGAGGCCCTGACCCGCGACCCCTACGCCGTCTGGGCGCGCGATATCCTCAAGCTCTACCCGCTGGAGCGCCCCGACGAGCCGGTCGAGGCGCGCGCGCGCGGCACGGCCATCCACGCGGCTTTCGAAAAGTTCGCCGAGACCTATCCCGACTCCGTGCCCGCCGACGCCGCCGCCGTGTTCGAGCGCTTCTATATCGAGGCGCTGGTCGGCGCCGGCATGCCGCCGACGGCCCTGACTCGCGAAAGAGCCCTGGCCCGCGAGGCCGCCCAGTGGGTCGCCGATTGGGAACGCCAGCGCCGCGCCGGCGCGCGCAAGATCGTGGTCGAGGCCGAGGGCAAGCTGGAGCTCTCCATCAATGGCCGCGCCTTCACCCTGACCGCCAAGGCCGACCGCATCGAGCCGACGCAGGACGGGACCGCGCACATCCTCGACTACAAGACCGGCGCCGCGCCATCGCAGAAGCAGGTCGACACCGGCTTCTCGCCCCAGCTGACCCTGACGGCGGCGATCCTGATGAACGGCGGCTTCCCGGACCTGGGCAGCCCAGCGCCCGGCGAGCTGACCTATGTCCGCGTCACCGGACGGCGGCCCGCTGGCGAGGAGCAGGTCCGCGCCTTGGCGAACGGCGAGAGCGAGGAGGCCGCCCGCAAGGCGATGGACGGCCTCGTCAAGCTGATCGCCCGCTACGACGATCCCGACGAGCCCTATCGCTCTCGGGTCGCGCCCCAGTTCGTCAAGGAACACCCCGGCGACTACGCCCACCTGGCGCGGGTGTTCGAATGGTCGACCAGCGGCGACGACGGAGAGGGCGAATGATCGACCCTCAACGCATCGCCGCCGATCCGGCGATTTCGGCCTTCGTCACGGCCAACGCCGGCTCGGGCAAGACCAAGACCCTGATCGACCGGGTCGCGCGCCTGCTGCTGGCCAAGGTGCCGCCCGAGGCGATCCTGTGCGTCACCTACACCAAGGCCGCCGCCGCCGAGATGCAGCGGCGCCTGTTCGAGCGCCTGGGCAAATGGTCGGTGACCAGTGACGCCGACCTGCGCGCCGAGCTGGCCAAGCTGGTCGGCGAAAGTGACGACATCTACGACGCCCGCCGCCTGTCCGAAGCCCGCGCCCTGTTCGCCCAGGCGCTGGAAACGCCCGGCGGCCTGAAGATCCAGACCATCCACGCCTTCTGCGAGAAGCTGCTGCGGCGTTTCCCGCTGGAGGCCGGGGTCTCGCCCGGCTTCACCGTGATGGACGACCAGGCCGGTGCCGCCATCGCCCGCGCCGCGCGCCGGTCTGTGGCCGCCTGGGTCGACACCCACGACGACGCGTTCGCGGAGGCCTATGCCCGCTTCTCGGTGGCGCTGGACTTCCAGAGCTTCGAAGCGATGTTCGCTGGGTTCGAGGCGCGGCGCGGCCAGATCGTGGCCTATGTCCAGCGTTGCGGCGGCCTCGCTGAAGCGATCGGAGACGCCTGGACGCGCTGCGGCTTCGACGCGCCGACCTCGGCCGAAGAGCTGGCCGCAAAGGCCATGGCCCGCCTCGATCTGGGCGCCTGGCGCGCGGCGGCGACCGTGCTCTTCGACGGCGGCGGCAAGCAGGACGCCAAGTACGCCGAAGCCCTCGCCGCCGTGGCCCGCGATCAGGACGCCACGTTGGAGCTGGCCCTGCGCGCCCTGTTCACCGAGGGCGGCGAAGGCACGCCCGCGACATGGCCGGCCAAGACCTCGGGCCTGAAGAGCCGCGAGGACCTGCGCGAGGCCCTGCTGCTGGAGCAGGCCAAGCTGGAGACCGCCCGCGAACAGGTCCGCGCCGCCAAGGTGGCCGAGGACACCCAGAACGCGCTCCTGCTGGCCGGCCTCTATATCGAGCGCCACATGGCGGAGAAGGACGCGCGCGGGGCGCTCGACTTCACCGACCTGATCGACAAGACCCGCGTGCTGCTGACCGAGAAGGTCGAGGCGGCCTGGGTGCTCTACAAGCTGGACGGCGGCGTCGATCACATCCTGCTGGACGAGGCCCAGGACACCGCCCCCGAACAGTGGGAAATCCTGCGCGCCCTGACCGCCGACTTCTTCGCGGGCGCGACCTCGGAGGGCTGGAGCGGCCGCCGCGCCGAGCGCACGCTGTTCATCGTCGGCGACGAAAAGCAGTCGATCTATTCGTTCCAGGGCGCCGACCCGACGCGCCTGCTGGAAGAGACCCAAGGCTATATCGCCCGGATCGAGGCGGTTGGCGCGGTCGGCAAGGGCGTGCCGCTGACGGTCTCGTATCGCTCGACCCACCAGGTGCTGAGCTTCGTCGACGCCCTGTTCTCCGATCCCGAGACGCGCGAGGGCGTGCCGCCGCCGGTGGGCCACGACTTGGTCCGCCACGAACTGTTCCGCCACGGCCATCCCGGCTGCGTCGACCTCTGGCCGCTGACCCGCGAGCTGCCCGGCGAGGAGCGCGAGGCCTGGGAGGCGCCGGTGGACGCCGAGGGCGAGCGGAGCGCCAACCGGCGCCTGGCCGAGGCCATCGCCGCCGAGACCGCCGCGATTCTCAAGCGCGGCGACGCGGTGTTCGACAAGGAGCTGGGCCGCCACCGCGCCGCCCACGCCGGCGATATCCTGGTCCTGGTCCGCCGCCGCAAGGTGCTGTTCGAGGAGATCATCCGCGCCCTGAAGCGGCGCGGGGTGCCCGTGGCCGGCGCCGACCGCCTGTCGCTGTCCAGTCACATCGCCTTCGAGGACCTGCTCGCCCTGGGCCGTTTCGTCCTGTTCCCGAACGATGATCTGACCCTAGCGGCGCTGTTGAAGGCGCCGTTCTGCGGCCTTGCCGATGACGATATCTACGCCCTGGCCAAGAGCCGTCGCGCCACGCTGTGGACGGAGCTCCAACGGCGGTCCCAGGAGCGCGCCGAATGGACCGCCGCGCGCGCCGTGCTGGAGTGGGCGCTGGCGGAAGGCCGCCGCCGGCAGCCGTTCGAGTTCTACGCCGCCTGGCTGGGCCTGACGGACGAAGACGGCCGCTCGCACCGTGCCAAGGTCCTGACCCGCCTGGGCGCGGAGGCCGAAGAGGCGCTGGACGAGTTCCTGGCCCAGGTCATGGAGGCCGAGCAACGCGGCGTGCGCGACCTCGAGGCCCTGGTCGCCGACTTCGCGGCCCTGGATATCATCGTCAAACGCGAGATGGAGGGCGCGCGCCGCGAGGTGCGGGTGATGACGGCCCACGGCTCCAAGGGCCTTGAAGCGCCGATCGTCTTCCTGCCCGAAACGACGGTGAAGCGCGGAGCCGGCGGCTCGCCGCTGCTGGTGACCGAGGACGGCGGTCTTCTATGGTGCGCCAGCGGCAAGGGCGACTGCGACGCCTCGGCCAAGGCCCGCCGCCTGCGCGACGACAAGGAAAGCCAGGAGGCGCTGCGCCTGCTGTACGTCGCCCTGACCCGGGCCCGTGACCGGCTGATCCTGTGCGGCCGCATCGACGCGCGGACCAAGGACGACAAGGTCGGCGGCTGGTACGCGGCCGTCCGCGCCGCCTTCGCCCATGCCGACATCGCCCCGCACGTGCGGCCCCTCGGCGAGGACGAGACCGCCTTCCTGCGCTACGGCCCCGATCCGGCGCCTGCGCCGCGCGCGGAGGAAGACATCCGCGTCCCGGCCACCGCGCCGGATTGGATGACCCACGCCGCGCCGCCCGAGCCAGCGGCCGCCCGCTACGCCGCGCCCTCACGGATCGAGGACAACGCCCGGGTTCCCGCCCCCTCGCCGCTCGCGCGGGTCGCGGGCCTGGGCCGCTATCGCCGGGGCGAGCTGGTCCACAAGCTGCTGCAAATCCTGCCCGACCTGGCGCCCGATCAGCGGGCGAGCGCCGCGCGCCGCTTGCTGGCGGCCGAGCGGGACCTGACCGACGATCAGCGCGAGGAGATGGCCGCGGCGGCCTTTGGCGTTCTGGACGACGCACGGTTTTCCGCGGTGTTTGGCCCGGGCTCGCGGGCCGAGGTGGCGTTGGCCGGAACCAGCGCGCATCTACCCCAGGGCCTGGCCGTCTCGGGCCGCGTCGACCGGCTGGTGGTGGACGAAGGCCGCGTCCTGGTCGTCGACTACAAGACCAACCGCCCCTCCCCCGACCGCATCGAGGACGCCGATCCGGCCTATCTGGCCCAGATGGCGGTCTACGCGGCGGTGCTGCGCGAGGTGTTTCCGGGCCGGGCCGTCGAGGCGGCTCTGGTCTGGACGGATGGTCCGAAGCTGATGCCGGTTCCAGAAAAGGTGATGGCCCAGGCGTTGGCCAGGCTGGCTTAATCCCGTTGCCGGACGCGCCTTGGCCCCCTACATCTTTGGACAACCGCCCGGAGCGACCCCGGGCAATTTTGTGAATTCATCGCGTCCTCCGCGCCGGACACCGCCGCGCGACGCCAGACTGGAGCAAGCCATGAGCACCGTTGTGGTGACCGACGCCACCTTCGAATCCGACGTCCTGAAGGCCAGCAAGCCCGTTCTCGTCGACTTCTGGGCCGAGTGGTGCGGCCCCTGTAAGCAGATCGCGCCGGCCCTGGAGCAGATCTCCGAGGAACTGGCCGACGTCGTCACGGTGGCCAAGGTCAATATCGAGGACAGCCCGACGACCCCGTCGCGCTATGGCGTTCGCGGCATCCCGACCATGATGCTGTTCCGCGACGGCCAGATGACCTCGATGAAGGTCGGCGCCATGCCCAAGCAGAAAATCCTGGAATGGCTGAACGAAGCCGGCGTCCAGCCCGCCTGATCGCGTTTCAGCCGCTGAATTGAAGACGCCCGCTCCGGTCTCCGGGGCGGGCGTTTTTCGTGGTCCCTATTTCTTGGGCGTCACGATGAACGGCGAGACCGAGACCGGCGGGGCCTTTTTCTCGGCCTTCGGTTTGCGGATTTCCTTGTTCGATTTCTTCTGACCCTTGGCCATCGGCGGTTCCTGCCAGGGCGGGCGCGCTTGCCGAGGATGTCCGGCGGGCCGTGCCGCCCTATCGGCGTCCCCCAGCCTTACGCGTTTAGCTCGGCCACGTCTCGGGACTCATCGCCAGCACCTCGCCGGCCAGGTACAGCGAGCCGCAGATCAGCACGTGGGGTGTCGGCTCCATCTGGAGCGCGCGGGTCAGCGCGTCCTCGACGCTGTCGCACGCGGCGGCGCGCAGGCCCGCCAGCTCGGCGGCGGCAGCGGTCTCGGCGGCGCTGGCGGCGGCGTGGCCTTCGAAGCTCACGGTGAAGACCTTGGCCGCCACCCCCCGGAACGGCGTGAAGAAGCCGGTCGCGTCCTTGTTGGCCAGCAGGCCCGAGATCAGCGCCACGGGCCGGCCGTCGCGGGCGGCGAGGTCTGCGACGGCGCGCGAAACGGCCCGGCCGGCGTGCGGATTGTGGCCGCCGTCCAGCCAGAGGTCGGCGCCGGCCGCCTTGGCGCGCTCGGCTAACGGCCCGGCGGTCAGGCGCTGGAAGCGAGCGGGCCAGACGGCGCTCGCGATCCCCCTGGCCATCGCCGCCTCGTCGATGCGCGAATCGCCGAGCGCCAGCAGGGCGGCGACGGCGAGACCGGCGTTGGCGAACTGGTGCTCGCCCGGCAGCGACGGCGCGGGCAGGTCCAGCAGACGGTCCTGCATCTGCACCAGCAGCCGGCCACGCTCGTTCCAGGCGTCGAAGTCACGGCCCATCAGGGTCAGATCGATGCCTGCCAGGGCGGCGGTCGTGTCCAGCACATCCTCGGCCTCGGGCTCCTGCCGCGCCGAGACGGCCGGGGCGTCGGGCTTGATGATTCCAGCCTTCTCGACGGCGATCTTG
Source organism: Caulobacter segnis ATCC 21756 (assembly GCF_000092285.1). NCBI lineage: Bacteria > Pseudomonadati > Pseudomonadota > Alphaproteobacteria > Caulobacterales > Caulobacteraceae > Caulobacter > Caulobacter segnis. Next base: position 160,463 of record NC_014100.1, on the reverse strand, counting down.
GCGATCGTGTCGCCGAGGAACTCGCGATGGTCGAGGTCGATCGGGGCGATGACGCAGACGGCCGGTCTCTGGATGACATTGGTGGCGTCGAGAACACCGCCCAGACCCACCTCGACGATGCAGAGATCGGCTGGGACCTCGGCGAAGGCGGCAAAGGCGGAGGCCGTGGTGATCTCGAAGAAGGTGATCGGCTGACCCTCATTGGCCCGCTCGACCCGATCCAGCACGTCGGCCAGGTGGTCGTCGGTGATCAGGGCCCCGGCCAGGCGGATGCGCTCGGAGAAGCGCACCAGGTGTGGCGAAGTGAAGACATGGACCTTCAGGCCCGCCGCCTCGGCCATGGCGCGCAGATAGGCGACGGTCGAGCCCTTGCCGTTGGTGCCGGCGACGTGGATCACCGGCGGGAGGCGGTCCTGCGGGTCGCCCAAGGCGGCGCACAGCCGCCGCATCCGGTCCAGCGACAGGTCGATCAGCTTGGGATGCAGCGCCTTCAGCCGCTCAAGGGCGGCGTCGTGGGCGCGGAGGTGCTCGACCAAGGCGGCGCTCAGGCCGCCTTGCGGTTGCGACCCATCATCAGGGTGCCCAGGATAGAGCCCAGGACCTGCGGCAGCTCTTTGCGGTGCGTGACGCGGTCGACCATGCCCTTCTCGACGAGGTATTCCGAACGCTGGAAGCCCGGCGGCAGGGTCTCGCGGATGGTCTGCTCGATGACGCGCGGGCCGGCGAAGCCGATCAGGGCGCCCGGCTCGGCCAGATGGACGTCGCCCAGCATGGCGTAGGAGGCGGTGACGCCGCCGGTCGTCGGGTCGGTCAGGACCACGACGTACGGAAGGGCCGCGTCCTTCAGCTCATTGATCGCCAGGGTCGTGCGGGCCATCTGCATCAGCGACAGCGCGCCTTCCTGCATCCGGGCGCCGCCGGCGGCGGTGAAGGCGATCAGCGGGACCTGGCGTTCCAGGGCGGCCTTGGCGGCGGCGATGAAGCCTTCGCCAGCGGCCATGCCCAGCGATCCGCCCATGAAGGCGAAGTCCTGGACCAGCACCACGGCGTCGACGCCGCCGACCTTGCCGTAGCCGATGGCCATGGCGTCGGGCTCGCCGGTCGCCTTGCGGGCGGCCGCCAGACGGTCCTTATAGGGCTTGCCGTCCGAGAACTTCAGCGGGTCCTCGACGACCGCAGGGGTCGGCAGGGCCTCGTACTGGCCGTCATCGAAGGTGAACTTGAACCGGTTTTCCGGTCCGATCCGCATGTGGCGACCGGCCGGCGTGACCCACAAGGCCGCCTCCAGGTCGGAGCGGAAGATCATCTCGCCCGTGTCGGGGCACTTGACCCAAAGGTTCTCGGGCGTCTCGCGCTTGGCGAACGCGCCGCGCACGCCGGGCGCGATCCGCGACAGCCAACCCCCGCCTCGGCGGTCGCTCGCTGCTTTCTTGTCGCCCTTTTTCGGGTCCTGGGGTTCAGCCATAGCCATAGCCTTAGAGCCTCACTTCGTCCCGACTCGCGCCGAACGCACAGCCTTAGCCAGCTCCGACGCTTTTAGAAGAACCTTCTCGGTCACGTTTTCGTTCAACCGAGCCGCGGATTCGATTTCATCCACAAGAGCGGAACCCACGACGGCCGCGTCAGCCACCTGGGCGACGGCGGCGGCCTGATCCGGCGTGCGGATACCAAAGCCCACCGCCACCGGCAGGCCCGAGGCCTTGCGCAGGCGCTCGACGGCGGGCGCGACCTCGGCCGCGTCGGCCGACTTCACGCCGGTCACCCCGGCGACCGACACGTAATAGACGAAGCCCGAGGTGCGGCGCACCACCATCGGCAGGCGCGCGTCGTCGGTGGTCGGGGCCGCCAGGCGGATCAGGGCGATGCCTTCCGCCTCAAGAGCGTCCGACAGCGGGTCGGCCTCTTCGGGCGGGCAGTCGACGATGATCAGGCCGTCGACCCCGGCCTTGGCGGCGGCGTCCGCGAAGCTCTCGAAGCCCCGGTGCAGGACCGGATTGAGGTAGCCCATCAGGATGATCGGGGTGTCCTGGTCGCCTTCGCGGAAGGCGGCGACGAGGTCCAGCGTTCCTTGCAGGGTCATGCCGGACTTCAGGCCGCGCTGAGCCGCGCGCTGGATGGTCGGCCCCTCGGCCATCGGGTCGGAGAAGGGAAAGCCCAGCTCGATCAGGTCGGCGCCAGCGGCCGGCAAGCCTTTAAGCACCGAAAGCGTCGTGGCCGCGTCGGGATCGCCGGCCATGACATAGGTCACGAAGCCGGCGCGGTTCTCGGCCTTCAGCGCCGCGAAGCGGCGGTCGATACGGTCTTTGGTCACGCGGGGTCGGTCCTAGATCTTGCGCCCGAGCGCTTCGGCCACCGTGAAGATGTCCTTGTCGCCGCGACCGCAGAGATTCATCACCACGATCTTGTCCTTGCCGAGCTCCTGCGCGATCTCGCCGACGCGCGCCAGGGCGTGGGCCGGCTCCAGCGCCGGGATGATGCCTTCGAGGGTCGAGCACAGCTGGAAGGCCGCCAGGGCCTCCTCGTCGGTGCTCGAGACATATTCGGCGCGGCCGACCTCGTGCAGGAACGAGTGCTCGGGACCGATGCCCGGATAGTCGAGACCGGCCGAGATCGAGTGAGCGTCGATGATCTGGCCGTCGTCGTCCTGCAGCAGATAGGTGCGGTTGCCATGCAGCACGCCCGGACGCCCGCCGGTCAGCGAGGCGGCGTGCTTGTCGGTGGAGACGCCGTGGCCGGCCGCCTCGACGCCGATCAGGCGCACGCTGGCGTCGTTCAGGAACGGGTGGAACAGGCCGATGGCGTTCGAGCCGCCGCCGATGCAGGCGACCACCGCGTCGGGCAGGCGGCCTTCCATCTCCAGGATCTGCTCGCGCGCCTCGGCGCCGATCACGCTCTGGAAGTCGCGGACCATCACCGGATAGGGGTGCGGGCCGGCGGCGGTGCCGATCAGGTAGTAGGTGTCGTGCACGTTGGTGACCCAATCGCGCATCGCCTCGTTCATGGCGTCCTTCAACGTGCCCGTGCCCGAGGTCACCGGACGGACTTCCGCGCCCAACAGGTTCATGCGGAAGACATTGGGCTTCTGACGCTCGACGTCGGTGGCGCCCATGTAGACGACGCATGGCAGGCCAAAGCGCGCGCAGACGGTGGCGGTGGCCACGCCGTGCTGGCCCGCGCCGGTCTCGGCGATGATCCGGGTCTTGCCCATGCGCATGGCGAGCAAGATCTGGCCCAGGGCGTTGTTGATCTTGTGCGAGCCGGTGTGGTTCAGCTCGTCGCGCTTGAAATAGATCTTGGCCCCGCCGAAGTGCTCGGTCAGCCGCTCGGCGAAATAGAGCGGGCTGGGCCGGCCGGCGTAGTGGGTGTTGTAGCTGGTCAGTTGGGCCTGGAACTCGGGATCGGCCTTGGCCTCGGCGTAGGCCTTGCCCAGGTCCAGCACCAGCGGCATCAGCGTCTCGGCCACGTACCGGCCGCCGAAGTCGCCGAAACGGCCGTTCGCATCGGGATAGGCCGAGTAGTCGTTAGGTTTCGCAGGAGCGTTCACGAAAGCTTCCCAGCTGGGCTTGTCTAGTCTTTGGCGCGTTTGACGGCGTCCAGGAACGCCGTGATCAGAGCGGGGTCCTTTAGGCCGGGACCGCGCTCCACGCCAGAAGAAACGTCCACGAGCGGGGTTCCCGAGACCGTGATCGCCTCGGCCACGTTCCACGGATCAAGCCCTCCAGCCAGGAAATGCGGGCGCGAAAAGCGGCGACCGGACAGCAGCCCCCAGTCGAACCGCGCGCCTGTGCCGCCCGGCAGGGCAGAGCCTTCCACCGGCTTGGCGTCGAACATCAGGTGCTCGGCGACCCCGTCGAAGGCGGCGGCCTGATCGACATCCGCCGTCGTCGAGACGGAGAAGGCCTTGATCACCCCGACGCCGGCGCGGGCGGCGATCTCGCGGACGCGCGCGGGTGTCTCCTTGCCGTGGACCTGGATCAGGTCGGGCCGCATCGTCGCCATCAGGCGGTCGACCAGGGCGTCGTCGGGATCGACGGTGACAGCCACGGTCTTCACGCCCCGGCCGCGGACCGGCTCGACCAGCCGCGCGGCGGCCTCAGGCGTGAGGTTGCGCGGGCTCTTCGCGAAGAAGACGAAGCCCAGAAAGGCCGCGCCGCCGTCGAAGGCGGCCTTGACCGTCTCGGGCGTCGACAGTCCGCAGATCTTGGCGCCAGCGCTCATCGCCGGGGAATTACGGTCGGAGCGCGCGCGAAGCAAGCCCAGCGAAACTATTGCAGGGTGAAGACCCCGTTCACCGCCCGCCATTCTCGCGGGCCGATCAGCTTGTTGTGGGCCACCCGGACCGAGTGCAGCACCCCGTCCAGCTCCCGGCTCCAGAAGTCGAGGAAGCCCTTCAGGGTGGGGAATTTCGGAGCCAGGTCGTAGTCCTGCCAGACATAAAGCTGCAGCAGCCCGGGATGGTCGGGCATGTGGTAGTGAATCTCGGCCGTGGTCAGGCCGTAACCCATAAGCTGCTTCTCGAACGCACTGATCGTCATGACAACGCTCCAAGCGGACGTGATCGAAGCTTCAGTCCACGGAGTGAGTCGCTCAAGAGTCATGATGTCGCGGACGGCGGATCTGCCTAAGGCGCGATCTCCTCGGCCATAGCATTGGCCGGAGTGGTCAGAATCGCGCCCACGGACGCGGCGACGATCGCTCCGATGGCCATCCATTGCGAGGCGGCGAGATGCTCGCCCAGGATGACGAGACCCGCCAGCGCCCCGACGGCCGGCTCGATGCTGAGCACCACGCCGAAGCTGCGCTTGGGGATGCCGCGCAAGGCGATCATCTCCAACGAATAGGGAATGGCGCTGGACAGCACGGCGACGACCAGGCCCAGCAGCAGGACCTTCGGGTGGAACAGGCTGGCGCCCGCCGAGGCGATGCCGATCGGCGCGACGATCAGGGCGGCCGTCGTCATGCCCAAGGCGACCGAGCGTCCCGCATGCAGGTGACCGGTCCGCTTGCCCAGGATGATGTAGAGCGCCCACATCACCGCCGCCGCGCACGCGAAGCCGACGCCGATCGGATCCAACGGCTTGGCGCCGGGATCGATCGGCAGCAGCAGGGAGAGGCCCAGACCAGCCAGACCGATCCAGACGAAGTGGATCAGCTTGCGTGAGCTGGCGACCGCCACGGCCAGCGGCCCCATGAACTCGATGGCGATCGCCAGGCCCAGCGGCACCGTGCGGATCGCCATGTAGAAGCTGAGGTTCATCAAGCCCATCACCGCTCCGTAGGCGGCGATGCGGCCAAGATCCGCGCGTGAAAGCGGATGACGCCAGGGCCGCCAGACCAGCAGCAGGATCAGGGCCGAAAAGCCCACGCGATACGCGGTCGTCCCCGCCGCGCCGACCAGCGGAAACAGGCTCTTGGCGAAGGACGTCCCCACGCACAGCACGACGATCGCGCCCATCAAGGCGGCGTAGGGGAGCAGATGAGGGCGTGAAGCGGCGGCCATGGCGCCGTGTTTAGGCGGGACGGTCTCGAAGGGCTAGGCCGCCCGACGTCGTCGTCGGCGCCTTGGATCGCCTACCGGAGCGGCGCTTCCCGGGCCAGCATGGCGGCGTTGAGCGATTGAAGGCTGGCCCGCATGGTGGCGATCTCGGCGCCCGACAGAGGCAGGCGCGCGACGACGTTGCGCCTGACTTCCAGCACCTTGTCGCGCAAGGCCCAGCCGGCGTCGGTAAGGTCGACCCACACCCGACGCTCGTCCGCCGCGTCGCGGGATCGCCGAAGCAGGCCCGCGGCTTCCATGCGCTTGACCAGCGGCGTCACCGCGCCCGTATCCATGCACAGGCTCCGGCGCAGATCCCCCATGCTGCAGCGCTCGGTGCGCTCCCAGAGGGCGATCAGGACCAGATACTGCGGATGGGTCAGGCCGAGCGGCTCGAGCAGCCCGCGGTAAAGCCGCGTCACGAGGCTGTCGGCGATCTGAATCGCCAGGCAAAGCTGATTGTCCAGGTGCAGCTCCTGATAGCCCGGGTCGCGCGCTTCAAGACGACGCGGCGCGGGGACGGAAGCTGTGACGGACGCGATATCTTCGACCATACGCGCCAGGGTGGTCCCCTTTGCTTAATATGGTGTAACCAGATCACAATTGAAAATATCGAAGTCGATATAATCAAGCCTTAAGCATCTGATCGTACGATGCCTCTCCGCTTCAAAAGGCACGATTATGTTTGGCATCGAAGACAAGCGCATCAGGACGCTGCGCACGGAAAGCGCGGAACTGAAGGCGACCGTGACGGCGATCCACCGCTCGCAGGCGGTGATCGAGTTCCAGCTCGATGGAACGATCATCGACGCCAACGAGAACTTCCTCGCCACCATGGGCTACACGATCGAAGAGATCCGCGGCCGTCACCACAGCCTGTTCGTCGATCCGAAGGACGTCGCCAGCCCCGAATACGCGCGGTTCTGGGAGCGTCTGCGGGCGGGCGAGTTCTTCTCGGACGCCTTCCGGCGCGTAGGCGCTGGCGGGGACGAAATATGGATCCAGGGCAGCTACAATCCGGTGTTCGACGCCGAAGGCAAGCCGTACAAGGTCATCAAGTTCGCCTCGGACATCACGGCGGTGCGCCGCGAGCAGGAAGCCGCCCGCGCCGAGCGTGAGAAGGCGGCGGCTGTCCAGGACCAGGTCGTCTCGATCCTGGCCGAGAAGCTGGGTCGCCTGGCCGAGGGCGACCTGACCGCCGAGATCGACGCCTTTCCCAACCAGTACGAGCGCATCAAGGGCGACTTCAACCGTTCGGTGGAGAGCCTGCGCGAGGCGCTGAGCGCCATCGCCGGCGCGACCGCCAACCTGGAGGCGGGTTCGGGTGAAATCGCCAGCGCTTCCAGCGATCTGTCGCGCCGCACCGAGCAGCAGGCCGCGAGCCTGGAGGAAACGGCGGCCGCGCTCGATGAGATCACGGCCACCGTCAAGCGCAGCGCGGAAGGCGCTCAGCAGGCTTCGGCCGCCGCGGCCGCCGCCAACGCCCACGCCGATCGTTCGGGCGATGTCGTCGCCCAGGCCGTCGCGGCGATGGGTGAAATCGAGAACTCCTCGGGCCAGATCACCCGGATCATCGGCGTGATCGACGAGATCGCCTTCCAGACCAACCTGCTGGCCCTGAACGCCGGTGTCGAGGCCGCCCGCGCCGGGGAGGCCGGTCGCGGCTTCGCCGTGGTCGCCCAGGAGGTGCGGGCCCTGGCTCAGCGCTCGGCCGAGGCGGCCAAGGAGATCAAGGTCCTGATCGCCAGCAGCACCAACCAGGTCGAACGTGGCGTGCGCCTCGTCGGCGACACGGGCGAGGCCCTGGCCGGCATCGTCGCCAAGGTCAGTGAGATCGACAGATTGATCCGTGAGATCGCGGTCTCGTCGCAGGAGCAGTCCACAGGACTGCATCAAGTGAACGCCGCGGTGAACCAGATGGATCAGGTCACGCAACAGAACGCGGCCATGGTGGAAGAGGCCACGGCGGCGGCGGCGAACATGAGCGTCGAGACCCGCGCCCTCGCCCAGCTCGTCGGGCGCTTCAGGATCGGCGTCGGCGCGAGCGGCCTGGACCACCGCGCCCGCGCGGCCGCCTAGCCGGACCGCGCGACGCTGACATTGCGGGGCGGCGTGAGCCGCCCCGCGTGTCGCTTACTTCTTCACCCAGCCGCCATCCAGCGGCTTCCAGTACTGGCCCGGCGCCAGGCGGCTGTAGAGCTGCTTGGCGGTGGCCTGGCCGGCGGCCTCGGGGGTCACGCCGGTCTTGGCGGCGATGTCCTTGTAGGCGGCGGCGCGGCCGGTGTTGATCTCGGCCACGGCCGCGCGCAGGGCGGCGTCGCCGCCGGACACGATGCCCAGATAGCCGTCGGCCTGCTCGCCGACCACGCCGGAAGCCTTGGCGGCGTCCACGGCGGCCTTGGCGGCGGCCGATTGGGCGAGGGCCAGGTTGGCGCCGGCGGCGGTCATCGCCAGGCCCAGCGCCAGAACCGTCATCGTCTTGCGGATCATGTCGGTCCTCCTCTTAGAACAGGTTCGGGTTTTGCTGGATCAGCGACTGGACTTCCTTGTCCAGCCGCACGCGCACGTCGGCGTCCAGCTTGGCGTAGATGTTGATCGGATCGACCTTCACCCGGACGGTGGGCGTGCAGGCGGCGGCCAACGCTCCCGTCATGGCCAGGCCCAGCAAGAGGGCGCGCTTTCTCATGCGTCTAGTCTCCAGTTCATGTTCAGGGTGACCGGTCACGGTTGAACCGGACCTGAACGGGTCGAGGTCTCCGAGCCCTGGCGTTCGAACCAGCTGCGCCAGTCGGCCAGAAGCTCGTCGAAGTTCAGGGACGTGTCGAGGGTGAGGTCGACCGGCGTCTTGGCCGGCAGGGCGATGCGCTTGTTGAACGCGCGGCCGCGGATCAGGTCGATCAGACCGACCTTGGCCTTTTCGGCGACCTTGGGGTCGTGCCGGCCCTTGATGTGGAACAGGACGCCCAGGCGCCCCTTGTCGGTGCTGTTCACCCCGGCCTCCAGTTGGTCGAAGGCCAGGTTCTCCATGGCCTGATAGGCGAAGTCCTGAATGGCGTTGACCTGAGCGGGCTGGGCGGGCGGCGCGCCGGGGGCGTCGGCCGGACTGGCGGCGACGTTGGAGAGGGCCGCGCGGGAGATTTCCAGCCGCCCGGGTTGGATCGCGCTGATCTTGCCCTGCTGAAAGCGCAGGCCCGCCGGACCGAAGGTGAAGGGCAAACGGCCGTCGACCACAGCCTCGACCTTGACCTTGTCCGCCAGGGAGGAGGCGGCGATCAGCTCGCCGAGATCCAGGTGCTCGACGACGATCACCCCGCTGATCGTCTTGTCGACGCCGAGCGGCACGTCGGTCGGCTCAATCGAGATCCGGCCCTTGGCGGCCTCGAACGTCGCCTTGGAGATGTGCAGGGCGTCGGCGCCCAGCTGGAAGACCGACTCCACGGCCGTCAGCGGCACCAGCGAGTCGATGCGCACGACCTTCAAGGACTGGCCCGGCCGGGTGGTCAGCGGCGCCAGGCTGTCGAAGTCGATCGCCCCGTCGAGGGTGGCGACGAAGCCGATCGGGCTGGTGAAGTCGATCTTGTCGGCCTCCAGACGTCCCCGGCTGGTCGCGCCCTTCTCGTCCCAGGCGAAGACTCCGGTGAAGCTGGCCGGTCCGTTGGCCTCGCGGGCGACGCCGGCCAGCGGCGACAGGTCGCCCGGCTGCAGGCCGTCCTTGGCGAACACCAGCTTGGACGCGTCGATGTCGGCCTGGCCCTTGCCGGTCGCCACCACGTGGCGCAGGCGGATCTCGCCCAGCGCCGCGCCGGTGGGCGTCGCGGCCTGGAAGGTCCCGCCCCAGACGCCAGCCGAAAGCGCCAACTGGCCCTTGGCCAGCATCGGGTTGAAGCGCCGCTCGGGCGCGGCGTCGGCGACCGCGGCTTGCTCCACCCGAACGCTGGCGCGGTCGAAGCCGCCGGCGCCGCCGAAGCTGGCCTCGCCCTTGATCCCCTGCAGCTTGGCCTCGGCGACAGCCAGAGCGCCCTCGCCGTCCTCGAACTTCAGGGCCGCGGTCCAGCCTGTCGCGCCAGCCAGGAGCAGCGGCGCCTTGGTCGGGCACAGCTTGGCCTGGATGTCGGTGACCGGGTTGTCGCCCAGCGCATAGGCCTTGGCCGTCAGCGGCGAGCACTTTGACGTGGTGAGGGTGAAGCGGCCGCCCGCCAACCTCGCCTGGCCATCCACCTGGCCCGTCACGCCCTGGATCGGCGGCAGGTCGAAGTTCTCGACGGCCAGGGAAAGCGGTGAGGTCAGGACGCCGCCCGCCATTCGCCACTGCGGCGCCAGCGCCTTCACCGTCGGCAGGCCGCCGCCGGCCAGCGACGCCTGCAGCGCGCCCCGCGCGCCCTCGGGTCCGGCGTCCAGCAGCAGCCCCTTGGGCGCCGTGACGGCGACGGTCACGCCGTTGGGGGCCGAAAGCCTGGTGCCCCGCGCCAAGGTCGCTCGCGTCCGCCCGCCCCTGATGTCCAGTCCGATCGCGGGCGCGGCCAGTTCGAAGCCTCGCAAGGCTTGCGACAACGGCTTGGCGTAGGCGGGATTGGGGACGAGCGCCGCAAAGCGTTCGGCGTCAGGACCTGAAATGCCGCTACGGCCGCCCGCCGAGCCGTCGAGGGCCACGGTCAGGCCTGCGGCGGCCTGGTCGATCTTTCCGCTCGCCTCGAGCCGAGCGTCGGCCAAGGCCAGCGCGCCGCTGGCCAGCCGGCCGGCGGTCGCTTCGACGCCAACGGGGCCGTTGACGGCGGCGCCGCGGTCGTCGAGCGCGAGGCCGAGATTTGTGGAGGTCACCGCGGCCTTCAGGTCGCGCAGCGCCATGCCGCCCGCCAAGGCCTGGCCGGCCAACACCGTGGACTGGACGGCGCCGCGAACAGTCGTGCGCGCGCGGCGATGATCGATGGTGATCCGCGGCGCCGCCAGCGCCAGGCTCGCCGAACGCGCGTCCAGCGAGGGCCCGGACAGCCGCTCGCCGCGCACGGCCGCGCGCGATCGACCGAGGAAGGCGAAAGCGTCGACACCGCCGTCGAAACGTCCGGCCAAGCTCAGGTCGGCGGTGAGGCCGCGGGCCTGGCCTTCGCCGAACCGGCCATTTTCGGCCTTCACCGCCAGCCGGGCCTCAAGTGGGCCGCTGGCCCTCATGCCCGCCAGGTCGGGGTAAGGCAGGTCGGCCGACAGCGTGGCGGCCGCGCCGGCAAGATCGGCGTCATTCGCCTCCAGGCTGTCGATCGCCAGCGAAACCTCGACGGTCAGGCGGTCGCCGCGCTTGCGCGCCGAGACCGTCGCCCCCTTCGCCGTCAGCGCCAGGTCGGGCGACGCATAGCGTAGCGGCGCCAGCCGCCCGTCCAGTCGCAGCAGCTGACCGTCATCCAGGCTGGCGTCGCCGGTCAGGCGCACGCGGCCGCCGGGCGTGGCGAGATCGAGCCGAGCGTCCTCGACCAGGATCGCCGGTCCGGGGACATTGGGGTTCCTCGGCGCCTTCAACGCCTCGTCGATGAGGGCTTGAAGCGGCCCGAAGCGCAGGCGGCCCTTGTCGTCGACGCTGGCCAGGATGCGAGGGCGCACCAGCCGCACCGCCTTGGTCTGGATGCCGAATCGCTCGCCGGTCCATGGCGCGGCGAGGTCGTAGGCGACCTCCAGCCGGTCGGCGGCGAAGACCGGATTGTCGCGCGAGCCCAGTCGGACGCGGCCGGAGAAGCCGGTGGCGTCCAGGTCGTCGATCTCGACCGCGGCCTGGATTCCATGATCGCGCAGCCAGCTCTCGGCCAGTTCGCGGCTGATCTCGCGCCGACCTGACCAGACGACGAGGCCCGTGGCGATGAAGGCCAGCATTGAAAGGGAGACCGCCTCGAGGCCGAGATCGACCAGTCGCGCGCGTCCCCACGCCTTGGGGAGCGTCGTTTTCTCGGCGGCGGTGGAGGGTTCGGTCATCAGATCCTGAAGTCTGGTTCCTAAGAAGCCCCCCGGCTCAGCTTTGGATCCCTACCTCGTAAAGCCGAGCACGTCTTGCATATCATAGAGCCCCGGCGGCTTGCCTTTTGTCCAGGCCGCGGCGGCCACCGCGCCTCGGGCGAACAGCCCCCGGTCGATGGCCGAGTGCGATAGGGTCAGGGACTCGGACTCCCCGGCGAAGATCACGCTGTGCTCGCCGATGATCCCGCCGCCGCGCACGACCGAAAAGCCGATAGCGCCTTCCTTGCGCGGTCCGGTGACCCCGTCGCGAGCCCGATCGGCGACTTGCCCCAAGCCAACGCCCCGCCCTTCGGCGGCCGCCTCGCCCAGCATCAGGGCCGTGCCCGACGGCGCGTCGACCTTGCGCTTGTGGTGGGCCTCGAAGACCTCGATGTCCCACTCCGAGGCCGGCAGGGCGGCGGCGGCCTGGCGCACCAGGCCCATCAGCATGTTGACGCCCAGCGAATAGTTGCCCGACCGGACGATCACGACCTTCTGGGCGGCCTTCTCGATGCGGGCCAGCTGCTCGGGCGAGAAGCCGGTCGAGCCGATGACCAGGGCCGGCGCGTGGGCGTGGTGGACGGCGCGCGCCGCGGCGGCTTCGGCCAGCAGGGCCGAGGCCTCGGGCAGGGTGAAGTCGATCACCGCGTCGGCGGCGGCCAGGGCGGCGTCGGCGCTGACCAAAAGGTCGCCCTCCGCGTCGGGGCGATCAAAGCGGGCGGCCAGGACCACGTCGTGGCGGCCTTCCAGCGTCTGGATCACGGCCTGGCCCATGCGGCCGAGGGCGCCGGCGACGGCGATCTTCACGGGCTGGGTCAACGGTCGTCCTCTCGCGCTCTTCGCCCTGCTGATCGCCCATCCGCCCCCCGAAGGTCAACCTCGCGCCGGGTGACGGAAGGTCAGCGAGCTTGACGCAACGCCAATTCCAACAAGCGTTTGCTGGACTTTTCGGTGTCTTGACCGGTTGTGACGCTGGTTCCCGGTCGCTACGCTGAAAGGATAAGGACGCGTTCGCACAGATCGGCGCGTCCCTTCATCGACTGCGCAGCAGGAATGGGAAACGCCGGATGAGCGACGCGGAACGCAAGACCTTCACGGACGCGGAGGCCCTGGCCTTCCACCGGTACCCGACACCCGGAAAGATCGCCATCGTGCCGACCAAGCCGATGGCCACCCAGCGCGACCTGTCGCTGGCCTATTCGCCCGGCGTCGCGGTCCCCGTCCACGCCATCGCCGCCGATCCCGACATGGCCTACGAGTACACCTCGAAGGGCAATTTGGTGGCCGTGATCTCGAACGGCACAGCCATCCTGGGCCTCGGCGACCTGGGGGCCCTGGCCTCCAAGCCCGTGATGGAGGGCAAGAGCGTCCTCTTCAAGCGCTTCGGCGACGTCGATTCGATCGACATCGAGGTCACCTCCAAGGACCCCGACGAGATCATCACGGTGGTCAAGAACATCGGGGTGACCTTCGGCGGCATCAATCTCGAGGACATCAAGAGCCCCGAGTGCTTCCGCATCGAGACCGAGCTGCAGGAGCTGCTCGACATCCCAGTGTTCCACGACGACCAGCACGGCACGGCCATCATCTGCGCCGCCGGCCTGATCAACGCCTGCCACATCACCGGCAAGAAGCTGGAGGACGTGAAGGTCGTGCTGAACGGTCCCGGCGCCGCGGGCATCGCCTCGCTGGAGCTGATCAAGGCCATGGGCGTCCACCCGGCCAACGTCATCGCGGTCGACAGCAAGGGCGTGCTCTACGAGGGGCGCACCGAGGGCATGAACCAGTGGAAGAGCGCCCACGCGGTCAAGACCGACAAGCGCACCCTGGCCGAGGCCGTGGCCGGCGCCGACGTGCTGCTGGGTCTCTCCGCCAAGGGCGCCTTCACGCCCGAGATGATCGCCAGCATGGCGCCGAACCCGGTCATCTTCGCCATGGCCAACCCTGATCCGGAGATCACCCCCGAAGAGGTGCACGCCGTGCGCCCAGACGCCATCATGGGCACGGGCCGCAGCGACTATCCCAACCAGGTCAACAACGTCCTGGGCTTCCCCTACATCTTCCGCGGCGCCCTGGACGTGCGCGCCCGTCGCGTGAACCACGAGATGAAGATCGCCTGCGCCCAGGCCCTGGCGATGCTGGCGCGCGAGGACGTGCCGGACGAGGTCGCCGCCGCCTATCACGGACGCCAGCTGAAGTTCGGTCCGCAATACATCATCCCCTCGGCCTTCGACCCGCGCCTGATCTGGTACGTGCCGCCCTTCGTGGCCCAGGCGGCGATGGACACCGGCGTGGCGCGCAAGCCGATCGCCGACATGGACGCCTATCGCGCGGGCCTGGCCCAGCGCCTCGACCCGACCGCCGGCTTCCTGCAGAAGATCTCCGGCGCGGTGTTGGCCAATCCCAAGCGCATCGTGTTCGCCGAAGGCGAGGACCCCAGCGTCATCCGCGCCGCCTACGCCTTCCAGACCGGCGGCTACGGCAAGGCCATCCTCTGCGGCCGCGAGAACCTGGTGCACGAGAACATGAAACTCGTGGGCCTGGATCCCGAGACGGCCGGCCTCGAGATCGTCAACGCGCGCCTCTCGGACCGCAATCCGGACTATGTCGACGCCCTTTACGCGCGCCTGCAGCGCCAGGGCTATCTGAAGCGCGACGTCCAGCGCCTGATCAACCAGGACCGCAACAGCTTCGCCGCCTCGATGGTCACCCTGGGCGAGGCCGACGGCATGGTCACCGGCGTCACCCGCAGCTTCGACCAGGCGTTGGAGGAAGTGCTGCGCGTGGTCGATCCCGCGCCCGGCGGCCGGATCATGGGCATGTCGGTGGTGCTGGCCAAGGGCCGGACGATCTTCGTGGCCGACACCAACGTCACCGAACTGCCCGAGGCCGAGGAGCTGGTCGAGATCGCCTGCGAGGCGGCCCGCGCCGTCCGGCGACTGGGCTTCAAGCCGCGCGTGGCCTTCATGAGCTATTCGACTTTCGGCAACCCGATGGGTCTGCGCTCTGAGAAGGTGCGCGAGGCCGTGGCCATGCTCGACGAGATGGACGTCGACTTCGAGTACGAGGGCGAGATGCCGCCCGAACTGGCGCTGGATCCGGAACGCCGCGCCAACTATCCGTTCATGCGCCTGACCGACAGCGCCAACATCCTGGTCATGCCGGCCATCCACGCCGCCTCGATCTCGACCAAGCTGGTGCAGTCGCTGGGCGGCGCCACGGTCATTGGGCCAGTGCTGCTGGGCCTGTCGAAGTCGATCCAGATCGCGCCGCTGTCGGCCTCGGTGTCCAAGATCCTGAACATGGCCATGATGGCCGCCTACGACCAGCCGGTCGGGGACGAGGAATAATCTAAAAGTCGAAAGGCGCGCGCCGACGGGGCGCGCGCCTTCCTGGCCGCGGCTGGGAGGGGAATGGGCCGCGGCCGCGACCGATTAGGCGGCCTTGCTGGCCACCGCTTCGGCGGCCGAGGCGCCGGCGGCCCAGCGAACGGCGGCCTTGGCCACGCGCTCACCGAGCAGACGGGCGGTCTCGCGGTCGCCGGCCGGCGGAGAAAGTTCCGGCGAGACGTTGTCGGACTGCGCGGCGACGCCGATGAACGAACCCACGCGGTTGATCGTGTCCGGACCACGCTCGGCGGCGGTCACGTTCGGCGGGGCGATGCCGAGGTTGACCCAGTTCATGCCGTGCTGAGCGGCCAGGATCGTCAGGCTGGCCAGGGCGTGGGCCTTGTCGCCGGAAAAGCTGTGCGAATTGGTGAAGCCGGCGGCCAGCTTGTCCTTCCAGGCGCTGGTGAAGAACGCCGCCGAGGTGGCGTCGGCGAACACTTTGAACACGCCCGAGACGTCGCCCATGTAGGTCGGCGCGCCGAAGATCACGGCGTCGGCCTTGGTGATCTCGTCGATGAAGGGCGCAAAGTCCTGCGAAGCGCTCTCGATCTTCAGCAGCACCGGGGTCTGGCCGGCGTCGCGAACGCCTTCGGCGACCTTCTGGGCGAGGACTTCGGTGTGGCCGTAACCGGAATGGTAGGCGATGGCGACGGTGGTCATTGTGATCCCTCCAATTGGGAACTGAAACGGTAGCGATTACGTAATAGGCGTAAGCGCGGCCGCTAGAGGGATCAGCAACAAAAGTTGGTGCAATTTTTCTATGAGCGATTTTCAGCGCCGCTGAAGGCTCGGCCGGGCGCTAGAGCCTGAGAGCGCGTTCGAGCGGTTTAACCGCTCACACTTAACCTAACGCGCTCTAGTGAGCGCTGGCCAGGAGGTCGGCGACCGTGATCTCACCCAGGCGCGCGGCCGCGGCCGCATCGGCGGCCTCGATAGCTGACCGGACCGCGTCGGGGATCTTCTCGCCCACGGGGCACCCCTTGACCCCCTTGGGCGCGACGCCGAGGTGGGCGCACCCGTTGACCGCCTTCAGAACCATGTCGAGCGTGATGGCCTCGGCGGGCTTGAGCAGCCAGGCGCCGCCGTTCGCGCCGGCGCGCGCGCCGATCAGCCCCGCCTTGCCCAGCATGGCGGTGACCCGGCGGACCACGACCGGATTGGTCGGGACCGACGCGGCCAGCTCGGCGCTGGCCACGGCGCGGTCGGCGGAAAACGCCTCCTTGTGCGCCAGATAGGCCAGGGCGTGGGCGGCCACGGGAAATTTTTGACTGTCGGACATCTCTACTGGGACCGTAAGGTTGTCGCGGACGCGTTCAACTGAAAACTGCTTAATCCTAACGTCGTATCGCGCCGCGACGTTAGGGGACGATTGAACCCGCCGTGAATTGGGTGTATCGTGCCGCGCTTGATCGATATGGGTCGGCCCACAGCGTTTTGCGAGGGCGGCCCGGAGGGATTGAATGGCTTCCGAAGCCTTTGGCGCATCCGCTCCCGACTGCGCCCCCGCGTCTTCCGACATTCCGTTGCAGGATGGCGGCCCGCCAAACGGGTCGGGAAATGGATCCGGCAACGGCCATGATCTGAAGGGCCATGGCTTCTTCGCGCTCGCCTTGGGCTCCATTGGCGTGGTGTTCGGCGACATCGGCACCAGCCCGCTCTACGCCTTCAAGGAGGCGCTGGCCGCGGCCTCGCATGACGGCATCGTTCGCTCGGAAATCTTCGGCGTCGTGTCCCTGGCCCTATGGGCGATGTTCCTGATCGTGACGATCAAGTACGTCGTCTTCATCATGCGCGCCGACAATAAGGGCGAAGGCGGCGTACTGTCGCTGATGGCCCTGGCCCAGCACGCCATGGGCCGGCGCACCGGCCTGGTCTTCGCGCTTGGGGTCGCGGGCGCCGCCCTGTTCTACGGCGACGCGGTCATCACCCCGGCCATGTCCGTCTTGTCGGCCGTCGAGGGCCTTCGAACCATCCCCGCCCTGGAGCACGGCGTAAACAACCAGGTGGTGCTTCTGATCGCCACCGTGATGCTGCTGGGCCTGTTCTTCATCCAGAGCCGTGGCACGGCCTCGGTGGGCAAGCTCTTCGGCCCGGTCTGCGCCCTGTGGTTTGGCGTGATGTTCGTGCTGGGCTTGGTGAACCTGGCGGCCAATCCCGGCATCCTGATGGCGGTGAATCCGTTCTACGCCGTCCAGTTTCTGGCTCAGCACGGCCTGACCGGCTTCATCGTGTTGGGCGCGGTGTTCCTGACCGTCACCGGGGTCGAGGCCCTGACCGCGGACATGGGCCACTTCGGCCGCTGGCCAATCCAGGCCGCCTGGCTGTTCTTCGTGCTGCCCTGCCTGGCCATGAACTATCTGGGCCAAGGGGCCTTCGCCCTGACCACGCTGCAAACCGCGGAGGCCGCCGGGACCGCGATGCCAGAGCTGAACTGGTTCTTCGAAATGGCGCCCGCGGCGCGTGCGTCTGCCGCTGGTGCTGCTGGCCGGCGCGGCCACCGTCATCGCCAGCCAAGCCGTGATCACCGGCGCATTCTCCCTCACCCAGCAGGCCATCCAGCTGGGCCTGCTGCCGCGACTGGACGTGCGCCGGACGTCGGAGACCCAATCGGGCCAGATCTTCGTGCCGCAGCTCAACACCATGCTGCTGGTGGGCGTGCTGGCCATCATGTTCACGTTCCAGACGTCCTCGGCCCTGGCCCACGCCTATGGCCTGGCCGTCACCGGCACGATGATCGTGACCACCTGCATGGCCTTCATCGTCATGCGGAAGCTGTGGAAGTGGAGCATGCCCATGGCCCTGCTGTTCATGGTGCCGTTCCTGACGCTGGACATCACCTTCCTCAGCGCCAACGCCCTGCGCTTCTTCTCCGGCGGCTGGCTGCCGGTGCTGATCGGCGCGGTGCTGTTCCTGATCATGGCGACCTGGGTCCGGGGCAGCCAGATCCTCACGGCCAAGACCCGCCGCGACAGCGTGCCCCTGGTCGACCTGATGGAGATCCTGCGCGCTCGGGCTCCGCACCGCGCGCCGGGCACGGCCATCTTCCTGACCTCCGACCCGGACATGACGCCGGTCGCCCTGATGCACAACCTCAAGCACAACAAGGTTTTGCACGAGCGCAACGTCATCCTGACGGTCCGCACCACCGAGACGCCGCGCGTCAACGAGGAGGACCGGGTCAAGATCGAGAAGGTCAACGACGACTTCAAGAAGGTCATCGTCAACTACGGCTTCATGGAGAGCCCGAACATCCCCAAGGCCCTGGCGGTGTGCCGCAAGCAGGGCCTGAAGTTCGACATCATGGCCACCAGCTTTTTCCTCGGCCGCCGCTCGATCGTGCCGTCGGCCAACAGCGGCATGCCGCTGTGGCAGGACCGCCTGTTCATCTACCTGATGAAGAACGCGGCCAATCCGACGGACTTCTTCAAGATCCCGCCCGGCCGCGTGGTCGAGCTGGGCGCTCAGGTGACGGTGTAGGGCCGTGGAAACGACCCTCCGCGTCCTCGGCGACGGCCTGTCGATCGCCGCCCTGGCCATCATCGCCGCCACCGCCCAGGGCGCGTGGAAACGGATCGGCAAGGACGTCTCGATCCCGATGCTGTGGGGCCGCGACGGCAAGCCGGTCGCGCGCCTGGCCAAGCCGCTCGGCCTGCTCGCGGTCCCGTTGATCGCGATCGTCGTGCTGCTGTCCTTCACCCTGACCCAGGCGACGTTCACCACCGATCCGATCCAGGCGATGATCATCTTCCTGGTCCGCGCCACGCTCGCCGCCAGCCTGGCGCTCAGCCAGCTGTTCCACCTGCGGTTCGTCATCAAGACGCTGCAGGAAGAGGGTCAACTGTAACCGCGCTCATTTGAGCTTGACCCGCGCGGCCTTTCGCCGTTGAAGGCGCGCGACTTTGTGTTTCTCTTCGGAAGGACCCTTTCATGGCCGAGAAGCCCGTGAAGAAGGTCGTGCTCGCCTATTCGGGCGGCCTCGACACCTCGATCATCCTCAAGTGGCTCCAGACCGAGCACAACGCCGAGGTCGTGACCTTCACGGCGGACCTGGGCCAGGGCGAAGAGATCGAACCGGCGCGCGCCAAGGCGCTGGCCGCCGGCGTGAAGCCCGAGAACATCTTCATCGAGGACGTGCGCGAGGAGTTCGTGCGCGACTACGTCTTCCCGATGTTCCGCGCCAACACGGTCTATGAGGGCCAGTACCTGCTGGGCACCTCGATCGCCCGCCCGCTGATCGCCAAGAAGCAGATCGAGATCGCCCGCAAGACCGGCGCCGACGCCGTCAGCCACGGCGCGACCGGCAAGGGCAACGACCAGGTCCGCTTCGAGCTCGGCTACTACGGCCTCGAGCCCGACATCACAGTGATCGCCCCCTGGCGCGAGTGGGACTTCAAGTCCCGCGAGGCCCTGCTGGACTTCGCCGAGAAGCACCAGATCCAGATCACCAAGGACAAGCGCGGCGAAGCGCCGTTCAGCGTCGACGCCAACCTGCTGCACTCGAGCTCGGAAGGTAAGGTCCTGGAGGACCCGGCGGTCGAGGCCCCCGAGTTCGTCCACATGCGCACGATCGCGCCGGAGGACGCCCCGGACAAGCCGACCGTCATCACCATCGACTTCGAGAAGGGCGATCCCGTAGCGATCGACGGCGTCGCCCTGTCGCCGGCCGCCCTGCTGACCAAGCTGAATGAGCTGGGCCGCGACAACGGCGTCGGCCGCCTCGACCTGGTCGAGAACCGCTTCGTCGGCATGAAGTCGCGCGGCGTCTACGAGACCCCCGGCGGCACGATCCTGCTGGCCGCCCACCGCGGCATCGAGAGCATCACGCTGGACCGGGGCGCCATGCACCTGAAGGACGAGCTGATGCCGAAGTACGCCGAGCTCGTCTACAACGGCTTCTGGTTCACGCCCGAGCGCGAGATGCTGCAGGCCGCCATCGACTACAGCCAGCAGAAGGTCATGGGCCGTGTCCGCGTGAAGCTCTACAAGGGCAACGTCACGGTCATCGGCCGCGAAAGCCCCTACAGCCTGTACGATCAAGACCTGGTCACCTTCGAGGAAGGCAAGGTCGCCTACGACCACCGCGACGCCGGCGGCTTCATCAAGCTGAACGCCCTGCGCCTGCGGGTCCTGGCCAAGCGCGACAAGCGCGGGTAGCGCGGGTCTAGAGCGAGACGACCGAAGGGCGCCGCGGACAACCGCGGCGTCCTTTTTCTTGGGGCCTCACACCCGGTTGTACGGATATCGGTCCCGGATCATCCGCTGGAAAAACCGGCCCTTGGAGGGTGCGCGGAAGAACGCCCGGCTGACGCGCTCGGGGACGCCGACATAGACATATTCGTCGCCGTCCTGGAACGTGACGAACAGCTTGCCGTGCTCGGGTGAGTAGTCGATCGCTTGGATCGCCGTTGAGTCCACATGCATGGCTTTACGAAGCCTCCGCAAAGGGGATCGTTCAGTCCTAGGAGCGAACGAAACCCGGCCGGGTTCCCGGCGTGCCCCCGCCTCTTATGCTCCCGAGACCCGCGTGCAAACTCAGGGCGAATACGAATAGTGTCGGCGCGGAGCGGCGCGAAGCCGCGGGAGGAGACCGAACATGCATCAATCCCACGCCTTGGTGGCGATCGTCACCCTGCTGTCCCTGCTGGTCTACGTCTGGATGATCCTGCGCATCCCTGGCGCGCGGCGGCGGACCGGGATCGACGCGCCCGCCATGACCGGCGATCCGGAACTGGAGCGCCACATCCGCGTCCAAGCCAACACCGTCGAATGGCTGGTCATCTACCTGCCGGCGCTCTGGCTGTTCGCCATCTACTGGAACGACCTGTTCGCGGCGGCCATGGGCGTGGTCTGGATCGTCGGCCGGATCATCTACGCCCTGGGCTACGCGGCCGATCCCAAGAAGCGAGAGCTGGGCTTCATCATCCAGGCGCTGGCGACGGCGATCCTTGTGTTCGGCGCCCTGGGACGGGCGATCTGGGTCTACGCGGTGATCGGCGCGTAAAGCGGCTTGGAGCCCCATGGCGCGGCGGCCTATATCCGCGCCATGGACCACCTGCCCGTCGATCCCGCCCGCTACGGCGCCTTCCTCGTCGCCATGTTCGTCATGGCCATCACCCCAGGCCCGGCCAACCTTTTCGCCATCGCCACGGGCATGGAGCGCGGCAAGGGCGCGGCGCTTCTGGGCGTGGTCGGCATGAACACGGCGACCCTGGTGTGGTTCACCGGCTCGGCCCTGGGCCTGGGCGCCCTGATCATCGCCTTCCCTCAGGCCTTCCACGTCCTGGCCCTGGCCGGCGCGGCCTATCTGGTCTGGCTGGGCTTGAAGTCTCTATGGGCCGGGATCAAGAACCTCGAGAGCCACGCCTCGGCCACCGTCCGCGCCGGCCGATCGGCCTTCGTCGACGGCTTCATGGTCCAAATCGCCAATCCGAAGATCCTGCTGTTCTTCTCCGGCGTGCTGCCGCCGTTCCTGGACATCAAAAGACCGCTGGCGCCGCAGCTGGTCATGTTCGCCTGCGCGACCATCGGCATGGACCTGATCAGCATGTCCAGCTACGGCCTGGGCGGCGCCGCCCTGTCGAGCCGGATGAACGAACCCGGGTTCCGGCGCGTTTTCGCTCTGCTGGTCGGCGTTCTGTTGATCACCGCCGCCGTCCTGATCGTCTCGCGCGGCTAGCGTCGACACCCTAGATTTCAAAACGGTTGCAAACTGCGCCTTGGCGAAACCACAAAGCCCGGCCAGAGTTGTGTCCAATACCGAGGACTCCGCTTGAAGGAGCAAGTCATGTCTATGAAGAAGGTCGCCATCGCCGCGACATTGGCGCTCGCCGCGACCTTATCGGCCTGCGCCACGCCCACCCCGTATCAGCCGAAGGTCACCTCCGGCGCCGTCACGGGCGGCTTCTCCGAGCAGAAGCTGGAGGGCGACCGCTATCGCGTCAGCTTCGCCGGCAACAGCCTGACCTCGCGCGAGACCGTCGAGCGCTACCTCCTGTATCGGTCGGCCGAACTGACCGTGCAGCAGGGCTATGACTGGTTCGAAACCGCCGACCACCGCACCGACCGCACGGCTCGCTCCTATGTCGAGCCTGATCCGCTGGCGCGTCCGGGCTTCGGCTACGGCTATCCGTACGGCTACTGGCGTCCGTCCTGGCGCTATTACGGCGGCGGCTATGGCTGGCGCACCTGGGATCCCTTCTGGGGTGACCCCTTCTTCGCCGACCGCGCTCAGATCCGAACCGTCGAGAAGTTCGAGGCCGGCGCCGAGATCGTGATGCACAAGGGTCAGAAGCCGCAAGGCGACCCGCGCGCCTACGACGCTCGCGAGATCATGGCGAACCTCGCCAGCACGATCCAGCGCCCGGCGCCGCCGAAGTAGATAAGCAAGATGCTCCCCCGCGACGCGGGGGAGCTGTCACGCAGTGACTGAGGGGGCTAGCGCGGCCTACGTCCAGCTCGCCCCCTCCGGCCCTCTGAGCCACCTCCCCCGCATCGCGGGGGAGGAACCGCCTGCCTACCGCGGCGCCATGCGGATGCCGCCGTCCAGGCGCACGTCCTCGCCGTTGAAATAGCCGCAGGTGATCATCGTCAGGGCCAGCTGGGCGTATTCCTCGGGATTGCCCAGGCGCTTGGGGAACGGCACCGAGGCCGCCAGGCCCGCCTTCACCGCTTCGGGCGCGCCATTCATCAGCGGCGTGTTGAAGATGCCCGGCAGGATGGTGTTGACGCGGATGCCCTCGCCCATCAGGTCGCGGGCGATCGGCAGGGTCATGCCGACGACGCCCCCCTTCGACGCCGAATAGGCCGCCTGGCCCATCTGGCCGTCCTCGGCCGCCACGCTGGCGGTGTTGACGATCGCGCCGCGCTCGCCGTCCTGAAGCGGCTCCAGGTCCAGCATGCCCTTGGCCGACTTGGCGATGCAGCGGAACGTGCCGACCAGGTTGATCTGGATGATGCGGTCGAAGGCGTCGAGCGGGAAGTGCTTGGTCTCGCCGGTGGTCTTGTCGCGGCTGGCGGTCTTGGCCGCGTTGCCGGTGCCGGCGCAGTTGACCAGGATCCGCTCCTGGCCGTGGGCGGCGCGGGCCTTCTCGAAGCCGGCGTCGACATCGGCGTCGCTGGTCACGTTGACCTTGCAGAACACGCCGCCGATCTCCTTGGCGACCTCTTCGCCGCGCGCTTCGTTCATGTCGAAGATGGCGACCTTGACGCCTTGGGCGGCCAGGGCGCGCGCGGTGGCTTCGCCAAGGCCCGAAGCGCCCCCGGTGACGACGGCGGCGACGGTGTTGTCGAGTTTCATGGACGTTTCCCCAGAGTTTGCGTTTAGGATCGGTTGGAAAAGAGAAATAGACCGATGAGCCGCGACGCCAAACCGTCCCCCGACGTAAACGTCAACGACGTGCTGGACCCCTCCAAGGCCCTGGTCCCGGCCACGGTGCGCGTCAACGAGGAACGCGTCGCGCGCGGCTTCCTGCCCAAGATCCGAAAGGTGGCCGCCAAGGTCCCCTTCGCCGCCGACGCCCTGTCGGTCTGGTGGTGCGCCCGCGACCCCGAGACGCCGACGGCGGCCAAGGGGATGATGCTGGCGGCTCTGGCCTATTTCGTCCTGCCGACCGACGCGCTGCCCGACATCCTGCCGGTCATCGGCTTCACCGACGACGCGGCGGTGTTCGCCGCCCTGGTGGCGATCCTGGGCCGCACCCTGAAGCCGCGCCATAAGGAAGCCGCCCAGGCCTTCCTGGCGCGCCTTTCCGACGAGACCTGAGGCGGGCCGCCCGACCATGTTCGCCGGCGCCCCCGGCATGCGAAGCTGACGCCAGACCGGAGACCGCCATGTTGCCGCTGCTGATCGCCGCCCTTGTCACGAGTCAGACCCCCGCCCCGCCGCCGGCGGCCGATCCAGAGGACAAGGCCGTGCTGGCCGCGGCTCAGGCCTTCTTCGATGGCATGGCCGCCGCCGACACCGAGGCCCTGCGCGCCACCGTCTTGCCCGGCGCCCAGTTCATGGGGGTGCGCGCCCAGCCCGATGGAAGCGTGACCGTTCGGCGCGTCGCCTTCGAGGACAGCTACGGCAAGCGCGTGGATCCCGGTCTCAAGGAATGGATGTGGTCGCCGGTGATCATCCGCCGCGGCGCCCTCGCGACCGTCACCGCGCCCTACGAGATCAGCCGCGACGGCAAGACCCTGCATTGCGGGATCGACGTCTTCACGCTCGCCAAGCAGGACGGGGCCTGGAAGATCGCCAGCATCAGCTGGACGGCCGAACCGAACGCCTGCCCCGAGCTGAGGAAGATGTAGGCCGCCGCCTTACCAGTACGCCTGCATGATCTCCCGAGCCCAATCCGGCTCGCGAACCCGCCCGCGCGGCGCGAAGCCGCTCATGACCGGCTTGATGTCCAAGACCGGCGTGCCGTCGATCGCGTCCAGTCCCCTCACCTCCAGGGCTCGCCCCTCCACCGCCACGACCTCGCAGATCGTCACCCCGATGCGGTTGGGCCGGTTCTTGCCGCGCTGGGCGAAGATGCCGACGCGCGGCCAGGCCTTGTTCCCCCGCGGATGACGCGCGCCGGCGACGATCTCGTCCGCGCCCACCCTGTCGAAGACGTAGACGATTTCGGCGTGGCTGAACGCGTCGAGCCCCATCAGCGCCTCGTCGTCGAAGCGCTCGTCGTCCAGGACGATGCGCGCCCGGCTGTCTCCCCAGTCGTCGTCCTCGGGGGCGGCGCGACCACCCTCGACACGTCCGATCGGGATCATTTCGATCGCCATGCGCTTTCCTCCGTGTGCGACAGGTTGTCGCGGGCGTACGACCGCTTAAGTTGGTCGGATGATCGAAGCTCTGCTCGCGAAGATGATCAAGACCGGCGACTTCACGGCGCACCTGCCCGGCGGTCGCATCGTCAAGGCCGGAGACGGTTCGGGTCCGCCCGTCGTCATCCGGATCAACAGCCGCGGCCTGCGCCGCCTCGCCAATCCCAGCCTGGGCCTCGGCGAAGGCTATATGGAAGGCGACATCGTCTTCGAGCGGGGGACGATCTCGGACCTCTTGACCATCGTCGGCGAGAGCGGCGGGCGTAAACCCAAGCGCGGTTCGGCGCTCACCCGGTTCCGCAAGGCGCTGAAGCGGCGGATCCAGCAGGTCAACGACCGCGTCGCCTCACGCCGCAACGTCGCCCACCACTACGATCTCTCCAACGACCTCTACCGGCGGTTCCTCGACGCCGACATGCAGTACTCGTGCGCCTATTTCGAGCGTCCCGACATGACGCTGGAGGAGGCGCAGGCCGCCAAGAAGGCGCTGATCGGCCGCAAGCTGCTGATCCAACCCGGCATGAAGACCCTGGACATCGGCTCGGGCTGGGGCGGGCTTTCCATGACCCTGGCCAAGGACTTCGGCGCGCGGATGACCGGCGTGACCCTGTCGACCGAGCAGCTGGCCCTGGCCAAGGAACGCGCCGAGACGGCCGGGCTCGGGGACCGGATCGACTTCCGCCTGACCGACTATCGCGACCTGAACGAGCCCTTCGACCGCATCGTCTCGGTGGGCATGCTCGAGCACGTCGGGGCCCCGAACTTCCAGACCTATTTCGACACCATCGCCCGCCTGCTGGACGAGGACGGCGTCGCCCTGATCCACTCGATCGGCAAGATGCACGGGCCGGGCGCGACCAACGCCTTCACCCAGAAGTACATCTTCCCGGGCGGCTACATTCCCGGCCTCTCGGAGATCGTCACCGCTATCGAGCGGGCCGGCCTGTGGATCACCGACATCGAGATCCTGCGGCTGCACTACGCCGAGACCTGCCGCATCTGGCGCGAGCGCTTCATGGCCGATCCCGACATCCCCCAGATGTTCGACGAGCGGTTCCGGCGGATGTGGGAGTTCTACCTGGCGGGCGCGGAGTTGGGCTTTCGGCACGGCGGCCACATGGTCTTCCAGATCCAGCTGGCCAAGAAGCGCGACGCCGTTCCGCTGACCCGGGACTATCTGCTGAAGGCTGGCGGTTGACGGGAAAGCGGCCGGCGTTCATAGGCGCCGCCTGATTTCCCGTGAAGGAGCCGCCATGGCCCCGTTCCGCGCGGCCGACCTTCTGCGCCGCAAGCCCGTCGCCCAGGTGGAGGGCGAGCATCCGCCCGAGAGCCTGCATCGCTCGATGGGCCTCTTCCAGCTGACGATGCTGGGCGTCGGCGCCACGATCGGCACGGGCATCTTCGTGGCCCTCACCACCGCCGTGCCCGCCGCCGGCCCGGCGGTGATCGTCTCGTTCGTGCTGGCCGGGATCACCGCGGCCCTGACGGCGCTGTGCTACGCGGAGCTGGCCTCGACCATTCCGGTGTCGGGCTCGTCCTATTCCTACGCCTACGCGACCCTGGGCGAGTTCGTGGCCTTCCTCGTCGGCGCGTGCCTGCTGCTCGAATACGCCGTCTCGGCCTCGGCCATCGCCGTGGGTTGGGGCCAGTACCTGAACGAGATGCTGGTCGACCTCGTGGGCTGGCGGCTGCCCGACGCCATCGCCAAGCCGCCCGGCGCGGGCGGCATCGTCAACCTGCCGGCCGTGGTGCTGGTCGGCGCCTGCATGATCCTGCTGCTGCGCGGCGTGAAGGAGTCGGCGCGGGCCAACGCGATCCTGGTCATCCTGAAGCTGCTGGTCCTGCTGTTCTTCGTCGTCATCGCCTTCAGCGGCTTCCAGGCCCGGAACCTGACGCCGTTCATGCCGATGGGCGTGGCGGGCGTGGGCGCGGCCGCGTCGTCGATCTTCTTCTCGTATATCGGCATCGACGCGGTCTCGACGGCGGGCGAGGAGGTCAAGGACCCGCGCCGCACCCTGCCGCTGGGCATCGTGCTGTCCCTGCTGATCGTCACGGCGATCTACATCCTGGTCGCCCTGGCGGCGGTCGGCGCCCAGCCCTGGACCGCCTTCGCCGGCCAGGAGGCGGGCCTCGCCGTGATCCTGCGCAACCTGACGGGGCAGGCCTGGACCTCGCTGGTGCTGTGCGTCGGCGCGATCGTCTCGATCTTCTCGATCACGCTCGTCGTCATGTACGGCCAGACGCGGATCCTCTACGCCATGAGCCGCGACGGTCTGCTGCCCAAGGTCTTCCAGCGCCTGCATCCCAAGACCCGCAGCCCGGATCTCAACACCTACATCGTCGCGACCTTCATCGCGGTGCTGGCGGCCTTCGTGCCGCTGGACGTGCTGGTCAACCTGACCAGCATGGGCACGCTGATCGCCTTCGCCATCGTCTCGCTGGGCGTGATCATCCTGCGCCGGACCCAGCCGGACCTGCCGCGCGGCTACAAGGTTCCGCTCTACCCGGTGCTGCCGATCGCCAGCGTGGCCTTCTGCGCCTACCTGATCGTCGGCCTGCCGCTGGACACTTGGCTGCTGTTCGCCGCGTGGGTGGCGGGAGCGTGCGCGATCTACTTCGGCTATTCCATGCGGAATTCGAAACTGGCGTAAGCCCAACGGGACCGGGTCAGGGGAACGCGCTAGATCCTTGGCGTCAGCCTCGACCACCCGTCAGATATCCAATGGTCAGAAGCGCGCCGAGAACAATGACCGCATACGGCAAGGCCACGAAGGGCGCGCCCATGAGACGGACCGTGGCCCCCAACCTTCCATATCGAGTTCGGTACGCCGCGCTCCAGGCCTGAAAGACCTGGAAGGGCTTCAAATCCGCCACCTCGCCCCGGAACCACGCCTCAAGCAATGAGATCCGGTCGATGTAGGCGTACTGGAACCCTTTCCAGATCGCTTCCAGCGCCCAAAGACAGATCGCGATCATGGCGGTGGCGAGCACGATCAGGACACTGTGTTCCTTGACGCCGAAAGCGAGGCCCGTCCCCAGCAGCGGAGTCGCCAGCGCCTTGAGCGACAGGGCCCGTTGATCGAAGGCCTCGTACTGGCCCTGGATCAGCACATACTCCGCCCGCAGGTTGTCATGGAGATCCATCAGCACCCCCTGATTGGACTCCGAGCGTCTCGCCACACTCAGTAAGTGTCAAGCAAGCGACATCGCGCGTCGATTGACGCACGCCATCCTCACTCCACCGTCACGGACTTGGCCAGGTTGCGCGGCTGGTCGACGTCCGCGCCCTTCACCACGGCGACATGGTAGGCCAAGAGCTGGATCGGGGCCGACATGACCAGGGTCGAGACCAGCGGGTCCGAGGCCGGCGCTGTGACCACCACCTTCGCCCCGGCCGGCGCGTGCTTCACGCCTTCGGTGTCGGTGATGAAGATCACCTGGCCGCCGCGCGCCATCACCTCGCTCATGTTCGAGGCCGATTTCTCGAAATAGCTGTCGTAGGGGGCCAGGATGACGATCGGGGTCTGGTCGTCCACCAGGGCGATCGGGCCGTGCTTCAGCTCGCCGGCGGCGTAGCCCTCGGCGTGGATGTAGCTGATCTCCTTCAGCTTCAGCGCGCCTTCCAGGGCCAGGGCCGACATCGGGCCGCGACCGAGATAGAGCACGTCCCGCGCCTTGGCGACATCGGCGGCGATCTCCTTGATGGCGTCTTCCAGGCCGATGGCCTCAGCGATCAGGCGCGGCGCTTCCAGCAGCACTTTCACGAGGCGCCGCTCCTCGGCCGCGTCGATCGTGCCGCGCGCCTTGGCGGCGGCGATGGCCAGGGCGATCATCACGCTGACCTGGGCGGTGAAGGCCTTGGTCGAGGCGACGCCGATCTCGGGGCCGCAGTGGATCGGCCAGACCACGTCGACCTCGCGCGCCATGGTCGATTCCTGGGCGTTGACCACCACGGCGCTCTTCATGCCCTTGGCCTTGCAGTAGCGCAGGGCCGCCAGGGTGTCGGCGGTCTCGCCCGACTGCGACATGGCGATGACCAGCGAGCCTGGCCGCAGGGCCGGCTGGCGATAGCGGAACTCCGAGGCGATCTCGACGTCGACCGGCAGGTCGGCCAGCTGCTCGATCAGGTACTTTCCGACCACGCCGGCGATGTACGAGGTGCCGCAGGCCACGACCTGGATGCGCTCCAGCTTGGCGAAGTCGATATCGCCGGGAATCGCCGCGCGCGAGGTCAGGGTGTCGACATAGGCCGCGATCGTGCGCTGGCAGCCCTCCGGCTGGTCATGGATCTCCTTTTCCATGAAGTGCCGGTAGTTGCCCTTCTCCAGCATCACCGCCGAGGTCGGGACCACCCGCACCGGCCGCGTCACCGGCGTCCCCGAAACATCGAAGATCCGATGGCTGTCGTGGTCGAGCGCCACGTAGTCGCCCTCGTCCAGATAGATCACGCGGTTGGTGAAGGGGCCCACGGCCAGGGCGTCTGAGCCCAGGAACATCTCGCCCTGGCCCTCGCCCACCACCAGCGGGCTGCCGCGGCGAGCGCCCAGGATCAGGTTCTCCTCGCCCTCGATCAGCACGGCCAGGGCGTAGGCGCCGGTCAGGCGATCCAGCGTGGCCTTGAAGGCTTCGAGGGGGGCCAGACCCGTCGCCAGCTCGGCGTCGATCAGCTGGGCGATGACCTCGGTGTCGGTGTCGCTTTCGAACACGCGGCCGGCGGCGATCAGCTCGGCCTTCAGCTCTGCGAAATTCTCGATGATGCCGTTGTGGACCAGAGTCACGCGGCCGGCGGCGTGCGGGTGGGCGTTCTTGACGTTCGGCGCGCCGTGGGTGGCCCAGCGGGTGTGGCCGATGCCGGTGGCGGCGTTCAGCGGCTCATCGGCCAAGACGGCTTCCAGCGCCTTGATCTTGCCCTGGGCGCGACGGCGTTGGACCTTTCCGTCCACGACCCCGGCGATCCCGGCCGAGTCATAGCCGCGATACTCCAGCCGCTTGAGGCTCTCGATCAGACGGTCGGCGACGGGTTGCTTGCCGACGATGCCGATAATGCCGCACATGGGCCATGATCCTTTGTAGAACGCGCCTGCGGATCGGGTGCGGGCGCCGGCTTTACGAAGCCGGCTTTAGCACCCGTCCAGGAGCGGCTCCGATAAATCTGCATTTCGGATCGTTTCGCGAGCCGAATTTCAGCGAGCCAATCGCTTCTGAATGGCTCAGAATTGGGACAATGAGCGACCCAACGACTGTACGCTCGCCAAGAGACAACGAAATCATATGAGCAAGCGCGCCTATTTCGGCACCGACGGTATCCGCGGCCAGGCCAACAAGCACCCGATGACGGCCGAGGTCGCCCTGCGCGTCGGCCTGGCCGCCGGCAAGCTGTTCCGCTCGCAGGATGCGCGCCGGCACCTGGTGGTGATCGGCAAGGACACGCGCCTGTCCGGCTACATGATCGAGCCGGCCCTGGTGGCGGGCCTGACCAGCGTCGGCCTGGACGTGCGGCTGTTCGGACCTCTGCCGACCCCGGCGGTGGCGATGATGACCCGCTCGATGCGCGCCGACCTCGGCGTCATGATCTCGGCCAGCCACAACAATTTCGCCGACAACGGCATCAAGCTGTTCGGCCCCGACGGCTACAAGCTGTCGGACGAGCAAGAACTGAAGATCGAGGCCCTGATGGACGAGGGCCTGCAGGAAGGCCTCGCCGCGCCGCGCGAGCTGGGCCGGGTCAAGCGGATCGACGACGCCCAGGCGCGCTACGTTGAGATCGTCAAGGCGACCTTCCCGCGCCACCGCAACCTGTCGGGCCTGCGGATCGTCATCGATTGCGCCAACGGCGCGGCCTACAAGGTCGCCCCCACCGCCCTCTACGAGCTGGGCGCCGAGGTCATCTCGCTGGGCGTCAGCCCCGACGGCACAAACATCAACGAAGAGTGCGGCTCGACCCACCCCGAGACCATGGCCAAGATGGTCCGCGAATACCGCGCCGACATCGGCATCGCCCTGGACGGCGACGCGGACCGCCTGGTGATCTGCGACGAGAAGGGCGTGGTCGTCGACGGCGACCAGATCATGGCGATCATCGCCGGGGCGCTGGCCAAGGCCGGAACACTGAAGGGCGGCGGCGTCGTCGCCACCGTCATGTCGAACCTCGGCCTCGAGCGCTGCCTGAACGGCCAGGGCCTGAGTCTGGAGCGCACCGCCGTGGGGGACCGCTACGTCATGCAGCGCATGCGCGAGGGCGGCTTCAACGTCGGCGGCGAGCAGTCGGGCCACCTGATCCTGTCGGACTTCTCGACCACGGGCGACGGCCTGATCGCCGCCCTGCAGGTGCTGGCGGTGATGGTCGAGACCGGCCAGCCGATGAGCGCGCTAGGCCGCCAGTTCGAGCCGGTGCCCCAGCTCCTGGAAAACGTCCGCTTCGCCGGCGGCAAGCCGCTGGAGGCCAAGACCGTCAAGGACGCCATCGCCGACGGCGAGGCCCAGCTGAACGGCGCGGGCCGCATCGTCGTCCGCGCTTCGGGCACGGAACCGCTGATCCGCATCATGGCCGAGGGCGACGACCCCGCCCTGGTCAAGAAGGTGGTCAAGTCGATCGTCGGCGCGGTGAAGGCGGCCTAAGGAGGCCGCCCCCTTTCCTACCCCACGTCGTCGGTGTGCCCCGACCCGCCTTGGCCGCCGCCCCAGGCCTCGCCGGAACGCTCCCACCAGTACGGCTGGCGGACGCGCTGGCCGGTCACCGTCTCGTTTAGCGTCGCGGGGTCGTAGAGCCGCCCGCCCAGCATCACGCGGAACAGCTTGTCGCTGTTGCGGATGTCCTGGGTCGGATCGGCGTCCAGCACCAGGAGGTCGGCCAGCTTGCCCGTCTCCAGCGACCCCACGTCCTTGGCGTAGCCCAGCGATCGCGCCGCGTTGATCGTGCCGGCCGCCAGGGCCTCGACCGGGGTCCAGCCGCCGCGAACGAACGACCAGAGCTCCCAGTGCGGGCCAAGCCCCGCCTGCTGGCCGTGCGCGCCGATGGCCACCTGCACGCCGCGATCGGCCAGTTTCTTGGCCTCGCGCGCCGTGGAGGCGTCGACATAATCCTCCTCGGGCGCGGCGGCGCGGCGGACGTTGCGCGCCGCCAGAAGGGCCGGCGGCGCATGCTTGGACAGCAGCGGGTGGGTCCAGACGTCCATGTGCTGGCGCCAGTAGGGATCGCCCGCCAGGCCGCCGTAGGCCACCACGAGGGTCGGCGTGTAGTTGGTCTTGCTCTGCGACCACAGGCTGACGATGTCGTCGTAGAAGCGGTCCACCGGCAGGTTGTGCTCCACGGTCGAGTTGCCGTCCTGAACCAGGGTCACGTCCATGGCGTACAGCGACCCGCCCTCCGGCACGACCTCCATGCCCTCCTTCTGGGCCGCGACCACCACCATCTGGCGCTGCTCCCGACGGGGCTGGTTGTAGTTCTTGACGCTGTGGGCGCCCTGCGCCTTCAGGCGGCGGACGTGGGCCAGGGCGTCGTCCAGGCTGTTGATCTCGGCATAGACCTCGGCCGCCTTGGCTCCGTAGATGATCTCGCCGGTCGAGAAGGTGCGCGGAGCCAGGATCTTGCCGGCGCGCTGCAGCTCGGCGGCGACGAAGATCTCAGCGGCGCGGGACGAGGGGTCGTGGATCGTCGTCGAGCCCATCGCCAGGTTGGCCATCGACGACCAGTTCTGCTGCGGCACCAGGTCGTCATCACCCTGCGGCCCGTGGGCGTGGGCGTCGACCAGGCCGGGGATGATGGTCTTGCCGGCGACGTCCACCACCTTGGCCTCGGCGGGAACCGGCGTGCTGGCCTTGGGTCCCACCGCGACGATGCGGTCGCCCCGAATGACGATCACGCCGTCGTCGATGATCCCGCCGGTCTTGTCGGCCATGGTGACGATGCGCGCGCCGGTCAGGGCGACGACGCCCGTCGGCTTGTCGGCCGCCACCTGCATCGACAGGTCCAGTCCGGTCTTGACCGGCTTGAACTTGCCGTCGTCCTTGCCCGCCCCCTCGGCGGCCGGCGCGCTGGCGTACAGCGCGTCGGTCTCGGCGGTGAACAGCGTCGGCCCCATGCTCCAGTGGACCTGCTTGCCGTCCTTGGACCAGTTGATGAAGTCCGCGCCCTCGGCGCTGACCCGCGTCACCGGCAGCGGCCCGCCCTTCTGATCGACCGCGACCTCCTGGGTCCCGGGCATCAGCGGCATGACGAAGGCCTCGTAGTTCTGGCGGAAGGCGACGTTCCGGCCGTCGGGCGAGACCTGGTAGTCGTTGATCATCTCGCCGCTGGCGTGGACCCGCTTGGCCTGGCCGCTCAGGTCCGTGCTGACCAGCTGCCGCTTGTCCTTCTCGGACATCAGCATGAACACGCGATCGTTGGCGGCCCCGAACTGCGGCGACGAGCCCCCGCGCGAGACCCGCACCGGGGTCCCGCCCGACACCGCCACGCGATACACGCCCGGGTCCTGCGACCAGCGCGAGGACGTCAGCCCCCCGCCACGGCGGCGCTCGAACACGATGGTCTTGCCGTCCGGCGAGAAGCGCGGCGCGCCGTAGTGGCCGGGCTGGGCGATCACGTCCTTGGCCGCGCCGCCGCTGGCCGCCACGGTGCGCAGGCGTCCAAGCCCCGCGTCGGTCCAGCTGACGAACACCACCGTGCGGCCGTCGCGCGACCAGGACGGATAGAGCTCGAACGCCGCTTCGTCGCCGCCGGTGACCAGCCGGCGCGGCTCGCCGCCCGAGGCGGGCTTGATCCAGAGCTTGCCCAGGGTCTCGAACACCACCGACTTGCCGTCGGGCGACACGCTGGCCCAGCGCGGCATCTTGGTGGCGAAGCGATCGGGGGCGATCTCGACCTGCGGATGGGTCGCGTCGACGACGACGCGGGTGTCGTCGATCTTGAACAGAATCACGCTGGACGCGCCGTCCGCCACGTTCACCCGTCGGATCTTGCCCCCGGCCCAGAACACCACGGTCGCGCCGTCCGGCGTCCAGGCCATGTTCGGATAGACGCCGGTGACCGCCCAGGTCTCCTGCACGTCCTGGTCCAGGGCGTCGTAGATCTTGCGTTCCTCGCCCGAGGTCAGGTCCTTCACATAGAGCTTGGACTTGGTCCGCTCGCGGCGGACGAAGGCGATCTTGCCGCCGTCGGGCGACGGCGTCGGCCGCACCGAGCCGCCCAGGCCCGACACGGCGGTCGTGACCTCGCCGGTCTCGAGGTCGTAGCGCTCGATGTCGAACAGGGCGGTGTTGGAGTCCTGGGCGTACTCGAAGATCGGCCCCGGCGTGACGTTGCGGGTGTAGAACACGCTCTTGCCGTCGGCCGCGTAGATCGGCTCGCCCAGCTCCTTCTGCAGCGCCTCGCTGGCGCGCTTGACCAGCTGGACGCCGCCGCCGCCCGAGACGTGGTAGACCCACACCTCGCCTGTGCCCAGGGACCGGCCGGTGGTGAAGTGCTTCTTAGCCACGATGAAGCGGCCGTCCGGGCTCCAGCTGGGCTGGTTGAGGAGGCGGAACTCCTCCTTGGTGACCTGGCGCTTGTCGCTACCGTCGACGTTCATCACCCAGATGTTGTCGCCGCCGGCCCGATCCGAAGTGAAGGCGATGCGCTTGCCGTCGGGCGAGAACCGCGGCTGCTGGTCATAGGCCAGACCCTCGGCGATCCGCGTCGGCGTCCCGCCGGCAATCGGCAGGGTGTAGATGTCGCCCAAGAGGTCGAAGGCGATCAGCTTGCCGTCGCGCGAGACGTCGACGTTCATCCAGGTGCCGTTGTCGACCGCGATGCGCACCTCGCGGGTGGCGACGCCTGGCGGGGCGTTGACGTTCCACTTCTCGGGCTTGTCCGACTTGACCGCGCCGGCGGCCGGGGTCGCGCTGGGCGGTGTCGCCTGGGCGAAGGCCTGATGGGCCAGAGCCGATCCCGACATCAACAACAAGGCGGCCAGCGCCGTCAGCCGACGATTCATTCGATTTCCCCCATGACCCCTAGGCCCGTTTGGACGCGACCCTAAGGGGGAAGGCGAGCGAAGTCACGGCGGCGCTTGGCGCTGGCGGAGAGGGATCGGGCCGGCGCCTAAACCCCCAGCTTCGGCGACTTCAGGCGGCGCTTGTTGACGTGGTGGCTGGGGGCCTCGGCCTGGATCTCCTCGGGGTACTCGCCCTTGAAGTAGAAGCGCTGCCAGGCCTCCTTGGTGGCCTCCGGGTCGCGCTTGAAGATCAGGCTGTTGAACTCGGTGCGCTTCTCGGCCCAGACGTCGTACTGGCGGCGCAGCTCGGGATTGGAGTTCATCGAGCGGATCACCGGCTGGAACGACTCGATGGCCTTGTCCTGCAACAGCATCAGGAAGCAGAAGGTCTCGCCCTTCTCGAACCGCACCGTGCCCGGCCGGGTGAAGATCCAGTTCATCGTGAAGGGGAACGGCAGCCAGTCGGTCTCGATCACGCCCGCCAGCGGCTGGATGCCGTCCTTGACGTGGTTGGGCGGCCCCATGGCCATCATCGACCAGCCCGGCGGCGTGCGGAACAGATAGCCGGTGTGGAAGGTCACCACCCCCCGCGTGAAGTGCGACTTCACGAAGTCGGTGAAGCCCGGATAGGGGTGGTCGGGCTGGAACTTGATGCACTCCTGGTGCGCCCCGCCGTCCCAGGTCATCGAGAAGCCGACCGGACAGAGGATATCCCAGCCGGTGGTGTTGGCCATGGTCAGCGGCAGGCAGCGATAGGGGTGACGCTCGGCGAACCGATCCATCCAGGCGCGCTGCGGCCGGCCCGGCACGATTTCCGGCGGACGGTTCTCGGTGGGATAGCACTCCAGTTCCATGCCGGTCCTTTTCTTGGCTTCCTGCCCCTGTCGTCTGGTCTAGCCCTGCGGCCCTCCGGCCGTCTAGAGAGACCGCATGAAGACCCGCGCCGACCTGTTCGCCTTCTTCGACGCCCACGGCGTCGACCACAAGACCCTCGACCACCCGCCGGTGTTCCGTGTCGAGGAGGGGCTGGAGATCAAGGCCGCCCTGCCCGGCGGTCACACCAAGAACCTGTTCCTGAAGGACGCAAAGGGCCAGCTGTGGCTGATCTCGGCCCTGGGCGAGACCCGGATCGACCTGAAGAAGCTGCACCACGTGATCGGGTCTGGCCGGCTGTCGTTCGGTCCCGAGGCGATGATGCTGGAGACCCTGGGCGTGACCCCGGGCTCGGTCACCGCCTTCGGCCTGATCAACGATACGGACAAGCGCGTCCGCTTCGTGCTGGACAAGGCCCTCGCGGACAGTGACCCGGTCAACTTTCACCCGCTGAAGAACGACGCCACCACCGCCGTCAGCCAGGCCGGCTTTCGCAAGTTCCTGGAGGCCCTGGGGATCGCGCCCATGATCGTCGACTTCGAGGCGATGGCGGTGATCTGATCCCCGCCGTCAAGCGATCTCATCATTGCGCGAGCGCCCGCCAGGGACCATCTTGGCGGCTGACGCGTTTCCTGCCCCAGCACCGCATACGAGAGACCCGATGTCCCTGATCGGCGAAAAGCCCGCCGCCCCCGCCTCGGGCAAAAGCGAACACATCAAGGATGGCTCGGACGCCACCTTCATGGCCGACGTCATCGAGGCGTCGAAGACCCAGCCCATCATCGTCGACTTCTGGGCCACCTGGTGCGGCCCGTGCCGTCAGCTGACCCCGACGATCGAGAAGGTCGTCAACGCCGCCAAGGGCGCGGTCAAGCTGGTCAAGATCGACGTCGACGCCAACCCGGCCTTCGCCGGCCAGCTGCGCGTGCAGTCGATCCCCACCGTCTACGCCTTCGTCGACGGCCGCCCGGTGGACGCCTTCCAGGGCGCCCTGCCCGAGAGCCAGGTGAAGGCCTTCGTCGAGAAGCTGGCCAAGGCCGGGGGCGGCGAGAGCCCGCTCGACGAACTGATCGCGCTCGGCAAGGAGTCGCTGGAGATCGGCGACGTCGGCGGCGCGGCCCAGGCCTTCGCCCAGGCCCTGCAGACCGACCCCACCAACGTCAAGGCCATCGGCGGCATGGCCCGCGCCTACCTGATCGGCGGCGACCTGGAGGGCGCGGCCGAGGTGGTGGCCATGGCCCCCGCCGACGCCAAGGATCCCGACCTCGACGCCGCCCGCGCGGCGCTCGCCCTGGCCGAGGAAGCCCCGTCCGAGACCGCCGCCGTCGAGAAGCGCCTGGCGGCCGATCCCGACGACCATGAGGCCCGCTTCGAGCTGGCCAAGGCCCTGGCCGGCGCTGGCCATCTGCAGGCGGCCGCCGATCATCTTTTGACGATCATCGCCCGCGACCGAGCCTGGAACGAAGAGGCTGCCCGCAAACAGCTGCTGACCGTGTTCGAGGCCGCCGGCCCGACCTCGGAAGTCGCCAAGCAAGGGCGACGGAAGCTATCCTCGATCCTGTTCAGCTAGGACCTTAAAGCCCACGGAGAGTCCATGCCGGCCGTCTATCGAAAGCTTGGCGACCTACCCCTGGTGATCCCGGTCTTTCCCTTGGACGGCGTGCTGCTGCTGCCCGGCGGTCAGCTGCCGCTGAACATCTTCGAGCCGCGCTACCTGAACATGCTGGACGACGCCATGTCGGGCGAGCGGATCATCGGCATGATCCAGACGAGGGCCGGCGGCGACCACCAGCGCCCGGCCCTGGCGCCGGTCGGCTGCGCCGGCCGCGTCACCAGCTTCGCCGAGACCAGCGACAGCCGCTACCTGATCACCCTGACCGGCCTCTGCCGCTTCCGAGCCGGCGACGAGCTGCCGGTCCGCACGCCCTACCGGCAGATGCGCGTCGACTTCAGCCCCTATGAGCCCGACCTGCGCGAGGACGGGGCGGGCGAACGCACCGCCGCCGACATCGACCGCTTGCTGGTCGCCCTGCGCCGCTATCTGGACCACCGGGGCCTGGCCATCGACTGGGGCGACGCCGAGAGCGCGCCGTCGGACGCCTTGATCAACAGCCTGGCCATGGCCCTGCCGTTCGATCCGATGGAGAAGCAGGCCCTGCTCGAGGCCGAGACCATCTTCGAGCGCAAGGCGACCCTGACGGCGCTGCTCGAGATCGACGCGGCCGCGAGCGACGATGACGAACCGACTTCGATTCAGTAGACAGGCGCCATGACCCAAGCCGCCCCTCCCCCCGTCGATGTCGATCCGCGCCTGCTGGAAGTGCTGGTGTGCCCCGTGACCCGGGCTCCGCTGGAGTACGACCGCGCCGCCGGCGAACTGATCAGCCGCTCGGCCAAGCTGGCCTACCCGATCCGCGACGGCGTGCCGATCATGCTGCCGGAAGAGGCGCGGGAGCTGGAGGCTTAAATCCTCCCCCTAGCGGGGGAGGTGGCGCGAAGCGCCGGTGGGGGAAGTCCCGCCGAACCGGCCATTCCCCTCTCCGTCGGCTGCGCCGACACCTCTCCCAAAGGGAGAGGATTTTACAGGCTCTGCCCCCGCAACAGCTTCGGCAGGTCCCCCACGCCGCCGCCGGCTTCGTGCATGAAGAACCGCCGCGCCGGGGCGATGCGGTTGACGACCGCCAGGCCCGCGCCGCGCGCGACGCGCAGCAGCGGGTTGTCGTTCGAGAAGATCCGCACGAAGGCGTCGAAGGCCAGGGCGTTGGTGACGGTGTCGAACCGCCGCCAGCGGGCGTAGCGCTCCAGCACCGCCTCGGCGCCGATGTCTTCGCCGTTGCGCACGGCCTCGACCAGCACCTCGGCCAGGGCCGCGGCGTCCTTCAGACCCAGGTTCAGGCCCTGGCCCGCGATCGGGTGCACCCCGTGGGCGGCGTCGCCGATCAGAGCCAGGCGCGGCGCGGTCATCCGCTCGGCCAGCAGCAGTGACAGCGGGTAGACGAAGGTCGGCCCCACCACCTCGACCTGCCCAAGGAAATCGCCAAACCGGCGCATCAGGTGGGCGTGGAAGACCTCGGGAGACGCGTTCCGCAGCGCCTCGCCCCGCGCCGTGCTCTCGGTCCAGACCAGGCTGGCCCGCTGCTCGGTCAGCGGCAGGATGGCGAACGGGCCGCTGGGCAGGAAATATTCGTGGGCGACGCCCTCGTGGGGGCGCTCCAGCTTGACGGTGCAGACGACGCCGCTTTGGCCATAGCCCCAGCCGATGTGGCCGATGCCGGCCGCCTGGCGCAGGACCGAGCCGCGCCCCTCGGCGCTGACCGCCAGCGGCGCGGTCAGGGCGCGGCCGTCGGAGAGGATCAGGCGGGCCGCGCCGGGCGTGACCTCCAGATTCTTGGCCGCCATCGGCGCGATGACCGGAATCTCCTTCTCGATCACGGCCTTGGAGAGCGCCGCGCGGATCTGGCGGTTCTCAACCAGATAGCCCAGCGGCTCGCCTTCGATGCGGCCCGAGATCTCGCCGGAGTCGAAGCGCAGGAAGGACGCCGAAGGCTTGCGCGCCGCCGCCCCAGGCGTGCGCCCGTCGGTGACCAGGATCTGCTCGATGCGCTGGGCGTGCGGCTCCAGGCTCTCGCCGGCGCCGATCGCCCGCCACTGGCGGAACGAGGAATAGGCGATGGCCGAGCTGCGGCCGTCGAAGGTCGGCGCCAGCTGGGCGTCGAACGGCTGGGGATCGACCAGCAGGGGCTTGAGGCCGCCGGACTTCAGGGCCAGGGCCAGGGTGGCGCCGGCCATGCCGGCGCCCGCGATGATCACGTCTGCATCATGAGCGCGCATGACGGGGATATGGGCTCCTCGGGGAGAGCCTGTCCAGACGCGCGGCTACTTCTTTTCCGCGTAAGGGGCCTTTTCGGCGTAGGGGTTCTGGGCGTCGCCGCGGATCAGCCCGCGCGTGGCGTCGCCGACCCCCATCATCACGAACTGGACGGCCAGGGCGCAGAGGATCAGGCCCAGGACACGGACGACGATGCTCATGCCGATGCGGCCCAGCACCCGGCTGATCAGCGGCGCGGCCCAGAAGGCGGCCACGACAACCAGCGAGACCGCGACGATCACCGCCACCCCGATCCCGGCACCGGCCAGGCCCAGCGGCTTGGCCTCGGCGGCGTAGATGATCACCGTCGAGATCGCGCCCGGGCCGATCAGCAACGGCATGGCGAACGGCACGATCAGCCGCTCGAACCGCTGCCGGGCGTAGGCGCGCGGCGACTGGTCCTCCACGCCCTCGGCGGCGTCGGCGAACATGGTGGTGAAGTCGTCGCGCACCATGTCCAGGCCCAGAATGAACAGGATGATGCCGCCGGCGATCCGGAAGGCCGGCATCGAGATGCCGAAGAAGGCCAGGAGGCCCACGCCCGTGAAGTAGAAGAAGATCAGGAACGCGGTCATGAACAGGCCGATATAGACGGCCACCATCCGCCGCCCCGCCGCGGCCGCGCCCAGGGTGGCGGCGGCGAACAGCGGCACGTTGCCGATCGGGTCGATCAGGGCGAACAGGGCGACGAAGAAGTTGACGGCGAGTTTGGCCTCGGTCATTCGACGTCCCTACCTTTCAGATCGCGCCCAAGCTTGCCCTTCCTAGGGCGGCTGATCGCGCGCGCCAACCCTTGCGACCAAACATGGGGACTAGAATATGACCGCCGACCCGCGCCTGATCGTGCCGCTCGACCTGCCCACCGTCGAGGAAGCCCGCGACATGGTCGAGCGCCTGGGCGACGCGGTCAGCTTCTACAAGATCGGCCTTGAGCTCCTGGCCAGCGACGGCATGACCCTGGCGCGCGACCTGAAGGCTGGCGGCAAACAGATCTTCCTCGATTGGAAGCTGCACGACATCGGCGCCACGGTCGAGCGCTCGGCCCGCGTGCTGGCGGGGAGCGGCTGCGACCTGCTGACCGTCCACGCCGAGCCGCAGGTGATGAAGGCCGCGGTGCAGGCGCGGGGCTCGTCGTCCCTGAAGATCCTGGCCGTCACCGTGCTGACCAGCCTGACCGACGCCGACCTGGTCGAGATGGGCTACGCCTTCGGGGCCCGCGAACTGGTCGAGCGCCGGGTGCGCCAGGCGATCGAATGCGGGGTCGACGGCATCGTCTCCTCGCCGCATGAGGCGGCGCTGGCCCGCGAGATCGCCAGAGAGGCCGGCCGCCCGGACTTCCTGATCGTCACGCCGGGCGTGCGCCCCTTCTGGTCGGCCAAGAACGACCAAGCCCGCGCCGCCACCCCCGAAGCCGCCATCCGCGCCGGCGCCAGCCACCTGGTCTGCGGCCGCCCGATCACGGCGGCGAACGACCCGCGCGAAGCGGCGCTGAAGGTGATCGCGGAGATCGCGGAGGTCTAAGCGGGAGACGACGGTCCACAGCGCGAACCAGGCCGAACCAACCCCCGCCGACCGCCGCCAGCGCCAGGGCGCCAAGCAGCAAGCCCGGAGACGGCGGCGCGACCTTGAAGATGTCGCCCAGGGGCGGGACGGCGAAAATCAGGGCCAGGGCGCCGGACGCCGCCGCCGCGATCGTCCAGTAAATCCGGCGGTGGGGGGCGAACAACCGCCCTCCCGACGACGAGGCGTCAGCCAGGGCCAGGATCAGGTTGCCCGCCACCAGCGCCAGGAAAGCCGCGCCCCGCGCCTGGTTTTCCGAATGATGGTTCAGCGCCCAGACATAGGTCGCCAGCACGACGGCCAGCACGCCGGCGCCCTGGAGCAGGGCCAAGCCCACCTGGCGAGGTCCGAACAGAGGCTCGTCCCGCCGACGCGGCGGACGCCGCATGGCGTGGGCGCCGCCCGGCTCGGCCTCGAACACCATGGCGCAGACGGGATCGATCAAGAGCTCCAGGAACACCACGTGCATCGGATACAGCAGCGGCGGCAGACCGAGCACGATCGGAATGAGGGCGACGCCGGCGATCGGGACGTGGATGGCCGTGACATAGACCAGCGCCTTGCGCAGGTTGGCGAAGATTCGCCGCCCCAGCCGCACCCCGCCCACGATCGAGGCGAAACTGTCGTCCAGGATGACCAGGTCGGCGGCCTCGCGCGCGACGTCGGTGCCCTTCCGGCCCATGGCGATACCGATATGGGCGGCCTCGAGGGCCGGCGCGTCATTCACACCGTCGCCGGTCATGGCCACGATCTCGCCGTCGATCTTCAAGGCTTGGACGATCCGCAGCTTCTGGTCGGGCGTGATGCGGGCGAAGAGGCGCGTCTCGCGCAGTCGCCCGGCCAAGGCCGCGTCATCCAGCGCGGCGATCTCCGGGCCGATCAACACGCCGCTCGAGGCGTCCAGTCCGACGGTCTCGGCGACCGCGAGGGCGGTGGCCGGGTGGTCGCCCGTGATCATCACCACCGCAATGCCCGCCGCTCTCGCCTCGCTCAGCGCCGCGGGGACGTCCGCGCGGACGGGATCCAGGAAGCCGATAAGACCTTCGAACGCGAAGGGGGAGTCCTCGGGGGCGTCGGAGAGCGCTCCGTCCGTTACGCAGGACGCCACGCCGAGCACGCGCAGCCCGTCGCGAGCGAAGCGCTGTATGACGGGGGTCAGGTCGCCGACCTGCGTCTCGGACAGTCCGCATAGCCGAAAGATCGCCTCCGGCGCGCCCTTGGCGGCGATCCGCCAGCGGCCCTGGGGCGCGCGCCAGGCCTGGATCATGGCCATCCGATCGGGCCGCAGAGGCCAGGTCCGCTCCGGCGCCTCCAAGGCGTCCGTGTCCGAAGCGGCCGTTTCGTCCAGCAAGGTTCGGACGGCCTTGTCCATCGGATCGACGGGCCTAACGGCGCAAGCCAGTCCGGCCGCGCCGAGGCAGGCGCGTGCGGCGCCGAGCGGGGGCGCGTCGGCCGCGTCCGCCCAATCCTCACCCGCCGTCCAGATCCGCGCCACGCGCATCCGGTTCTCGGTCAGGGTGCCGGTCTTGTCGACGCAAAGGAATGTCGCGCCGCCCAACGCCTCGATCACCGCGCTGCGGCGCACCAGCACCTTCCGTCGCGCCAGGCGTCCCGCCCCCAGCGCCAGGAAGACGGCCAGCACCATCGGAAATTCCTCGGGGATCAGCGCGATGGCGACGGTCACGCCGGCCAGCACGCCGCCGACCCAGTCCCCGCGCATCAGACCATAGGCGATGGCCACGACCGCGCAGAAGGCGATGGCCAGTCCGCCCAGCAAAGTCACCAGCCGCCCGGCGGTCTTCTGCAGCGGCGTGGGCTGATGCTCGATCGCGGCCAGGGAGACGCCGATGCGGCCCAGCGCCGTTCTTCCGCCGGTCCGTTCAACCCTGGCCACAGCCTGGCCTCGCACCACCAAGGCGCCGGAGAAAAGATAGGGTCCGGTCTCAGCGCCGGGCTGAGCGTCGGCGTCCACCGCCTCGCCCTCCGTCAACGGACGCTTGGAGACGGGGGCGGATTCGCCGGTCAAGGCCGACTCATCAATGCTCAGGACGTCGCCGCCGAGCAGCACGCCGTCGGCCGGCAGCCGTTCGCCCTCGCCAATCAGGATGATGTCCCCCGGAACGAGGTCGCGCGCCGCCAGCCGGACCTCGACCCCGTCGCGGACAACCCGCGCATGGGGCTGGGAGAGGTCGCGCAGGGCCGACAGCGCCCGCTCGCTCCGCGCTTCCTGGAGCACCACCAGGCCGATGGTCGCCACGGCGCCCGCCATCAGGAACAGGCCTTCGCCCAGATCGCCGAGCACCAGATAGAGGCCCGCCGCCCCGATCAGCAGCAGAAACATCGGCTCGCGAAGGGTGTCGAGCAGGATCTCGGCCAGACCCCGCCCCACGGCGCGCGGCAGGGCGTTGGGGCCGAACTCGGCGAGACGGCGCGCCGCCTCGGCCTCGGTCAGTCCGGTGAAGCCATCGCGCGACATGCCGCCGTCCGATCCGCCAACTCTGGATTTCCAGGACAGGACAAGAGCATTGCCGCGCCCGGAGCTAGACTGTCACCCCGTCGCGTCCGCCGCGTCCAGCGCCTTCTCAGACGCGGATCCCGACGACCTAGAAGTCGACCGCCACGCCCTTCTTCTCCCAGTCGCCGAAGCGCGTCGGCTCGGGACCTTCGCGACCGCCCTTCTCGGGCGGAAGCGCCAGCGCCGCCTCGGCCGCGCGGCGGGCGGCGGCCTCCTCCAGCGCGCGGCGGGCGGCGGGGCTCAAGGCCTTGCCGGGCGCGGCGCCGGGGACTTCGGGGGCGTCGGTCGGGTCTACGGGAAGATCAGACATGACAAAGGTTTAACATCATCGCGGTTGAAGCCGCCAGTCACATGCTGTTCAAACCCCGCTCCAAGATAACAACGTTCGAAGACCGGGATAATTTGAGATGAACCGCAGTCGCTGGCCGCACGCCTTCTTCGCGTCGGCCGCCTTCTACGCCATGGTCGGGGTCAGCTGGGGCCTGGCCATGGGGATCACCCACAACCACACCACCTATTCGGCGCACGCCCACCTCAATCTGCTGGGCTGGCTCAGCCTGGCGATGATGGGGACCTTCTACGCCACCCTCGGCCAGGACGTGTCGAACAAGGTCAAGGCGACGAACTTCGCCATCTCGAACCTGGGCGTGCTGCTGATGATCCCGGGCCTGTTCATGTATCTGGGTCAGGCCGGGCCCTCGTCGGTGTTCGAGCCGATGATCGCGGCGGGCTCGCTGCTGGTCGTGCTGGGCTTCTTCGTGTTCGGAATCACGGCGATCCGGGGCCTGTTCAACGCCCTGGCGAAGGCCGCCTAGGGCGCCGCGCCGTTCGAATCCGCTTGCGCTCGCGCCCGCCTCTTGGCACGGCGGGGCGGTGACTCAAGAACTGAACGACGGCCTCCCCGCCCGGGAGGCCGCCCTGACCCTGATCGACGCGGCCCTGTCGCGGCGCGGCGGCCTCGACGAAGCCGCCTCGGCCAACGGTTTCCGCTTCCTGGAACCGCGCGAGCGGGCCTTCGCCCGCGCCCTGGCCATGGCCGTGCTGCGCCACCTCGGCCCCATCGACCGCGCCCTGGCCGCCCGCCTGCAGAAG
The DNA here is from genome assembly GCF_000092285.1 of Caulobacter segnis ATCC 21756. Classification (NCBI taxonomy): domain Bacteria; kingdom Pseudomonadati; phylum Pseudomonadota; class Alphaproteobacteria; order Caulobacterales; family Caulobacteraceae; genus Caulobacter; species Caulobacter segnis. The sequence continues at coordinate 115,876 of NC_014100.1, read as the reverse complement.
GCGCCGCCGGACCGCGTCATGCACCTGCTGCGTCTCGGCGCGGCCCAGGCCTTCCACCTGGAGGTCCCGGCCTTCGCCGCCGTGGCGACCTCGGTCGAGCTGGCCGGCGCCAACAAGGCCAGCCGCCCGTTCAAGGGCCTGGTCAACGCCGTGCTGCGCGGCCTGCTGCGCGACGCGCCGACCCCAGATAGCCTGGGCGATGATCCCACCTTGCTGGCCCCGCCCTGGCTCTATTCGCGCTGGGTCGCCGCGTTCGGCGAGGCCACGGCGCGCGAGATCGCCGGCCAGATCGCGCTGGAGCCCGCCACCGACCTCTCCCTGAAGCCGAACGCCGACGCGGCCGCCCTGGCCGAGGCGCTGGAGGGCGAGGTCCTGCCCGGCGGGACCTTGCGCCTGCGCCGCAAGGGCGACGTCGCCGCCTGGCCGGGCTTCGAGGACGGGAGCTGGTGGGTGCAGGACGCCGCCGCCGCCGTCCCCGCCCGCCTGCTCGACGTCAAGACCGGCGAGGCCGTGCTCGACCTCTGCGCCGCGCCCGGCGGCAAGACCCTGCAGCTGGCCGCCGCAGGCGCGGATGTCGTCGCCCTCGACCGCTCGGCCGCGCGCCTCAAGCGGCTGGAGGAAAACCTGGTCCGCACCGGCCTTTCCGCCCAGGTCGTGGTCGCCGACGGCGCGGCCTGGGATGACGCGCGGACCTTCGACGCCATCCTGCTGGACGCCCCGTGCAGCGCCACCGGCACCTTCCGCCGCCATCCGGACGTGTTGTGGGCCGCGCGGCCCGGCGATGTCGCCAGCCTCGCCAATGTCCAGGCCCGCATCCTCGACAGCGCCGCCGGCCGCCTCAAGCCCGGCGCGCGCCTGGTCTACTGCGTCTGCTCGCTGGAGCCCGAGGAGGGCGAGGCCCAGGTCGAGGCCTTCCTGGCCCGCCGCCCGGACATGGAACTGGACCCGATCCAGCCCGGCGAAGCCGGCGCGCCGGAGGCCAGCCTGACCGCCCGCGGCACGCTGCGCCTGCTGCCCCACCAGCTGGACGGCGGCCAGGACGGCTTCTTCGCCGCCCGGTTCCGCAAGGCGCGCTGAGCCAACGCCCAAGCTTGGGTATTTCTGCGCTTAACGAGTCCCGCCCGGGATGACAGAGCGAGTCAGGCCCGCTATCCCAGGGTCATGACCGCGCCGCTCATCGCCCCGTCGATCCTCGCCTCCGACTTCGCCCGCCTGGGCGAGGAGGTCGCCGCCATCGAGGCGGCCGGCGCCGACTGGGTGCATGTCGACGTGATGGACGGCCACTTCGTGCCCAACATCACGCTGGGCCCCGATATCGTCAAAGCCATCCGTCCGCACGCCAAGATCCCGTTCGACGTGCACCTGATGATCAGCCCGGCCGATCCGTATCTGGAGGCCTTCCGCGCCGCCGGGGCCGACATCATCAGCATTCACCCCGAGGCCGGCCCGCACCTGCACCGCTCCCTGAAGCGGATCCGCGAGCTGGGGGCCAAGGCGGGCGTCGTCTTCAACCCGTCCACCAGCATCGACCACGTCGAGTGGATCCTGGAGGACGTCGACCTGCTGCTGGTCATGTCGGTCAATCCCGGCTTCGGCGGCCAGAGCTTCATCCCCGGCCAGCTGCGCAAGGTCGAGGCCCTGCGCAAGATGATCGACAAGGCCGGCCTCGACATCCTTCTGGAGGTCGACGGCGGCGTCACCCCGGTCACCGCCCCGCAATGCGTGGCCGCCGGCGCCACCGCCCTCGTCGCCGGCTCGGCGGTGTTCAAGGGCGGCCGCGAGGCCTACGCCGCCAATATCCGCGCGCTGAAGGGCGGCTGATCCCTTGGCTCCAGCCGTCAAGCGTTCCGCCAACGGCTATCGTCCTCCCGCCAGGAAGCGGGCCCGGGTCCTTTGGCGGGCCCTGTCGGCCGAGCTGTCCACCCACATCGAGCGCGAGTGGTTCGGCTCGGGTCCGCACCGCCTGCTGCTCTCCGGCCGCAAGGTCGAGGCCCTGGCCGCCCATCCGCGCGATCCGCGCCCCGTCAACGCCGGCCAGGGCCGCCGCGTGCTGGCCGGGACCCTGGCCCTGGACGGCGGCAGCTTGCGCATCGGCGAGGCGGGCGACCCGTTCGACACCGCCAGCCCGACACGCCGCTTCGCCGTCAGCCTGCACCGCTTCGACTGGCTGCCCGACCTGGTCGCCGCCGGCCCCGACGGCGCGCGCCGCGCCCTGCGCCTGCTCGACGACTGGCGGCGGGTGTTCGGCAAGTGGAACGCCTTCTCCTGGGGGCCCGACTGCCTGGAGCGGCGGGTGTTCCACCTGGCCTGCGCCGCACGCCCGCTGGCCGCCGAGGCCAGCGACGCCGAGGCCGCCGACCTGCGCCGCGACCTGGCTCGCCAGGCCCGCCACCTGGCCGAGATCAAGAAGATCCCCGCCCGCGCCCTGGAACGCGCCGTGGCCGTCACGATCGCCGGCTGCGTCCTGGCCGGCAAGCCGGGCGAGGCCCTGATCGACAAGGGCCTGAAGGCCCTGTCCCGCCACATCGACCGCATCGTCCTGCCCGACGGCGGCCACGCCACCCGCTCGCCCGAGGCCGGGGTCGAGCTCCTGTTCGACCTGCTGACCCTCGACGACGCCCTGCGCCAGCGCGGCAAGCCGACGCCCGAGGCCGCCGCCCGCGCCATCGACCGCCTGTCGACCGCCACCCGCTTCTTCACCCTGGGCGACGGCGGCCTGGCGGCCTTCCACGGCGGCGAGACGGTCGGCCCCACGCGCATCGCCGCGGCCCTGGCCCATGACGACACGGGCCCCCGCCCGCTGAACAGCGCCCCGCACAGCGGCTACGAGAAGATGGTCGGCGGCTCCCTGGAGCTGATCGCCGACTGCGGTCCGCCCGCCGCCGGCTTCCTGTCGATCGCCGCCTGCGCCCAGCCGGCCGCCATCGAGATCCTCTGCGCCAAGGACCGGCTGATCACCAGCTGCGGCTGGAGCCCCGAGGCCGCCGGCGCCCACGCCTTCCGCCTGTCCGACGCCGCCTCGACCGTCTCGGTCGGCGACGGCTCGGCCGGCCGCCCGCTCTCCGGCTTCCGCGCCAAGGCCCTGGGCCCGTGGCTGGTCGACGGCGCGACGACTGTCTCGGCCGAGCGTCACGACGACGTCGGCGGGGTGTGGCTGGACATCGTCCACGACGGCTGGCGCCATGTCGGCCTGACCCACACCCGCCGCCTGTTCCTGGACGCCGTCGCCGACGAGCTGCGCGGCGAGGACAGCCTGACCCCGATCGCCGCCGATCCCGGCGCCGCCGAAGGCCCGCGCCGCTACCTGCCCTTCGCCGTGCGCTTCCACCTGCACCCCGAGGCCCGCGCCTCGATCGCCCGCGACGGCAAGAGCGTGCTGATCCGGGGGCCGAACAATATCGGCTGGTGGCTGAGGAACGACGCCGTCGACGTCGAGATCGCCCCCTCGGCGCACTTCGACCACGGGCTGGCCAGAAAGGCCGGCCAGGTGGTGCTCAAGAGCCAGGTCCGCCCGGAGGTGGGGGCGAAGATCCGCTGGAAGCTGACGCGGGCGGAGGGGTAGCGCCGTGGGCTTCACCCGTCGCCCCCCGATCGACCCCGGCCGTGTGCGCCAGGCGCCGGAATACACCGACGCGGAAATTGCCGAGGTTATCGCCGCCCTGAAGGCGCACGCGCCGGACTTGCTGGATGTACTGGAACGCGCGGCGAAGGCGCCGGGCAGCGTGGCGGCGGCGGACTATGACGATGTCTACGACCGGATGCTGACGTACCTGTTCGAGCACGGGTACGTGCACACGCATATCGAGATGGCGATGGTGTTTCGGGGGGTGGTGGAGAGGGTTGGGAGATACAAGTAGGTTCTAGAGCGAGGATTCAGATGGCATTCATACCAGGGCAATTCTCAGAGTTAACAGAGGAGGATCTAGCTCGCCTCGTAGACGGAGCCATATCTGAAACTATTAATTTGGAGTTTAAATCCACTGCGTACCCATTAGGGCCCGATGGCTCACGTGAATTCTTGAAAGATGTATCCGCACTCGCCAACACCAATGGCGGCACCTTAATATTAGGCATTTCCGAAGAAGCTGGCGTCGCCACGAAAATTACACCGATCACTGAATCCGATCATGACAGCCTAAAGCGGCGTCTAGAGAGCCTTCTTAGATCTGGCATTCAACCACCTATATTGGGGGTTAGGATGCATCACGTACAGATCGACGATGGATATGTACTTTCTATCTACGTTCCTCAAAGCAACTACCCGCCCCACAGAGTCTCTGCTCAAGGAAAAAACAGCTTCCATCTTCGGCATTCGACAGGAGTTTATGAGGCAAGCATGGAGGAGCTCAGGGCGCTCTTTAGCCAGACTGTTACAATAAGAGCAAAATTAGAATCCTTTAGGAAGAAACGCCTCTTTATGATCGAAAATGGCGACTCCGCCATCACGGTCGCTAAAGGTGACGGCAATCTAATTGTCCACTTGGCACCACTTTATTCACCGTACGGCTCCGTTAACCTAATTTCCGCACATGAGAGAAATGAATTGCTTCGGCCGATGCACTCCAGCGGCTGGACACCAAGGTTCAACGTGGATGGCTTCGCCAATATAAGAAGTGGCGTAGAGTGCGCCGGATACACTCAGTTATTTAGAGACGGAATAATAGAAGCAACAAAGATAGATATTATCCGATCCAGAAACGATGAGAGATATATATGGGCCCGTCATATTGAAGAAATATTATCCTCTAGCATTCCTCTATATATAAAATGCCTTGAGAATATCGCGACGCCTGGCCCCTGGATCGCATTGATAAGTCTTCAAGGAATATCAGGATCTAGAGTCTGCTGCTCGATCGCCGATTTGGATTGGGAAACTCCACCTGAAATTCGTCAAAAAGACCTACTGCTTCCCCCGTGCTTAATCGTCCCATCAGAAAACAGATCTGAGTATATAGGGAGCTTGAAGCCCGCTCTGGATGCATTGTGGAACGCAGGAGGCTTCGCCGAATGGTCCCCCGAGCAAAACCGGTGAACCCGCCCCAGCCGGTCAGCCCTGCGATCGTCTCGCCGTGAGATGTAAGGATGGCTCCCGCCCCGGAGGGCGGAAGGTTTAGGGCGCCTATCCTCAAAATCCGCCGTCATCCCGCGCTTTATGCGCGGGACCCATTTCTCCGCCGCACGTGCGGAGACGAAGGGGGCTCTCACGTGGAAGCTGAACCATGGGTCCCGCGCATGAAGCGCGGGATGACGGGGTTTGAAAGAAGCGAAGCTTCACCTCACAGCAGCCGCCAGGCCGTGACCAGGCCGGCGATGAAAGCGGCGGCGCTGATCAGGGCGAAGGTCAGCAGCAGGCGGCGGCGGCCGGGGGTCAGGCCCAGGGTGGCGTGGTGGTCAGCCAGCCGCATCAGGGCCACGAAGCCGGCCGAGGCGGCGGCGAACGACGCGATCACCGGCGCCAGCAGGATCCACTGCCCCTCGTGCGCGAGAAAGCCCGCCACCACCAGGATCGCGCCCAGGCCGGCCGCGTACAGGACGACCAGGGCCCGGCGCATCCGGGAAACGGCGTGAACGGTCATGACAAGCACCGCGTCGGCTTAAGTGACGCTAAGGTAACGGTGTTATCTTGAGTCGCAAAGGCGGGGGGCGGCGGAGTAAGGCGGGGCACCGCCGCAGGCCCCCACCTGACCACGCACAGCGTGGTCGTCCGCCCCCAGAGGGGGCGGAAGGAGCGCGCCCCTTCTTCCCCCTCCGGGGGAGGAGCGCCGTAGGCGCGGAGGGGGCAAGTACGAGCGTTCGCGGCGCTCTATGATCCGCGTATCCGGAATCGAATCCAGCGATTTCAAACCCTTCCCACTTCTACACCCCGCTCCATCATCCGCGTTGAAACCGCCCTTATCCTTGAACCACCTCGTCGTGAGGAAAGGGCGCGTGGCCAGCGACCATTTGCGGCGGCGGGGGGCGATCGAGCGGGGACAGGTTCGAGGGGGATACTCGAACGGTCCGGGGCTGAGCTTGCTGGGCTCACCCGCCCGCCGTCGGCGTGGTTGGAGGCAAAAGGGCGTGTCTGGCTGAAAGCCCGTCCTCTCCGACCGCTGGGGCTCTCGGAAACGGGAGGCCTGGGTCCCGGTAAGGCCTGAACAGGGCCACCCGACGGGACGCTGGCGGATAACGGTCGCGCGGAGCGTCGGGCTTCGTCGAAACGGTATCTACAAACTCACACTCCGGACGTCGTCCGGCGCTCCGCGTCCCTTTCCATCCCTTCAGCGAGCGATCGCGTGAAGCGGCGGACGCACGCCCAAAATCCTCCCCGGCCCGATCGCCCCCGCTTATTGTCCGGATCGTCCCCTTACGCCAAAGAACGTCGTTCGGCAGGTTCCCGCGCTCAATCGGAGATGGAGATCCTCATGAAGAAGTACGTGATCGAGCGTGAGATTCCCGGCGTCGAGCAACTGGACGCAGAGCAGCTGAAGGGCGCGGCGGCGGCGTCGAACGCCGCTCTCGCCAAGCTGGCCCCTCGGGTCCAGTGGGTCGAGTCGTTCGTGACCAAGGACAAGACCTTCTGCGTGTACCTCGCAGAGGACGAGTCGGTGATCCGTGAACATGCGGCGCTGAGCGGCTTTCCCGCTTCGCGGATCACCGAGGTGGCGGGCGTCATCAGTCCCGTGACGGCGGGCTGACGTCCGTGGCGGAGCCCCGCCCCCTCTCTCCGGGGCTCCGCATCCCGACCCGAGGGCCAGGAGGCCAAGCGATGCTGGACGTGACGGTGGTGGTGCTGGAGGACGGCCTGGCCTCGACGGCCGTGATGCCGATGGAGATCTTCCATTGCGCCGGCCGGCTGTGGAACGAGCTGATGGGCCAGGCGACCGAGCCGGCATTCCGGGTGCGGATCGTCTCGCCCACCGGCGGACCGGCCAGGAGCCCTTATGGCCTGACGCTGGGAGCGCAGGATTCGATCGACGCCGTCGAGCGCTCGGACATCGTGATCGTGCCGACCTCTGGCCTGGAGCTGGACGAGAAACTGGTCGAGAACAGCGCCCTGCTGCCCTGGCTGCGCCGCCATCACGACCAGGGGGCGCACGTGGCCGGCGTCTGCATGGGCGCGGCCTATCTGGCCGAGGCGGGCCTGCTGGACGGGCGGGTGGCCACGACCCACTGGGCGGTCGCCGAGCAGCTGGCCGCGCGCTATCCCAAGGTGCGCTGGCGGCCCGAGCTGTTCGTCACCGAGGACAGCCGCGTGCTGTGCAGCGGCGGGGTCTGCGCCTCGATGGACATCAGCCTGCACCTTGTCGAGAAGTTCTGCGGCCACGCGGTGGCCCTGCAGACGGCCAAGGCCCTGCTGCTGCCGATGCCGCGCGTGCATCAGTCCGGCTACGCCATGCTGCCCGTCTCGCGGGCCCACGCCGACGAGCGCATCCGCGCGGTCGAGAGCTTCCTGCACGCCAACTTCCGCAACGACGTCTCGGTGGCGACCCTGGCCGACCAGGCGGGACTGGGCGCGCGGACCTTCACCCGCCGCTTCAAGGCGGCGACCGGGCGGCTGCCGGCCGACTATCTGCAGGCCCTGCGGATGGAGGCGGCCAAGGCCATGCTGGAGCGCGGCGCCGAGCCGGTGCAGACCATCAGCTCGGCCGTCGGCTATGACGACGTCGCCTTCTTCCGCCGCCTGTTCAAGCGCGGCTCGGGCATGACCCCGACCGAATACCGCGCCCACTTCGCGCCGATGGCGGTGCGGGGCTACTAGCGCGTGGCGGGGCTAGAACGCCGCGCTGACGATGGTCCCGTCGGGCAGCAGGGCGGCGCGCTTGAGGCCGCTGGAGGCGAACGGCGTGGCGATCGTCCCGTCCTTGTCGACCGCGATCAACCCGCCGTGGCCGCCGAGGGCGGCGACCTCCTGGATGGCGGCCTGGGCGGCGGTCTCCAGCGCCTCGCCGCCGAAGCGGACGCGGTGGGCGATCTGGGCGGCGATCGCGGCGCGGATGAAATACTCGCCCTGGCCGGTGCAGGAGACGGCGGCGTGAGCGTCAGCGTAGGTCCCCGCCCCGATCACCGGCGAGTCGCCGACCCGGCCGGGCCGCTTGCCGAACACGCCCGCCGTCGAGGTGGCGGCGGCCAGGCGTCCCTCGGCGTCGCGGACCACGCAACCGACGGTGCCGGTGGGGAGCGCATCCGGCGGATGGTTGTCCTCGAACGCCCCGGCGCGGGTGAACCAGGCCTCGGGGTCCTCGACGGGCTCCAGGCCCTGCTCGCGGGCGAAGTCGATCGCGCCCTGGCCGGCCAGCATCACGTGGGGCGTGGCCTCCATCACCGCGCGGGCGGCCAGGATCGGGCTCTTGAACCCCTGCAGGGCGGCGACCGACCCGGCCAGGCGCTTGGCGCCGTCCATCAGGCTGGCGTCCAGCTCGTATTCGCCGTCGGCGTTGGGCGAGGCGCCTCTCCCCGCGATGTAGAGGCCGCTGGCCTCCAGCGCGACGACGGTCTCGACGGCGACGTCCAGGGCGCTGGCCCCGGCGGCCAGGCGGTCGCGGGCGGCCTCGGCCAGACCGCGCATGTGGGCGATCTCGACGGCGTAGTCGTGACCCCGTTTCGCGCCGGCCCCGCCGTGCAGGGCGAGACTAAAACACTTGTTTGACATTCTGCTTCCTTGGCGGCGCGTCCCGCGCTAGCGTCCGGCTTGATTAAAGACAATCGCAGGGAGAGGCGAGATGAAGGCGGTGCTCAGCAAGGTGGTCGGCGGACCCGAGACCCTGGTGCTGGAGGAGCTGCCCGATCCCGTCGCCGGTCCCGGTCAGGTGCTGATCGACGTCAAGGCTTGCGGCGTCAACTACCCCGACGTGCTGATCATCGAGGACAAGTACCAGTTCAAGCCGCCGCGCCCGTTCGCGCCCGGCGGCGAGGTCTCGGGCGTGATCGCCGCGGTCGGCGAGGGCGTCAGCCGCTTCAAGGTCGGAGACCGGGTGCTGGCCTCGACCGGCTGGGGCGGCTACGCTGAGAAGCTGGCCCTGGAAGAGGCCCGCTGCACCCCCATTCCCGACAACATGCCCTTCGACGAGGCCGCCGCCTTCGTCCTGACCTACGGCACCTCTTACTACGCGCTGAAGGATCGCGGCCATCTGAAGCCCGGCGAGACCCTGCTAGTGCTGGGCGCAGCCGGGGGCGTGGGCCTGGCGGCGGTGGAGCTGGCCAAGGCCATGGGCGCCAAGGTCGTGGCCGCGGCCTCCAGCCAGGAGAAGATCGACCTGGCCATCAAGCACGGGGCCGACAGCGGCGTCGTCTATCCGAAGGGCCCCTTCGACAAGGACGGCCAGAAGGCCCTGGCCGAGCTCTTCAAGGGCGCCTGCGGCTCGAACGGCTGGGACGTGGCCTATGACGCGGTCGGCGGCGACTATTCCGAAGCGGCGATCCGCGCCGCGGGCTGGGAGGGGCGCTTCCTGGTGATCGGCTTCCCGTCGGGCATCCCCAAGGTGCCGCTGAACCTGACCCTGCTGAAGTCCTGCGACATCGTCGGGGTGTTCTGGGGCGCGGCCGTGGCCCGCGATCCCAAGGGCCACGCGGCGAACCTGAAGGCCCTGATGGACCTCTACGCGGCGGGCAAGATCCGCCCCTACGTGTCCGAACGCTTCCCCCTGGCGCGGGCCGGCGAGGCCATCGCGCACCTCTCCAGCCGCAAGGCGATGGGCAAGGTCGTGATCACGATCGATTAACCCTGTTTCGTCGGGCTTGGTTAAGGTTCGCTAATCGTCCTTCTTAGCGAAGCAGACAGGTTGCTCGGCGATTGTGCCCCCGGTTCGGTCGCCGCCGAAGACGCTCACCCCACCGAGCAAAGCGGCGGATGGCCGGGCCGCTCACGCCCCGATGCGGACTTTTCGTATCGAGGCCGCCTAAGGGGGCGCAAGGTGACGCTAGGCAAGCGTGGCGACGGACAGGGGCCTTACGGCGCCGTCGCCACGCTTGCCGAGTTGCCGCTCCGGACCGCCTTTCGGGTATCGGCCTCTAGCCAAGACGCCCGCGCTTCGCGAAGATGATCAATGATCACCGACCCACGAGAGGTCGGACAACGCGGAGGCAAAGCCATGGTCGGACGTCTGGACGGCAAGATCGCCGTCGTCACGGGGGGCTGCTCGGGCATCGGGCTCGGGACGGTCGAACTGTTCGCGGCGGAAGGGGCGCTCGTCGTCGCCGCCGACCTGCAGGACGAGAAGGGGGCGATGCTGGAAAAGCGCTTCCCCGACCGCGTCCGCTACGTCCGCTGCGACGTGACCGCGGAAGCCGACGTGGCCGCCGCCCTGGGCCTGGCCGACAGCGCTTTCGGCGGGCTCGACATCCTCTTCAACAACGCCGGCCACGGCGGCACCCCGGCGGGCGTCGAGGACATGACCGTCGAGGGCTGGGACAAGACCTTCGCCCTGCTGGTGCGGGGTCCGGCGATCGGCATGAAGCACGCCGTCCCGCTGATGGCCAAGCGCGGCGGGGGCTCGATCATCAACACCGCCTCGATCGCCGGCCTGCAGGCGGGCTTTGGTCCCCTCGCCTATTCGACGGCCAAGGCGGCGGTGATCCACATGAGCCGCTGCGCGGCGGCCGAACTGTCGCCGCGGAAGATCCGGGTCAATGCGATTTGCCCGGGCCTGATCGCGACCTCGATCTTCGGCGCCTCGATGGGCCTGCCGCGCGAGGTCGCCGACCAGATGGCCGCGCAGGTCGCCCAGATCGGCCCCAAGATCCAGCCGATCCCGAAGTCGGGCCTGCCCGAGGACATCGCCCGCGCCGCGCTCTACCTCGCCAGCGCCGACTCCGAATTCGTCACCGGCACGCACATCGTGGTCGATGGCGGCATCACGGTGGGACCGCGCAGCGCCTGGGACGTCAATACGCCCTCGCCGATCCTGGCGGCCATGGGCATCACGCCCGAGCAGGCCGAGCAGATGCGCGCGGCCCTGATCGCCTCCGGCGGGGCGGGGTGAGCCTCACCCCCAACCTGCGCGGCGCGCTGTGGATGCTGGCCTCGGCCATCGGCTTCACCGTGATGACAACCCTGATCAAGTTCCTGGGCGCCGACTATCCGGCGGCGCTCCAGACCTTCTACCGCCAGTTGGCCGGCGTGATCATCCTGCTGCCGCTGATCGCTCGCGACTGGCGCGGGGCGTTCCGCACGACGCGGCCTGGCATCCTGATCTTCCGCTCCAGCGCCGGCGTGCTGGCGCTGATCATGGGCTTCTACGCCTATCAGAAGCTACCGCTGGCCGACGCCAACGCGCTGTCCTTCACCCGGACGCTATGGCTGGTTCCGCTGGCGGCCTTCGTGCTGCGCGAGCCGATCGGGCCGCTTCGGATCGGCGCGGCGCTGGTCGGCTTTGTCGGTGTGCTGATCATGCTGCGGCCCGGCTCGGGTGGGATGGGCGCCTGGATCGGCTGGCCGCAGGCCTGCGCCCTGATCTCGTCCCTGCTATTCGCCCTGACCATCACCGGCATGAAGGTCATGACCCGCGATCACAGCCCCTTTGTGCTGCTGGTCTACGCCGCCGTGCTGGGCCTCATTTTCGCGATCCCGCCGGCCCTGTTCGTCTGGCGTTGGCCCAGCTGGCCGGATCTGGGCCTGCTGGCGGCGATGGGCGTGATCGGCACGCTCACCCAAGGCGCCTACATCAAGGGCATGGAGGCCGGCGAAGCGGCCGTCATGGCGCCGATCGACTATACGCGTCTGGTCTTCGCGGTCGGGGCGGGCTTCCTGCTCTTCCACGAAATTCCCAAGCCGGCGACCTTGATCGGCGCGGCGATCGTGGTGGCCTCGACCCTTCTCATCTCTTGGCGCGAGCACCAATTGGCGCAGCGCGCTCGGGCTCAGCCAGCGTAGGCCCGCCGCCAGTCGACGAAGCGCTGCAGCCCCTCGGCCAGCTTGACCTTGGGCTTGTAGCCGCAGAGGGCGTGGAGCTTGTCGATGTTGGCGTAGGTGGCGGTGACGTCGCCGGGCTGCATGGGGCGGAAGACCTTCTTGGCCTCGATCCCGAGCGCCTTCTCGAGCGTGGCGATCATGTCCATCAGCCCGACGGGATCGTTGTCGCCGATGTTGTAGACCTCGTGCCCGCCCTGGGCCGGCGGGTTGTCGAGCACGCCCAGGATCCCGTCGACGATGTCGTCGATATAGGTGAAGTCGCGGGCCATCTTGCCCTCGCCATAGACCTCGATCTCCTGGCCCTTCAGCATCTTCTCGGTGAAGCCGTAATAGGCCATGTCCGGCCGACCCCAAGGGCCGTAGACGGTGAAGAACCGCAGGCCCGACTGCGGGAAACCGTAGAGCTTGGCGTAGCTCTGGCTCAGCAGCTCGCACGAGCGCTTGGTGGCGGCGTAGAGCGACACCGGGCTCTCGGCCGGATCGCTTTCCTTGAAGCCGTCACCATTCAGCGGCCGATCGCCATAGACGCTCGAGGAGCTGGCGTAGACCAGATGCTCGACGCCGGCGTGGCGGCAGGCTTCCAGCACCGAGAGATGGCCGGCTAGGTTGCTGCGCTCATAGGCGAACGGGTTGTCGATCGAGTAACGAACGCCGGCCTGGGCGGCTAGGTGGATCACCTGCTTGGCGCCCGAGGCGTTGACCAGCGCGGCCAAGGCCTCGTGCTCGGCTATGTCCATGCGGACCATCGTAAACGCGTCCCGACCATCCAGCCGCGAGGCGCGGGCCTCCTTCAGGGCGGGGTCGTAATACGCGTTGAAGACATCGACCCCGATCACCGCCTCCCCGCGGTCGAGCAGGCGCTCGGCCACGTGGTAGCCCACGAATCCCGCCGCGCCCGTAACGATGATCGGAGGCTTGGTCATGCTCGGCCGCGTCCGATGGAGGCGTAGGTGAAGCCGTGCCGGACCATCTCGGCGGGCTTGTAGACGTTGCGCAGGTCGACCACGACCGGCGCCTTCATCAGCAGCTTGACGCGGTCGAGGTCGAGGGCCCGGAACTGGTCCCATTCGGTGAGGATGACCAGGGCGTCCGCGCCTTCGGCGGCCTCATAGGCGCCGGCCTTGAACTCCACGCCCTCCAGCATGTGGGCGGCTTCCTTGGCGCCCTCCGGATCGAAGGCCTGGACCTTGGCGCCCATGGCCTGCAGGGCCGGCAGGATGTCGAGGCTGGGCGCATCGCGCATGTCGTCGGTGTTGGGCTTGAAGGTCACGCCCAGCACCCCGATCGTCTTGCCGGTTAGGTTGGTCGTGCCGATGGCGGCGGCGACCTTGTCGGCCATGGCCTTTTTGCGGGCGGTGTTGACCTCGACCGTGGTCTCGATCAGCCGGGTCGGGGCGCCGTACTGCTGGGCGGTCTTGACGAGGGCGATGGTGTCCTTCGGGAAGCAGCTGCCGCCATAGCCCGGGCCGGCGTTTAGGAACTTGCCGCCGATGCGCTTGTCGAGACCAATGCCCTTGGCCACCGACTGGACGTCGGCGCCGACCTTCTCGCAGAGGTCGGCCATCTCGTTGATGAAGGTGATCTTCATCGCCAGGAAGGCGTTGGCCGCGTACTTGATCAGCTCGCTGGTCCGACGGCCGGTGAACACGATCGGCGTCTCGTTCAGCGACAGCGGCCGGTAGAGGTCGCGCATCACCGCCTGGGCCCGCTCGTCGTCCGTGCCGACGACCACGCGGTCGGGGCGCTTGAAGTCCTCGATCGCCGCGCCTTCACGCAGGAACTCGGGGTTGGAGACCACCGCGAACTGGGCGTCGGGACGGACCTTCTTGATGATCGCCTCGACCTCGTCGCCGGTGCCAACCGGCACGGTCGACTTGGTCACCACCACCGTGAAGCCGTCAATCAGGCCGGCGATCTCCTCGGCCGCGGCGTAGACGTACGACAGGTCGGCGTGGCCGTCGCCGCGACGCGTGGGCGTGCCCACGGCGATGAACACCGCGTCGGCCTCCTTGATCGCCTGGGCGCCCTCCAGGGTGAAAAACAGGCGGCCCTCGCGCACGTTGCGCGCCACCAGGTCATCAAGCCCAGGCTCGAAGATCGGGATCTCGCCCCGCTCCAGCCGCTCGATCTTGCTCGGATCCTTGTCGATGCACGTCACCACGTGACCGAAGTCGGCGAAACACGCCCCAGACACCAGGCCCACATAACCCGTGCCAATCATCGCTACGCGCATCGAAACATCCTGATCCCGAGCGCCGCCGTCGCGCGCGGCGCTCCGCCTATTCCAGCAATCGTGACGCCGAGGCAAGTCACGCCCTCAAGACCTCCTCATGACGCCGCCATGAAATCCTCCAGGGTCGCGCCCATCGCCGACGTGAACGCACAGGGGGCTATCGTCTTCGACGCGTAAGTCCGCCAAGCAGGCCGCGCATCAGCTCTCGCCCCGCTTGAGACGCGACGGTGCGGACCAGGGTGACGGCGAACGCCTCCGCCATGGTCTGCCTGCCGGAGGCGCGAGGCCGGGCGCTCGCATCTCTCTTGGCCGCCTCTTGTTCACGCATTCGCGCCTCCGCCTGGCGCTCGGCCTGGACGGCTCGGCCCTGGAGGATTTCGTAGGCGGAGTCTCGATCCCTCGGTTCGTCGTAGACCCCTCTCACCGGGCTCTGTCCTTGAAGCGCCGCGCGCTCCTGCGGCGTGAGGGGCCCAAGGCGCGAAGCGGGCGGTCGGATCAGCGTCTTCTGGACCACCTGCGGCGCGCCCTTTTCATCGAGAGTCGAGACGAGCGCCTCGCCCACGCCCAGCGCCTGGATAGCCTCGGCCGTGTCGAAGTCGGGATTGATCCTGAACGACTGCGCCGCCGCTCTCAGGCCCTTTTGGTCGGCGGGCGTATAGGCGCGCAGGGCGTGCTGAACCCGCGCCCCCAACTGCCCCAGCACGGCGTCAGGAATGTCGGCGGGATTCTGGGTCACGAAATAGACGCCCACGCCCTTCGACCGGATCAGTCTCACCACCTGTTCGATCTTCTCGATCAAGGCCTTTGGCGCGTCGTCGAACAGCAGATGGGCTTCGTCGAAGAAGAAGACGAGCCTGGGCTTCTCCGGGTCGCCAACCTCGGGCAGGACCTCGAACAGCTCCGACAACAGCCACATCAGGAAAGTCGCGTAGAGCTTCGGCGACTGGATCAGCCGGTCGGCGGCCAACAGGCTGACATAGCCGCGCCCCGCCGCATCGGTGCGCATCACGTCGGAGAGGTCGAGGGCCGGCTCACCAAAGAAAGCCTCGGCGCCCTGGGTTTGAAGGGTCAGAAGCTTGCGCTGGATCGCGCCGACCGTCGCGGCGGACACGTTTCCGTATTGTGTGCCGATGTCGTCGGCATGGTCCGCCACGTACTTCAGCGCCGCCTGCAGGTCCTTGAGGTCCAGCAGGAGGAGGCCCTCTTGGTCGGCGACATGGAAGGCGATCGTCAGGACCCCCTCCTGCACGTCGTTCAACTCCAGAAGGCGCGACAACAGCAGCGGCCCCATTTCGGAGATGGTCGTGCGGATCGGGTGCCCCTTCTGACCGAAGAGGTCCCAGAAGATCACCGGCGGAGCGGCCGGCGCCAGGGCCAGGTCCATCGCGGCCGCCCGCGCCAGCATCTTCTCGTTCGGCGATCCCGGCACGGCCAGCCCAGACAGGTCGCCCTTAACATCGGCGGCGAACACCGGCACCCCTGCGTCGGAGAAGGCCTGGGCCATGACCTGCAACGTGACCGTCTTGCCCGTCCCGGTGGCTCCTGCGACGACGCCGTGTCGATTCGTGCGATCAAGGCGTTGTGTGACCGGACCCTGTCCAAGTCCCAGCAGGATCTCGTTGTCACCGATGGGAAGCGGCATGAGCAATCTCCTCTTGATCGCGGACCCTAGCCGGGGCCTTGCGCGCAGCCAATCGTCGCGGGCAATGTCGCCCACGTTTCAGTAGAGCCTTTGAAAATGCGCGCCCCTGCCTCATCTCCGTCCACCACTCGAAACGCCGTGGTGCTCCTGGCCGTCATCGCCAGCGGCGCGGCGCTCTATTGGATGCAAGACATCCTGACGCCGCTGGCTCTGGCGGTTTTCCTGGCGGTGATGGTCGACAGCTTCGCCCGCGTGCTGACCGCCCGCGTGCCCGGCTTCCCGGCGCGCGCCGCCCTGCCCGCCGCCGTGGTCATCTCGATCCTGCTGTTCGGAGTGTCGTTCTGGGTCGTCATCGAGAATGGCCGAGGCTTCTTCGACCAGCTCAAGGACTACGCGCCGCGCCTGAATGACATCATCGCCAAGCTGGCGCACGCCGTCGGCATCCATGTCGCCCCCACCATCGGCGGCCTGATCAACGAGCTGAATCCCCAGCGCTATATCGGCCAAGCCGCGCAGTCGTTCGGCAACTTCGCCTCCAGCGCCGTGCTGGTGCTGATCTATCTGGGCTTCATCATCGCCTCGCGCCGGGGCTTCGCGCGCAAGATCGTCTCGCTCTTCCCGCAGCACGCCGAGCGCGAGCAGAACATGAAGCTGTTCCAGCGCATCCGCGACGGGGTCGAGCAGTACCTGTGGATCCAGACGGTGACCGGCCTGATGATCGCCGTCGCCGCCTGGGCCGTGATGATGCTCGTGCGGCTGGACAACGCCTTCTTTTGGGCCTTCCTGATCTTCCTGGCCGCCTACATCCCGATCCTGGGCGGCGCGATCGGCTGCTTCCTGCCGCCGCTGTTCGCCCTGGTGCAGTTTCCCGAAAGCCTCTGGCCGGCGATCATCCTGTTCTGCGCGCTGCAAGGCATCTTCTTCGTGGTCGGCAATGTGATCCTGCCGCGGATGCAAGGCGACAGCCTGAACATGGACCCGACGGTGGTGTTATTGTCCCTCGCCGTCTGGGGGGCGCTGTGGGGGGTGCCGGGCATGTTCCTGTCCACGCCGCTGACCGTGGCGGTGATGCTGATTCTGGCCCAGTTCGAGGGATCGCGCTGGATCGCCATCCTGCTGTCGGAGGACGGCGATCCTGAGGGCGAGCGCCTGCACGCGGCCAAGCCAAAGGAGCCTGCGCGCTCGCGAAAGAAATGAACACCTCCCCTTAAACTCACGCCTTGGGCGCCTATCTAGGGTTAGTCCGGCCTCCCCCACCCGGACACCCCGCCGATCGCGGCCGGCAAGGCCGCCGCCATCGAAGCGGAAGACGCCCGCATCCCCAAGCGGGCCCGCGCCGCCGGCTTCCCCCAGCCGGCGGCGTTTCCGTTTTCACAGCGCCGTTAACGACAAGCTTTCGCCCCAGCGCTAGGCTTAAAAGCCGCGCCATCGGTCCCATGACAGAGCGGATCGGCGAGACCAAAAGGTGGCTTATTTTCCGCGTGTGCGTTGAGTTTTTACCTTTCTTCGCTAGGTAAGTCGGAAAAATTTTTGAGGAAGCGGCATGAGCGGCGTAAAGATTGACCCAAACCACAGCCTTGCCGCCGCTTACGCCCAGGCCCGCGGGAAGAGCGTCCAGGAACTTTCCCTGGAAGAGCGCGACTATTTGGCTCAGGTCGACGCCGACTGGGCCGTCGAAGACGCGCCGGTTCTGTCGGCGACCGCGGCCGCTGCGTCCCTCGTCGAATTCTGGGATTTCGCGGTCAGCGTGAGAGGCGAGCAACCCGCCGTGCGACTCCGGTCGGCCATCGAAGGCGCGGCTGGTCGAGACCTGCTTGAGATCGTTCAACTCGACCGCCCGTTCCTGGTCGACAGCGTCATGGGCGAGATCACCGAGAGCGGCTTCCGCGTCCGGGCCATGTTCCACCCCGTGGTGGAGATTGACGGTGTCGCCCGCTCGCTGATCCAGGTCCACCTGGACCCGGTGGGCGAAGACCGCGCTGAACTCCTGCTGGAGCAGGTTCGCGAAACCCTGTCCGACGTCCGCCGCGCCGTCGGCGACTTCAAGGCGATGCGCGAACTGATGCATCGTGCGATCGGCGAGCTGTCCGCCACCCACGGCGTCACCAGCGAAGAGGGCCGCCAAGAGGAGCTCGCCTTCCTGCGTTGGCTCGAGGACGACAACTTCGTTTTCCTGGGCGCCCGCGTCTACGAGTACCCGCGCTCGCCGGACGGGAGCTACGCCGCCGAGGAACCCCTCTACGAGGCCGAAGCGGGCCTTGGGGTCCTGAAGGATTCCACGCGGGCGGTGCTGCGCCGGACCCACGAGCCCGCGATCCTGTCGGCGCAACTGCGCCGGCAACTCGAGACGGGGACGCCCGTCGTGGTGGCGAAGTCCAACCTACGCTCGCGCGTTCACCGACGCGGGTTCATGGACTATGTCGGCGTGCGCCGCTACGGCTCGGACGGCAAGCCCTCGGGCGAGGTCCGGTTCGTCGGCCTGTTCACCGCCGAGGCCTATGAGACGCCCGCCAGCGAGGTGCCGCTGATCCGGCATCGGGTGGCGCGGATCATGCGCCGAGCGGCCAAGGCGCCCGGCAGCCACAACGAAAAACGCCTGCGCAACATCCTCGAAACCTGGCCTCGCGACGAGCTGTTTCAGACCAGCGAGGACACGCTGCTGTCCATGGCGCTGGGCGTCCTGCACCTGATCGACCGGCCGCGCGTGCGGCTATTCGCCCGCATGGACCCGTTCGACCGCTTCGCCTCGGTGCTGGTCTACATCCCGCGCGAACGCTTCGACACCGAGGTCTGCGAGCGCGCCGGCGCGATCCTGGCCGACGCCTATGACGGCAAGGTCCTTGAGTACTATCCGGAAATTTCGGACGCGCCCCTGGCCCGCGCCCAGTTCATCATCGAAGTCACGCCGGGCGACCATCCCGAACCAGACCTGGCCCGGGTGGAGTCTCGCATCGCCGACACGGCGCTCACCTGGGAGGATCGCTTCGAGGCGGTGGTCCGCGCGGGCGGCGCGCCGACCGGCGGCGTTCGCGCCCTGCTGGCGAAATATGGTCGCGCCTTCCCTCCGGGCTATCGCGATCAGTATGACGCCCAGGAAGCGCTGCTGGACATCGATGTCATCGAGACGCTGGCGCCCGACACGCAACCGCGCGTGCGCGCCTTCCGCCGGGCTGAGGACGACGCCCGGACCTTCCGTTTCAAGCTCTATCTGCGCGGCGCCGCGGCGCCGCTGGCCGAGGTCCTGCCGATCCTTGAGCGCATGGGCCTGAAGGCGCTGATCGAGGATGGCTTCCGTCTCAGCATCTACGAACTCGACGGCCCGCATTCGGTCTGGGTGCACGAATTCGTTCTGGACGATCCGGCCGGCGAGCACATCGTGTTTGACGAGATCCGGCAGGTCTTCGAAGAGGCCTTCATCGCGATCTGGACGGGCCTCGCCGAAAACGACGGCTTCAACCGGATCGTGCTCGAACTGGCGATCGGCTGGCGCGAGGCGGCCCTGATCCGCGCTCTTGCGCGCTACCGCCAGCAATCGGGCCTCGACCCCAGCCAGCAGGTGCAGGAGGCCGCGCTGCGCGACCATCCAGCGGTCACCCGCCTGATCCTGGACCTCTTCCGCGTCAAGTTTGACCCGGCGATCGCCAGCGACCTGAAGGCCCGTACGGCCCAGGCCAAGGCTGTCGAGGCCAAGATCGTCGAGGCGCTGCAGGCGGTCGAAAGCCTCGACGCCGACCGCGTCCTGCGCCGCCTGGCCGCGCTCGTGGGCGCGATCCAGCGCACGAACTTCTATCAGCCGGCCGCCGATGGCGCGCCCAAGCCCTATATCAGCTTCAAGATCGCCTCCCGCGAACTGGAAGACCTGCCGGCGCCCAAGCCCTTCCGCGAAATCTACGTCTCCGCGCCGCACATCGAGGGCGTTCACCTGCGCTTCGGCCCCGTAGCGCGCGGCGGCCTGCGCTGGTCGGACCGCCGCGACGACTTCCGGACGGAAGTGCTGGGCCTGGTCAAAGCCCAGCAGGTCAAGAACGCGGTGATCGTGCCCGTCGGCTCCAAGGGCGGCTTCTATCCCAAGCAACTGCCGCGCGGCGGCGACCGCGACGCGATCCAGACCGAGGCCATCCGCGCCTATAAGACCTTCCTGTCGGGCCTGCTGGACCTCACCGACAATATCAACGCCGACAACGAGGTCGTGCCGCCCCGCTCGGTGGTCGTCCACGACGATCATGACCCCTATCTGGTCGTGGCCGCGGACAAGGGCACGGCGACGTTCTCCGACATCGCCAACGGCGTTGCCGAGGACTACGGCTTCTGGCTGGGCGACGCCTTCGCCTCCGGCGGCTCGGTCGGCTACGATCACAAGGTCATGGGCATCACCGCTCGCGGCGCCTGGGAGGCGGTCAAGCGCCACTTCCGTGAGCTGGGCAAGGATATCCAGACCGAGCCCTTCACGGTGGTCGGCGTGGGCGACATGTCCGGCGACGTGTTCGGCAACGGCATGCTGCTGTCCAAGCAGACCAAGCTGCTGGCCGCCTTCGACCACCGCCACATCTTCCTGGACCCCAATCCGGACCCGGCCGTGTCGTGGGCCGAGCGCGACCGGATGTTCAAGCTGCCGCGCTCGTCGTGGGAAGACTATGACAAGTCGAAGATTTCGCAGGGCGGCGGCGTCTTCGCCCGCAGCCTGAAGAGCATCCCCCTGTCACCCGAGGTCCGCGCCATGCTGGACCTGAAGGCCGAGGCCGTCTCTCCGGCCGAATTGATGACCGCGATCCTGAAGGCGCGGGCCGAGCTGCTCTATCTCGGCGGCATCGGCACCTATGTGAAGGCCAGGGCCGAGAGCAACGCCGACGCCGGCGACAAGGCCAATGACGCGATCCGCATCAACGGCGCGGACCTGCGGGTCAAGGTGGTCGGCGAAGGCGCGAACCTGGGCCTGACCCAGGCGGGCCGCATCGAGTTCGCCCAGTCTGGCGGCCACGTGAACACCGACGCCATCGACAACTCGGCCGGTGTCGACAGCTCCGACCACGAGGTCAACATCAAGATCCTGACCGGCATCCTGGAGCGCGGCGGCGAACTGACCCGCCCCGACCGCAACACGCTGCTGGCCTCGATGACGGACGACGTGGCCCACCACGTGCTGGAGCACAATTACGACCAGACCCTGGCCCTGACCCTCCTGGAAAGCGACGCGCCCAGCGAGGTCGACGCCCAGATCCGCTACATGGTCGATCTGGAGCAACGCGGCCGCCTGGACCGCCGCGTCGAAGGTCTGCCGACCAATACGGCGTTGCTGGAGCGCAAGGCGGCCGGCAAGGGCCTGACCCGACCGGAACTGGCGGTTCTGCTGGCCTATGGCAAGCTCGACCTGTTCGACGAGATCGTCGCCTCCCAGGCGCCGGACGATCCGTGGTTCGAGGCGACGCTGAAAGGCTACTTCCCCAAGGCGCTCGGCCAGTACGCCGACGCCATGCAGAAGCATCGCCTGAAACGCGAGATCATCGCCACGGTGGTCGACAATCAGATGGTCAACATGTGCGGCCCGACCTTCGCCAGCCGCTTGCAGGCCGCCGCCGGTTCGGACATCTCGGCCGTGGTCTTGGGCTTCACGGCCGCCCGGGAGATCCTGGGGATCGACGCCCTGTGGGCGCAGGTCGGCGCGCTCGACAACAAGGCCTCGGCCGATGGCCAGACCGCGCTCTACAAGGCTCTGGCCTACGCCCTGCGCAGCCTGAGCTTCTGGCTGGCGCGACGGGCGTTCCGCGACAAGTCCAGCGTGAAGGCCCTGGTCGAAGCCTATGGCCCGTCGGTCGCGAAGCTGCGTAGCCAGACGCCGACCATCCTGTCGCCGTTCGAGCAGAAGGCCGTCGCCAAGCGCGCCAAGGCCTATATCGCCGATGGCGCGCCGGAGACGCTGGCCCAGGCCGTGGCGGCGCTGCAGCCGCTGACCACCGCCGCCGACCTGGTCGACCTGGCCAACGCCTCCAGCTGGAGCGTCGAGAACGTCGCCCGCCTGTATCACCAAGTCGGCGCGGCCTTCGGCTTCGATCGCTTGCGGGCCGCGGCCGGCGCCTTCGTCGGCGGGGACAGCTTCGAGCGCCTGGCGGTTCGTCGCCTGATCGAGGACATGCTCGGCGAGCAGGCCGCGATCACCCAGGCGGTGCTGAAGTTCGCCGCCAACGCCCAGGCGGGCGAGGACGAAGCCGGCGCGAAGGCGTCGATCAACTCCTGGGCCGCCCTGCGCGGTGAGCTGCCTCGCACGGTCAAGCGCACGATCGAAGAGATCGAGCAGGCCGGCGGCGGCTGGACCTTCGCCAAGCTGACCATCGCCAACGCCGCCCTGCGCGAGCTGTCGGCCGCCTAGCCCTGAGGTTGCGCTCCACGTCGCGGCGAGGCAGGTTCGCGGCGTGGGGGCTTCTCGGGGGTGGGGATGGACAAGGATCGGATCGTTCTGCTGGACGCTCTGCGGGGTCTCGGCGTCCTGGGCATCCTGCTCTGCAACGCGCCGGACTTCGCGGTCCCGCCGGTCGTCGCCGAATCCGCCAGCCACTGGCCGCACGGAACGGGCCCGGCCACCTTGTCAGTCTGGGTCGTCACCCAGTGGCTGTTTCAGCGCAAGTTCGTGACCCTGTTCGCCATGCTGTTCGGCGTGTCGATCTTCCTGGTCGGCGGCGAGCGTTCGGACAAGGAGCGCGGCGCGATCCTTCGCCGCCGCCTCCTTTGGATGGTGGTCTTCGGCCTGCTGCACGGCTTTGCGATCTGGTACGGCGACGTCCTGCTGAGCTACGCCCTGGCGGGCTTTGCGATCCTGCTCGTGCGCTCCTGGCCGGCCCGCAAGCTGATCCGGACCGGCCTGACGATCTGGACTGTCCTCAGCCTGCTGGCCCTGGTTGGCTTGAGCGTCGCCGCCTTCATGCCGCAGACCGCCGCCGAGCAGACGCTCGAGGCCGCCAAGATGCTGGCCAAGGCCAAGGCGGCCGAGGCGCAGTACGGGGGGAGCTTCGTCCAGTCGCTGGTCCAGAACGCCAAGGACCGTCTGGACTTCCTGCCGGGCGAGCCGATCATCTTCGTGATGACCTCGGCGCTGATGATGCTTGGCCTGGGCGCCTTCAAGGCCGGCGTGCTGACGGGCGAGGCCTCCGACCGCGTCTATCGGCGCCTGCTGGCCTGGGGCCTTCTGGCCTCGGCCCTGGTCGGCGGCCTGTTCATCGCCGAGGCGGTGATGGGCCTGCCGAGGGGCCTGGGCATGGTGTCCGTCGGCGTTCAGTGGATGCTCGCCCCGCCGACGACGCTGGCCTATGTCGCCCTGATGGTGTTCGCCACCCGCTCGAAGGTCTGGTCGGCGATCCCGAGGGCGCTGGCCCCGGTCGGGCAGATGGCCTTCACGAACTATCTGGCCCAGTCGGTGATCATGACCGCGATCTTCTATGGCGGTCGGGGCCTGGGGCTGCATGGCCAGATCGACCGGCCAGGGCTGGCGGCGATCACGGTCGCCATCTGGATCGTGCAGATCCTGTGGTCGCGCTGGTGGCTGGACCGCTTCGCCATGGGTCCGCTGGAGTGGGCCTGGCGGCGGCTCTATCGGGGTCCGAGCCCCCTCCGCAAGCCCGCCGTGGTCGCCGCCTAGACGCTGGCCCTCAAGGCGTCCGCGAAATAGGCCTGGACCTGCTCGAAGAGGTCCGGGCGATAGCGCGCCCGGGGATCATTGGCCTTGTTGTCGTCGAAGGCGTGGGTGGCGTCGGGCAGGAACATCTGGTCGACGGAAAGGCCGTCTCGCGCCAGGCGGTCCAAGGCCAGCTTCGGCGCGCGCCAGCCGACCACCTGATCCTTGCCGGCCAGCACTGACCAGACGGGCGGCGCCTCGCCCCAGCCGTGGCGGGTCGTCAGGGCTGGATAGCCGGCGTAGGGATAGACCAGCAGCGCGCCCTTCACGACCGCTCGCAGGCGCTCGGGCCGGGCGTCGGACACGCGGGTGATCGCCGCCACGCGGCCGCCCAGCGCGTAGGCGTCCATGATCGTCCAGCCGCCATGGCTCCAGCCCGCCAGAAAGATCCGCGAAGCGTCGGCCCACGCCTGGCCCTCCAGCCAGGCCAGCATGGCGAAGACATCGCCCGCCCGCTGCGGTCCGCGCACCCGAAGACCGGTGCAGACCGTCAGCTTGGCGTCGAGACTGGAAACGCCGCGCGGCAGAAACGAGTCGACCACCACGGCCGCCCATCCCGCCGCCACGGCGACTTGCGCATAGACTTCGAGGAACGGCGTCTTGCCGCCGCAGCCGTGCAGGATCAGCGCCACCGGGAAGGGACCGGGCCCTTCCGGCTTGAACACGCGGGAGTGGCGGGCGAGCTGTTCGCCCCAGGCGGCGCCGTCCATTTTCACCTCTTGAGGTCTAGTGCCTGAACACCCGCACGCCGGTGAAGGCCATGGCCAGGCCCAGCTTGTCGGCCGCCTCGATCACCTCGGCGTCGCGCATCGAGCCGCCCGGCTGGATGATCGCGGTCGCCCCGGCCTCGGCGGCCTGGATCAAGCCGTCGGCGAACGGGAAGAAGGCTTCCGAGGCGCAGGCGCAGCCCTTCAGATCAAGGCCGAAATCGGCCGCGCGCAGGGCCGCGATCCGGGCGCTGTCCTTGCGGTTCATCTGGCCGGCGCCGACGCCCAGGGTCTGGCCGGCGCGGGCGTAGACGATGGCGTTCGACTTGACGTGCTTGCCGACGGTGAAGGCGAACAGCATGTCGCGCACCTCCTCGTCGGTCGGCTGGCGCTTCGTCACGATCTTCAGGTCCGAGGCCTTGATGCGGGCGTCGTCGCGCGACTGCACCAGGAAGCCGCCGGCCACGCTCTTGAAGGTGTCGCCGGTCGACAGCGGGTCGGGCAGGCCGCCGGTGACCAAGAGGCGCAGGTTCTTCTTGGCCGCGAAGACGGCCACGGCGTCCTCGTCGGCCTCGGGGGCGATCACCACCTCGGTGAAGATCTCGACCATCGCTTCCGCGGCCTCGCGGGTCAGGCGCGTGTTCACCGCCACGATGCCGCCGAAGGCCGAGGTCGGGTCGCAGGCCAGGGCCCGCTCATAGGCCTCGCGCTGGGTCGAACCGACCGCCACGCCGCAGGGGTTGGCGTGCTTGATGATCGCCACGGCCGGGCCCTGGGCCGGGTCGAACTCGGCGATCAACTCGAAGGCCGCGTCGGTGTCGTTGATGTTGTTGTAGCTGAGCTCCTTGCCCTGTAGCTGGGTGGCCGTGGCCACGCCGGGACGCGGGTTCGGGAAGGTGTAGAAGGCGGCCTTCTGGTGCGGGTTCTCGCCGTAGCGCATGGTTTGGCGCAACTCGCCGGCGATGCTCTTGCGGGCCGGGAAGTCCTGGCCCAGGGCTTCCGCGAACCAGGCCGAGATCGCCGCGTCATAGGCCGCCGTGCGGGCGTAGGCGCGGGCCGCCAGGGTCTGGCGCAGAGCGAGGGTCGTCCCGCCGGCCTTCAGGGCCTCCAGCACTTCGGCGAGATCGGCCGGATCGGTGCAGACGGCGACATAGCCGTGGTTCTTGGCCGCCGAGCGGATCATGGCCGGGCCGCCGATGTCGATGTTCTCGACGCATTCGGCGTAGCTGCCGCCCTTCGCGACGGTCGCCTCGAACGGATAGAGGTTCACATAGAGGATATCGATGCCGCCGATGCCGTGGTCGGCCATGGCTTTCGCGTGATCGGCGGCGTCGCGCACGCCCAGCAGGCCGCCGTGCACCACCGGGTGCAGGGTCTTGACCCGGCCGTCCATCATCTCGGGGAAGCCCGTCAGGTCCGAGACGTCCTTGACCGGGATGCCGGCCGCGGCGATCGCGGCCTTGGTGCCGCCGGTCGAGACCAGCTCGACGCCCGCTTCGTGCAGGGCCTTGGCGGCCTCGACCAGACCGGTCTTGTCGGAGACCGACAGCAGGGCGCGCTTGGGGGCGACGAGATCGGGGGCGGACGGATAGTCGGGGGCGGCGGGCAAGGCGGACTCCAGGTTTCGTGATCGGAAATGGGAGCCCAGGCGCGCGGCTTATGCGATCGAGCTCCCCGGTGGTTTCCCACCTTCAACGCCAGTCACTCGAACGCGGCGGAAAATACGGGGGCGGGCGGGGGAGTCAATGCGGCGGCTCCAGACACAACCCCGCCGCTTCACGCGGCTGGGCCGCTGAAGGGATAGAAGGGACGCGGAGCGCCGGACATCCGTCCGGAGGTTTGAAGTGTGTGTACCGTTTCGACGAAGCCAGACGCTCCGCGCGGCCGTTATCCGGTGAGCCCTCGACTCGCGGGGTTTTAACCCGCTTCCGAAAGAGGCCCCCGACTGGCGGGCCGGGGCGACGACCCCGGTCCCGGAACGCCCGGGCGATTTCAGCCCAGGCCTGACGCGCCGCCGAAGTCTCCGCCGCCAGGGCTTCGTCCCGATGTTTCAGGGAGCCTGCCGCTGGACCGCCGCGAAGACGCCTTCCCCAAGCTAAGGAAGACCGGCGAGCGCTTCCCGCTCGACCACCCCCGACAGCCGTCACGATCGCCGGCCGGACGTCCCTTCCGCGCTATCGGGTGAGGACAAGTATGGACGGGGTTTCGACGCGGATGATCCAGCGGCGTGTAAAAGTGATAAGTGATTGAAATCGTTCGGTTCGATTCCGGATACCCGGATCATACAGCGCAGCGAACGCTCGTACTTGCCCCCTCCGCCTTGCCCCCTCCGCGCTGACGCGCTCCTCCCCCGGAGGGGGAAGAAGGCCCGCGTCTCCTTCCGCCCCCTCCGGGGGCGGAAGGAGACGCGCAGCGTGGTCAGGTGGGGGCCCACGGCGCTGACAAGTGACCCAAAACGGCGGAAAACAGACACGGAATAGTTCGTGAAATTGTCTTCCACCCCTTATAGGAGTTCGGCTTCCGAGCCTCGTCCAAACTCTACCAGGTGACTTGATGCACGACCGCGCCGGCCTTCGCGCTCTTCCCGAAGATCTTGTCGATCTCGACGCGCTGATCGGCGCCTATTTCGAGATCAAGCCGGACGTCTCCAATCCCGCGCAGAAGGTCGTGTTCGGCACCTCGGGCCACCGGGGCTCGAGCCTGGACGGCGCCTTCAACGAGGCCCACATCCTGGCCGTCACCCAGGCGATCGTCGAATACCGCGCCGCCCAGGGCGTGACCGGCCCGCTGTTCGTCGGCCGCGACACCCACGGCCTGTCCGAGCCCGCCTGGCGCTCGGTGCTGGAGGTCCTGGCCGGCAACGGCGTCGAAACCCTCGTCGACTCCCGCGACGGCTTCACCCCGACCCCGGCGGTGTCTCACGCCATCCTGACCCACAACCGCCAAGGCGGCGCGCAAGCCGACGGCCTGCTGCTGACGCCCTCGCACAATCCGCCCCGCGATGGCGGCATCAAGTACAACCCGCCGTCCGGCGGCCCGGCCGGTTCGGACGCCACCTCGGCCATCGCCGCCCGCGCCAATGAGCTGCTCGCGCAGGGCCTGGCGGGCGTGAAGCGCGTTTCGTTCGAGACCGCCCGCAAGGCCGTCGGCGACTACGACTTTCTCGGTCGCTATGTCGACGACCTGCCGGCGGTGATCGACATCGCCGCGATCCGCGCGGCCAAGGTGCGGATCGGCGCCGACCCGCTGGGCGGCGCGGCCGTCGCCTATTGGGGCGCGATCGCCGAGCGCCACGGCCTGGACCTGACCGTGGTCAACGACGCCGTCGACCCGCGCTGGGCGTTCATGCCGCTCGACACCGACGGCAAGATCCGCATGGACTGCTCGTCCTCAAGCGCCATGGCGAACCTGATCGGGATCATGAAAGGCGGCGCGGCCTATGACGTCGCGACCGGCAACGACGCCGACGCCGACCGCCACGGAATCGTCACCCCCGACGGCGGGCTGATGAACCCCAACCACTACCTGGCCGCGGCGATCTCGTACTTGTTCAGCCATCGTCCCGGCTGGGGCGCGGACACGGCGGTCGGCAAGACCCTGGTCTCGTCCTCGATGATCGACCGCGTGGTCGCGGGGATGGGCCGCCGCCTGCTCGAGGTGCCGGTCGGCTTCAAGTACTTCGTGCCGGGCCTCTTGGACGGATCGGTCGGCTTCGGCGGCGAGGAGTCGGCGGGCGCGGCCTTCCTGCGCCACGACGGCGGGGTGTGGACCACCGACAAGGACGGCGTCCAGCTGGCCCTGCTGGCCGCCGAGATCCAGGCGGTGACGGGAAAGAGCGCCAGCCAGCTCTACGCCGGCCTGACCGACCAGTACGGCGCGCCGGCCTATGCCCGCGTCGACGCCCCGGCCAGCCGCGAGGAGAAGGCGCGCCTCGCCAAGCTCAGCCCCAGCGACGTCTCGGCCAAGACCCTGGCCGGCGAGGCGATCACCGACATCCTCACCGCCGCCCCCGGCAACGGCGAGGCGATCGGCGGCCTGAAGGTCTGCACGAAGAACGCCTGGTTCGCCGCGCGGCCCTCCGGCACCGAGGACGTCTACAAGGTCTACGCGGAGTCGTTCCTGGGCGCTGATCACCTCAAGCAGGTCCAGGCCGAGGCGCGCGAGGTGGTGGCGGGGGCGCTGAAGGGGTAGCCCCGCACTAGCCCTTCGCCGCGTCAGCGCTTATACCGCCCCGCATGTTTGAAGGCCTCTCCCCCCTCGCCCGTGACGCCCGCTCCTGGCCCTTCGAGCAGGCGCGCGCCACGATCGCCCGCGTCCTGCGCGTGCGCCTCCCCGACCGCGCCGACCAGGAAGCCGCCAAGGCCCTGATCGACGCCGGCAAGACCGACGAGGCGGTGAAAGCCTATCCGGCCCTCTCCAAGGCCGTGATCTTCGAGACCGGTTACGGGCCGTCGGGCCTGCCGCACCTGGGCACCTTCGGCGAGGTCGCGCGCACCACGATGGTGCGCAGCGCCTTCCGCGCCCTGACCGACGAGGCGATCCCGACCCGCCTCATCGCCTTCAGCGACGACATGGACGGCCTGCGCAAGGTTCCCGAGAATATCGAGAACAAGCAGCCGCTGATCGAGGACCTGGGCAAGCCGCTGACCGTCGTCCGCGACCCCTTCGGCACCCACGACAGCTTCGGCGCCCACAACAACGCCCGCCTGCGCGCGTTCCTGGACGGCTTCGGCTTCGAGTACGAGTTCGTCAGCTCGACCGACTGCTACAAGGGCGGGATGTTCGACGCGACCCTGCTGACCGCCCTGGAGCGCTTCGACGCGATCCAGAAGGTCATGCTGCCGACCCTGGGCGAGGAGCGCCGCGCGACCTATTCGCCGTTCCTGCCGATCAGCCCGACCACCGGCCGGGTGCTGCAGGTCCCGACCCTGGAGCGCAACGTCGAGAAGGGCACGATCGTCTTCCAGGACGAGGACGGCCGCAACGTCGAGGTCCCGGTCACCGGCGGCCACGTGAAGATGCAGTGGAAGCCCGACTGGGCCATGCGCTGGACGGCCCTGGGCGTCGACTACGAGATGTCGGGCAAGGACCTGATCGACTCGGTCAAGGCCTCGGGCGCGATCTGCAAGGCGCTGGGCGGGGTTCCGCCGGAGGGCTTCAACTACGAGCTCTTCCTGGACGAGAACAACCAGAAGATCTCCAAGTCCAAGGGCAACGGCCTGTCGATGGAGGACTGGCTGCGGTACGGCGCGCCCGAGAGCCTGTCGTACTACATGTTCCAGAGCCCCAAGTCGGCCAAGAAGCTCTATTTCGACGTCATCCCCAAGGCGACGGACGAGTACCTGCAGCAGCTGGACGCCTATCCGCGCCAGGAGCCGGCCAAGCAGCTCGATAACCCGGTGTGGCACGTCCACACGGGCCGTCCGCCCCAGCACGGTTCGCCGGTGTCGTTCAGCCTGATGCTGAACCTGGTGTCGGCCGCCGACGCCTCGACCAAGGAGATCCTCTGGGGCTTCCTGTCGCGCTACATCCCGGGCGCGACGCCGGAGAGCCAGCCGCTGCTGGACCGGCTGGCCGGCTACGCGATCAACTACTACGAGGACTTCGTGAAGCCCTCGAAGGTGTTCCGCGCGCCCAGCGACCAGGAACGCGCCGCCATGCTGGACCTCCTGGCCAAGCTGAAGGCCATGCCGGCCGACGCGCAGGACGCCGAGCTGATCCAGAACGAAGTGTTCGAGGTGGGCAAGACCCACGGCTTCGACCCGCTGCGCGCCTGGTTCCAGGCCCTCTACGAGGTGCTGCTGGGTCAAAGCCAGGGACCCCGCTTCGGCTCGTTCGCGGCGATCTTCGGCGTCGACCGCACGATCGCGCTGATCGAGGAGAAGTTGGGCTAGAGGTATTGGTGCGGCGGAAACGCGCAGCGACACCTTGCCAGGCAGATGAACGACACCTGAATTCGGTATTAAGGGTCTGACCACCTTTGTGAGTCTAAGGTCCGATCTTCAGGACCAGAACAGTCTTCAAGGTCAGACCAATGGCTTCGTTCACTCTCCGCCCCACCGACCGCCGGGAATTCGATTCTCTGCTCGGCGGCATCGTCCAGCAGTTCCCCGACGCCCGCGTCGAGGCCGCGCACAACGACACGTGGCAATCGTACCGCGTCGACGTGTCGTGCGCCGATCCGGCCGCCGGCCCGCTGATCGCCTGGCTGCTCGACACCCACGGCGACTGCCCGCGCACGTAAAGGCGTCCTCTGAGGCCGCCTACTGGCTGGCCCAGACGATCCGCGCGATCCAGGCGACCTCGTCCCGCGACAGCAGGCGGTCGCTCTCGCGCCCCAGAGCCAGGAGCTCGATCGTCCTGGCCGTGACCCGGCCCAGCTCCCGCACCAGCACCTCGCCCGCATGGGTCCGCGCCACCACGCGATCGCCCTTGCGCGGCTCGACCGTGGGCGAGACCAAGAGCCGGTCGCCATCGCGATAGACCGGCGCCAGCGTTTCCCCCGACACCTCCAGGGCGAACAGGCCCTGGCCGAGATCCGGCGCGGCGACCTCGTCCCAGCCCGATCCCACCGGCATGCCCGCCGCGTCGAAGAAGCCCTCCTGCCCGGCCTGCGCAAGGCCGATGAGCGGCGCGCCCCGCTTGCCCCCTGCTCCCGCCCCCGGCGACTGCTCGGTCAGGGCGGCGAATTCCGAGAAATTGACGCCCGTGGCCTCCAGCAGCTTGGCCAGGCTTTCGGTCGAGGGCCAACGCGCCCGGCCGTCAGCCTCCGTCGAGCCGCGCTTGGAGCGATTGAAGCTGGTGGGGTCCAGGCCCGCCATCCGGGCCATGGCCGACGGCGTCATGTCGAAGCGATCGGCCAGGGCGTCGATGGCCCGCCAGATTTCACCGTGAGAGAGGGTCGCCATGAGGCGTCTCCTTTAACGGGCGCGGCCTTCCTTCTGAAAATACGCCTTCAGCCCTAGGAAAGTAAACCTATCCGTACGGTGCAGATTGACGTTTACGTAAGCGTTGACGCTTCCCCGAGATCGGGTTTAGGGTGATCGTCGATAACTAAGCGGCCCGGCCGCAGTAGCCAGGCCCTCTTCATTGGGAGGTTTAAACCATGGCCGACCTGCGTCGCCCCGAGCGGACATTCACGATCCGCCAGCTCTGCAACGAATTCAAAGCCACGCCGCGCGCCCTGCGCTTCTACGAGGACAAGGGCTTGCTCAATCCCGCGCGCGAGGGGCTGAACCGCGTCTACTCCCACAAGGACCGCGTCCGCCTGCAGCTGATCCTGCGCGGCAAGCGCGTGGGCCTGTCGCTGTCGGAAATCCGCGAGCTGCTGGACCTCTACGACGAGAACGATCAAGGCGCGGCCCAGATGGCGCGCTCGCTGAAGAAGTTCCGCGAACGCGCCACGGCCCTGGAGCAACAGCGCGACGACATCGACAACGCCCTGGTCGAGCTGCGCGAGGCCTGTGATCGCCTCGAGCGTCGCCTGGCCGAGATCCGCCCCGACCTGCTGCCCCGCGCGGCCGACTACGAGCAGGTGCTGCGCGCCCGCCTGGACGGTCACGCCGAGGCCATGCTGGGCAAGTAAGACCAACGCGGCGCCGTCCTTCGACAAGACCCGTCGGGACGGCGGCGCCGCTCACCTTTCCTCCTCCGATCCTCCCAGGACCGTTTCATGACCTACCAGCCGCCCGTTCGCGATCACGCTTTCATCCTGCGCGACGTGCTCAATATCGACCAGCATGGCGACCTGCCCGGCTTCTCCGACGCGCCGTTCGACGTGGTCGAGCAGATCCTGGACGCCGCCGCCCAGTTCACCGGCGAGGTCCTGGCGCCGCTGAACACGGTCGGCGACAAGCACGGCTGCCAGCTGGATCCGGCGACCAACACCGTCACCACCCCGCCCGGCTTCAAGGACGCCTACAAGCAGCTGTGCGAAGGCGGCTGGACCGCGATCGGCTCGGACCCGGCCTATGGCGGCCAGGGCCTGCCCTATGTCGTGAACCTGGCCTTCAGCGAGATGTCGAGCTCGGCCAACATGGCGTTCTCGATGTATCCGGGCCTGGCCCACGGCGCCTATTCGGCCATCCACTTCGGCGGCACGGACGAACAGAAAGAGACCTACCTGCCCAAGATGGTGACCGGCGAATGGACCGGCACCATGAACCTGACCGAGCCGCACTGCGGCACGGACCTGGGCCTGCTGCGCACCAAGGCCGTCCCGCAAGGCGACGGCAGCTACAAGATCACCGGCCAGAAGATCTGGATCTCGGCCGGCGAACACGACATGGCCGACAACATCGTCCACCTGGTGCTGGCCCGCATCGAGGGCGCGCCCGCCGGCGTGAAGGGCATCAGCCTGTTCATCGTGCCGAAATTCTTCCCGAAAGCCGACGGCTCGGTCGGCGAGCGCAACCAGGGCGTCAAGTGCGTCGGCCTGGAAGAGAAGATGGGCATCCACGGCAACGCCACCTGCGTAATGCAGTACGACGACGCCGTCGGCTATCTGATCGGCGAGGAGAACGCCGGCCTCAAGATCATGTTCGTAATGATGAACGAGGCGCGCCTCGGCGTCGGCCTGCAGGGCGTGGCCCAGGGCGAGGCCGCCTACCAGGCCGCTGTCGCCTTCGCCAAGGATCGCCTGCAAGGCCGCTCGCTGACCGGCCCGAAGAACGCCGACGGCCCGGCCGATCCGATCATCGTCCACCCGGACGTGCGCCGCATGCTGATGGACAGCAAGGCGATCCTGGAAGGCGGCCGCGCCTTCCTGTTCTGGACCGCCCTGCACGGCGACCTCTCGCACATCCACCCGGATGAGAAAGTCCGCGAGAAGTCGGCCGACTACATGAGCCTGATGACCCCGGTGCTGAAGGGCTACCTGACCGACAAGGGCTTCCAGATCTGCTCGAACGCGGTGCAGGTGCACGGCGGCAGCGGCTTCACCGAACACTTCCCGGTCAGCCAGTTCATGCGCGACTGCCGCATCGCCCTGATCTACGAGGGCACCAACGGCGTGCAGGCCCTGGACCTGGTCGGCCGCAAGCTGGCGGCCAAGGGCGGTCGCGCGGTCATGACCTTCTTCCAGGAGGTCGACCAGTTCATCGGCGAGAACGACGCCGACGAGGCGATCAAGCCGTTCATCGAGGCCCTGGCCGGCGTGAAGGGCCAACTGCAGGACGGCACCATGTGGCTGATGCAGAACGGCCTGCAGAACCCCGACAACGCGGGCGCCGCCTCGACCGACTACATGCACCTCTTCGGCCTGGCGGGCCTGGCGTACATGTGGGCGCTGATGGCCAAGGCCGCCCAGGCCAAGATCGCCGCCGGCTCCTCGGACCCGTTCTACGCGACCAAGCTGACGACCGGTCGATATTTCATCGAACGCGTCTTGCCTGACGCTGCGTCGCATCTGGCCAAGCTGAAGACCGGTTCGGCGACCCTGATGGCGCTGCCCGCGGAGGCTTTCTGATCATGAGCGTGCTCAACGTTGAAAAGCCGGCCTTCATGGCCGAGGAAGACATCGCGATCTTCGAGGACGCGGTCGGCAAATTCTTCGACGAGCACGCCCCCGAGTCGACCGTCGCCAAGTGGCGCAAGAACCACTGCGTCGATCGCGACATGTGGACCAAGGCTGGAGAGGCGGGCCTGCTCGGCCTCTCCACGCCCGAGCAATACGGCGGCGCCGGCGGCGACTACCGGCACGAGGTCGTGCTGATGGAGCAGCTGGGCAAGAAGGGCGTCGACGGCTTCGGCGCCAGCCTGCACAACGCCATCGTCATGCCGTACATCGTCCACTACGGCACCGAGGAGCAGAAGCGGCGCTGGCTGCCGCGCATGGCGACCGGCGAGCTGGTCAGCGCCATCGCCATGACCGAGCCGGGCGCCGGTTCGGACCTGCAAGGCATCAAGACCACCGCCAAGAAGGCCGGCAACCAGTACGTCCTCAACGGCTCCAAGACCTTCATCACCAACGGCCAGACCGCCAACCTGATCTGCGTGGTCGCCAAGACCGACCCGGCCGGCGGCGCGCGCGGCACCAGCTTGATCTTCGTCGAGACCGACGGCGCCGAGGGCTTCGAGCGCGGCCGCAACCTCGACAAGCTGGGCCAGGAGGCCCAGGACACCTCGGAGCTCTTCTTCAACGACGTGAAGGTCCCGACCGAGAACCTGTTGGGGACCGACGAGGGCCAGGGCTTCTTTCAGCTGATGAGCCAGCTGCCGCAGGAGCGCCTGAACATCGCCGTCCAGGGCATGGCGACCATCGAGCGGGCGCTGGAGCTGACCATCGCCTACGTCAAGGATCGCAAGGCGTTCGGCAAGGCGATCCTCGACTTCCAGAACACCCAGTTCGTCCTGGCCGAGTGCAAGACCGAGGCGACTGTCGCCAAGGTCTTCGTCAATCACTGCATCGGCCAGCACCTGGAGGGCAAGCTCGACGCGGCGACCGCCTCGATGGCCAAGTACTGGGTCAGCGACCTGGAGAACAAGATCGTCGACCGCTGCCTGCAGCTGTTCGGCGGCTATGGCTTCATGAACGAGTACCCGATCGCGCGCATGTACAAGGACAGCCGCATCCAGCGCATCTACGGCGGCACCAACGAGATCATGAAACTGCTGATCGCGAGGACCCTGTGATCACGCCCGTTCTGCTCGCCTTGTTGGCCGGCCCGGCCGCCGCTTCGCCGCCCGCCGCCGACGCTCGCTCGGCCGTGGTCTGCGTGCGCGCCGTGCAAGGCCCCCGCCCCCTCACCTTCTCCGGCGAGCTGGTCGGCAAGCGGCCCCAGCCGGGCGCCTTCAAGCTGCCGCTGCAACCCGCGGGCAAGGACATCTGCAGCACGCTGCTGCGCTCCAAGATCGCCGAGTGGAAGCTGGAGGTGACCACCTCGGGCTTCACCGCCTGCACGCTGCCGCCGCCGGAGTTCGGCTCGCGCCTCTACTACCGCGCCAAGGTCTCGGCCCGAGGCCTGAAGTGCGAACCGATCGGCAAGTACCCGATCGGCAACTGGAAACCATAAGGACGCGACCTGCCCAAAGGGCCGCGCCACAGACACGAACAACGCTTCGCAGGAAGGAGCCATTCCATGGCTGACGCTTACATCTTCGACGCCGTGCGCACGCCGCGCGGCAAGGGCAAGAAGGACGGGTCTCTGCACGAGATCACCGCCCTGTCCCTGGCCACCCAGGTTCTGGAAGCCCTGCGCGACCGCAACGGCCTGGACACCAGCAAGGTCGACGACGTCGTCCTGGGCTGCGTCGCCCCGGTCGGCGAGCAAGGCTCCGACATCGCCCGCACCGCCGTCCTGACCGCCGACTACGCCGAGAGCGTCGCCGGCGTGCAGATCAACCGCTTCTGCGCCTCGGGCCTGGAAGCCGTGAACATGGCCGCGGCCAAGGTCGCCTCTGGCGAAGCCGGTCTGGCGATCGGCGGCGGCGTCGAGAGCATGAGCCGCGTGCCGATGGGCAGCGACGGCGGCGCCTGGCCGACCGACCCGTCCTCGGCCTTCAAGACCTATTTCGCCCCGCAGGGCGTCTCGGCCGACCTGATCGCGTCGCTGTACGGCTTCAGCCGCGACGACGTCGACGCCTACGCCGTCGAGAGCCAGAAGCGCGCCGCCGCCTCGTGGGCCGATGGCCGCTTCAAGAAGTCGGTAATCCCGGTGAAGGACCAGCTGGGCCTGACCATCCTGGACCATGACGAGACCGTGCGCGGCTCGACCACCATGCAGACCCTGGCTTCGCTGAACCCCTCGTTCACCGGCATGGGCGAGATGGCCTTCGACGCCGTCGTCACCCAGCGCTACCCGCAGGTCGAACGCGTCAACCACGTCCACCACGCCGGCAACAGCTCGGGCATCGTCGACGGCGCGGCCGGCGTGCTGATCGGCACCAAGGAGATGGGCGACGCCCTGGGCCTCAAGGCCCGCGCCCGGATCAAGGGCGCCGCTTCGATTGGTTCGGAGCCCTCGATCATGCTGACGGGGCCCTCGCTGGTCACCGAGAAGCTGCTCAAGCGCCTGGGCATGGAGGTCAAGGACATCGACCTCTATGAACTGAACGAGGCCTTCGCCGCCGTCGTCCTGCGCATGATGCAGGCGCTGGACATCCCGCACGACAAGATGAACGTGAACGGCGGCGCCATCGCCATGGGCCACCCGCTGGGCGCCACCGGCGCGATGATCCTGGGCACCATGGTCGACGAGCTGGAGCGCTCGGACAAGGAAACCGCCCTGATCACCCTGTGCGTCGGCGCCGGCATGGGCACCGCCACCGTCATCGAACGCGTCTAGGACCGAGGAGCAAGCACCATGGAAAACTTCAAGATCGAGGTCGATTCCGACGGCGTGGCCCTCGTCACCTTCGACGTGCCCGGCCGCTCGATGAACACCCTGACCGCTTCGGTCATCAAGGAAATCGGCGAGATCGTCGAACGCATCAAGACCGACGAGGCCATCAAGGGCGCGGTCATCACCTCGGGCAAGGCCAGCGGCTTCTGCGCCGGCGCCGATCTGGGCGAACTGGGCGGCTCGGGCGGTCTGGCCGGCGGCTCGGCTGGCGGTGAAGCGGGCCTGAAGGCGGCGTTCGACGCCGGCTTCGCCCTGAACAAGGCCTTCCGCGCCCTGGAGACCTGCGGCAAGCCGGTCGCCGCGGCGATCAACGGCCTGGCCATGGGCGGCGGTCTCGAGATCTGCCTGGCCTGCCACTACCGCGTGGTCGGCGACAATCCGAAGACCCAGCTGGCCCTGCCGGAAGCCAAGGTCGGCCTCTTGCCAGGCGCCGGCGGCACCCAGCGCCTGCCGCGCCTGATGGGCGTGATGGCCGCCGCGCCGTACCTGCTCGAAGGCAAGTCGATGAAGCCGCAGGAGGCGCTCGCCCTGAAGGTCGTCCACGAGGTGGTCGCGCCGGGGTCCGAGGTCGAGGCGGCCAAGACCTGGGTCAAGACCAAGGGTGACCCGGTCGCGCCTTGGGACAGGAAGGACTTCAAGCTGCCCGGCGGCCGGTCCCTACACCCCGACCGGCAGCCAGGTCTTCGTGATGGGCAACGCCATGCTGCGCAAGCAGACCTATGGCAACTACCCGGCCCAGCTGAATATCCTGAAGGCGGTCTACGAAGGCACGCAGGTCCCGTTCGACGCGGCTATCCGCATCGAGACCCGCTACTTCCTGAAGACGATGATGTCGCCCCAGGCCAAGGGCATGATCCGCACCCTGTTCCTCAGCTTGCAGGAACTGGGCAAGGGGTCGGGCCGTCCGGCCAACGTCCCGCCGTCGGAAGCCAAGAAGGTCGCCGTGCTGGGCGCGGGCATGATGGGCGCGGGCATCGCCTATGTCCAAGCCATGGCCGGCATCGAGACGGTCCTGATCGACCAGTCGCAAGAGGCCGCCGACAAGGGCAAGGCCTACGCCGAGAACCTGCTGAAGAAGGCCGTCTCGCGCGGGAAGATGACCCAGGAAAAGGCCGACGGCGTCCTGGCCCTGATCACCCCGACCACCGACTATGATCACGTCAAGGGCAGCGACCTCGTCATCGAGGCGGTATTCGAGAACCGCGAGATCAAGGCCGAGGTCACCAAGAAGGCTGAGGCCCAGCTGGCCGAGACCGCCATCTTCGGCTCCAACACCTCGACCCTGCCGATCACCGGTCTTTCGAAGGCGTCGGTGCGTCCGAAGAGCTTCATCGGCATCCACTTCTTCTCGCCGGTCGACAAGATGGGCCTGGTCGAGATCATCATGGGGGAGGAGACTTCGGACGAAGCCCTGGCCAAGTCGATCGACTACGTCCTGAAGATCAAGAAGACCCCGATCGTCGTCAACGACAGCCGCGGCTTCTACACCAGCCGCTGCTTCGGCACCTTCGTGCAGGAAGGCCTGGAAATGCTGGCCGACGGCATCGCCCCGGCCATCATCGACAATGTCGGCCGCGCCACGGGCATGCCGCGCGGTCCGCTGGAGATGAACGACGACGTCGCCCTGGACCTTGGCTACAAGGTCACCCAGCAGACCAAGAAGGACCTCGGCGACAAGTTCGAGGACCGTCCGTTCGCGCCGATCATCGAGAAGATGGTGGTCGAGCTGCAGCGCTTTGGCCGCAAGAACGGCAAGGGCTTCTACGACTATCCGGAGAATGGCCCCAAGACCCTGTGGAAGGGCCTGTCGGACCTCGCCCCGGTGAAGATCGCCGAGGCCGACCAGGCGCTGATCCAGGAGATCCGCACCCGGCTGCTGTACCGCCAGGCCGTCGAAGCCGCCCGCTGCTTCGAGGAAGGTGTCATCACCGATCCGCGCGAAGCCGATGTCGGCGCGATCCTGGGCTGGGGCTTCGCGCCCTGGACCGGCGGCCCGATCAGCCTGATCGACGGCGTCGGCGCCAAGGCCTTCGTCGAGACCTGCGACGCCCTCGCCCAGAAGCATGGCAAGCGGTTCGCCCCGCCGGCCCTGCTGCGCGAGATGGCCGAAAAGGGCGAGACCTTCTACGGCCGTTTCGGCGTCAAGGCGAAGGCGGCCGCATAAGCGGTTCTTCGCAAAGCTGAAACACGGAGAGGCCCGGCGGCGACGCCGGGCCTTTTTGTCGTCGCTGGCGGCCACGCTTGCGCCGCATGACGCGCCTAACGACATCCCCGCGCCGCAGCGCCCGGAGAGACCATGAGCACGGCGATCGCCATCGGAACCTGGCGACGGCCGCCCTCACGGCGGGATCTGCGGCGCAACCTCTTGGCCCTGGGCGCGGTTCTCGGGGTCCACGCGCTGGTTCTGCTGGCCCTGGTTTCCGGGGCCCGTTGGACGCCCCAGCTGATCGAGCCGCCGATCATCCACGCCGAACTGGTGGACACGCCGTCGCCTCAGGCCAAGGCGTCGCCGCCGCCGCCCCTCGCAAGACCATCCCGTCCCGTGCTTGGCACGCCAGCGCCGGCTCCGCCGACGAACGTCGCGGCCTTGCCCGCCGCCAAGCCGTCCGGACCACCGGCCATCGTCGCGCCGCCGGGCTTCACCGCGCGCAAGCTGGTCGAGCAGAGCGACGAGACCCGCAAGAGCCTGCGCGACAGCCTGGGGTGCCGACATGAGAAGGTCACGGCCTTGACCCGCGACGAGAAGGCCGCCTGCGCCGAGGCCGACGGCAAGCGGGCTCTGACCGCCCCGATGTACGCCGCCATCGATCCCGACAAGAAGGCCGCCTTCGACGGCGACTGCAAGAAGGACGACGAGTGGTGCCTCTACCGCGTCGGCAAGGGCCCCTATCCGGGCATCTTCGCCCTAGGCAAGAAGAAGAAACGCAAGGGCTGGGACGACTGACCCAAAAGAAAGGGCCCCGCCTTGCGGCGGAGCCCTCGTCTCTTGGTCTGCTGGAGCGCTTACCAGGTCTTGGTCAGCGACAGCATCGCCCGACGCTCGGCCTGCAGGCCGGTGAGGCCCTTGGCTTGCGACTGGCGGTCGTTCAGCAGGTTCTGGCCGTTGAGCGCGATATCCGTGCCCTTGGCGATCGTGTAGGCGACGCGGCCGCCGACCGTCGTGTAGCCCTTCACCGGCTCCAGGACGTTGCCGTTGTAGGAGCTGAACTTGCTGACGAAGTGGGCGTAGCCGTCGACGGCCCACTTGTCGTTCGCCCAGCCCGCGGCGAGGTTGCTGCGGTACTTCGGCGAGGTCGCCGCGAAGTTCACCTTGCGCAGGACGATCGTCGAGACGGTCGTGAACGGCGTGTCCTTCACATCGGTGTAGGTCGTATCGGCGCTCCAGTGGAAGCCGCCGTCCAGCTTGCCCGAAGCGGACAGCTCGACGCCCTTCATCTTCGAGTCCGAGACGTTCTTGTAGGTGAAGGTCGCCCAGGTGCTGGCCGTCGGCGCGATGTCGACGATCGAGGCGTTGAACTGACCCTTCACGTCCTGGGTCTTCTGCGCGAAGACCTTGACGCCGACCTTGGCCTTCAGCGACGGCAGGTTGCGGTCATAGGCGAGCTCGTAGTTCGTCACGATCGCCGGATCCAGCAGCGGGTTGCCGGTGATCAGGCCGCCGCTCGGCGCCGGGGTGGCCGGCGGGAGATCAGCAGGCCGCCCAGCTCCAGCAGGGTCGGCGCCTGGACGCCGCGCGCGAAGGTGGCGCGCACCATATCCTTGTCCGTGACCTTGTAGACCGCGCCGAGGTTGGCGCTGGTCTCGGTGATGTCACGGTTCCACAGCCCGTTGTTGGTCTGCGAGGCGCCGGTCGGGAACGTGCCCGTGCGCTTCAGGCTCAGCTTGTCCAGGCGGACGGCGGCGGTGACCGAGAGCTTCGGAGTGACGACCCAGTTCCACATGGCCGACGGCGCCAGCACCGTGTAGCTGACCTTGGCGCCGGCGTACGAGGCCGTGTCCAGCTGGTTGTCGCGGTATTCGAGGCCGACGCGGACGGTGTGGGCCGCGCCG
Organism: Caulobacter segnis ATCC 21756; assembly: GCF_000092285.1. Classification (NCBI taxonomy): domain Bacteria; kingdom Pseudomonadati; phylum Pseudomonadota; class Alphaproteobacteria; order Caulobacterales; family Caulobacteraceae; genus Caulobacter; species Caulobacter segnis. The sequence goes on along the minus strand of NC_014100.1, from coordinate 75,350 downwards.
ATCTTGAACAGGTCTTCCAGGCTGTAGACGCTGATGTCGTTCAGGTAGCGACGGCCGGGCGTCAGGGCGTCCAGGCCGTTGTGATAGGCCTGGGCCTGCAGCAGACCGAACTTGGTGTCGGCGTTCAGGGTCGCCTTGATCGAGTCGGTCTTCACCCGGTGGGCGGCGTAGGCGAAGGTCGAGATCACCTGGGTCGACGCCCCGTTCGACATCGAGCCTTCGACCCGCAGCGTGGCCTTATCGGTCAGCTGGGCCACGGCGTCGATGTTGGCGCGCGCCGTCGACGGATTGTGGATCTGGGAAGCGAGGATCGCGCCCGTGCCGCGGGTGGTGTTCTTCCATTCATCTTCATGGTCGAAGCCGCCCGACAGGCGGACCGACAGGCGCTCGCCCAGGCGCAGGGTCTTCACGACCGAGACGCTGGTGCTCGAGTTGGTGCCCGCCTTCAGCTCGATGACGTTGGTGTCGTCGAACTTCGGGTTGAAGGTGATGATGTTGACCACGCCCGACACGGCGTTGAAGCCGAAGATCGCGCTGTTGGGGCCGCGAACGACTTCGATCTGGCGGATTTCGCTGAGCTGGATCGGCAGCGACGCCCAGTCGGTGTAACCGAAGTGGTCCAGATAGACCTGGCGGCCGTTGATCAGCACCAGCAGGCGCGGCGAGCGCGCCTGGTTGTAGCCGCGGATGCCGACGTCCGACTGGCCGGCGGCGAAGTTCAGCACGTCCACGCCGGCGACGCGGCTCAGGATCGTGGGCAGGTCGTTGGCGCCCGACCGCTTGATGTCGGCGGCGCTGATGATGGTCATGTCGACCGGCACTTCGGTGGAGCGCTGCGGCGAGCCGGTGGCCGAGGTGGTGACCGGTTCGTTGAACAGCTGCTCCATCGCGCCGTAGTCGATGGATTGGGCGTTGGCGGCGCCGGCGAAGGCCAGCAGGCAGAGGCCGACCGAAGCGCCGGCGAAGAGAGTCGTCTTCATGGTGTGTCTCTTTCGATCGCTAGGGTCAGACTTCACGGATCATCATGCGGAAGGCGGCCTTGAAGACCGCGCCAGCCGCCGCGGCCGCGGAGCGGCTCACGACGATTTCCACTTTCGGATCGCCCGACACGCTCATCACGCAGGCGCCGCTGGTGGCGCACGACACGTCCGAGCCGATGGTGATGATTTTCTTGGCCTTGGCCGCCGAGACGACCGCGCCGCCATTGGCGCCCGTCGTCACGAACAGCGCGCCGACGCCGGCCGCGCCCGAAGCGTCGCCCGCTTCGATCGCCTTGCCAGTCAGGGTGACGCCGCCAGCGGCCAAGCCGCCGCCGATCGCGGCCATCACCGCGTTCTTTTCGGCCACGGACGCGGGCTTCGACGGATCGAAGACGACGCCCATCACCACTTTGCCGGTGGGGCCGTTTTCAAGGAAGGTCAGGGCGCGGCCCGCGATCACGATATCCTTGGCCGCGTCGGCGTGAGCCGCCAGGGGCGTCATGGACGCCGCGATGATCAGCGCGATCGCGCCGCTCTTGGTCTTGTTCAACATTAAGCCTATCCCCCGCTCGTTGTGTCGAGCTGATGCGCAGGGAGATCGGCCTCCACTTCTAAACGGAAAGTAAATCAGGGCAATCGAAGACAGATTGTCGCAGCGACATATGACGAATATGTCAATCCAACTTCCAACATCTTCGAGATATCACGCGCACAACTTTCCACTCTATACACGAGATGAAGCTATCACTTCTATTATATACACAGATGATGTCGCCAAAGGTCCGCCGCAAATTCGCGATTCTGCGGCCAGGGTGGCGAGAATTACAGGGGTATGGCCGACACTTCGCGGCGGTATGGCCGCCCCTATTCAGCTCAGCTTGCGATCGAAATCCCATTGAGGGGCAGATTGTCGCGGCCCGCCATCCGCACCCGAAACGAGTGGCAAGTTTCCGTGCAGGAAGAGCCGCGCATTTCGATCAACCTCAGGGATCGCGGCGAGAAGCGGTCGGACGAAGGTCCATTCCCAGCGTGGGTCCGATGCCGTCCGGATGATCTCCGAACGGATGATCCGCCGCGCGTCGGCTCGCCAGCGCTTCCAGTCGCCGCCGCAGATCGGCGTCGAGGGAAAGGCGCGGCGTATCCTCTTGATCCTCATCCTCGGCCGCCGGAATCGATGCGGCGATTACCTGGCGCAACCGCTCGCCGAAACGCGCGTCCTCCGTCGATCCGGCCTCGGGCGGCGAATCGAGAAAGGCCAGGACGTCTTCGAGAGCGGTCTCGTCGTCGACAGGATGGGGGATGGAATCAGGCATGTCAGGCTCCTTCCCGAAGCAACGGACACGCGCACGCGCAAGTTCCGAGCGCGAGAGCGCCCGATGTCATTCCTGGAGAAGGAAGAGAAGTGGTGCCGCCTAGGTGACTCGAACACCTGACCTACGCATTACGAATGCGCCGCTCTACCGGCTGAGCTAAGGCGGCCCACGGACGCTTCGGGAGCGATCCCGGAGCGGAGGGAGCGCCTATTTAGCGGGGCGCGAGCCGCTTGCCAAGCGCCGTCTTGCACCAGAATTGCGACGCGGCGCCGGAGGGGGCTCCGGGGGGTCCGGAAGCGGCGGGGCGTCGAACACGCCCGGGTCGTCCGGAATGGGCAGCAGCGCGCCGCCCGTTTCGGCCGCGCGGATGAACGGCGTCGATTCGACATAGGCCGAGGGCACTTCCGGCAGGTCGCTCATCGTGCGCTCGCGGCGCTCGTGGCGCGGATGGATCAACTGGCCCGTTTCGGCGTAGCTGACCGCCAGGCGGGCCCAGTCCTCGCGCTCATAGGCGAAGGCGCGGCCTTCGGGGTCGAGATCCGACCAGTCAGGCTCCCTCGGCGCATCGATCCCCCGCGCGATCCAGGCCCGGGCCTCGTCGGCCTGGCCGTTGGCGGCGGCGACGCGGGCCATCAGCCCGGCGAAGCGCGCGGTGGGAGCTTCGTCGTCCAGCAGGCGGGCGGCGGCGCGGGCGGCGATCGGATCGCCGCCGACCAGGGCCGCCTCGACGCGCAGGATCAGGCTTTCGCGGACCTCAGGGCGCATCGCCGCCAGGGCGGCCAGTCGCTGCGCGCGGGCCTTGGGCGTCTCGTTGGTCTTCAGATCGCGATAGGCCAGCCACAAGGCCGGATGCGGCTGGGCTTTCCAGGCGGTCTCGATCAGCTGACCAGCCTTGGCCGTCTTGCCCTCGTCGGCCAGCAAGCGCGCGGCCATGATCACCCCGGGGGCGAAGTCGGGCTTCAGCTTCACCGATTGGTTCGCGAAATCGAGCGCCTGGGCGCGGGCCTTCGGGTCCGGCGACTCCTCCAGGCTGGCGGCGGAAGCGGCCAGCAGCGCGGCGCGGCTGCGCTCGGCGACCGCCGGCGACACGATCTTGCGCTCCAGGGCACCCTGGACGAGCTGCAGGGCCGCGGCCCAGTCGCCGGCCTCGAGACGAGCCTCCAGCAGGGCGCGCCAGGCCCAGCGGGCGGTGCGGGCCAGGCCATAGGCGGTTTCGGCGTGACGAAGCGCCGTGATCTTGTCGCCGTCGGCCAGGGCCGCCTGCATCAGGCCGCGGAGGCCCGCCAAGCGCATCTCGGGAAAGCCCAACATGGCGTTGTAGGCGCTGGCGGCCGCGCCCCGATCACCGGCGGCTTCCGCCGCCTGGGCGGCCAGCACCCGGACAAGACCGGGAGCGTCCTCGGCCAGCTCGGCGGACTTCTGCGCCAGGCGGCGAGCTTCGGAGCCATCTCCGGCGGCCACGGCCAGGAAACCGCGCGTCAGGGCTTCGATGGCCTGTTTGCGCTTGGCCTCCGCCCGGGCCCGGGCGGCGCGGCGCGGCGCCTCGACGATCCAGATCACGCCGCGCCACAGCACGGTGAACAGCAGGGCCGAGAACAGGGTCAGCAGCGCGGCGGCGGCGGCCGTCATCTCGATCCGCCAGCCCATCCACTCCAGGGACGCCCGGCCAGGCTCGCCCGTCAGGGCCAGGACGCTGACCGCGACCGCGGCCACCAGGAAGAGGGCGAAGACGACGCGGGTCATGGGGCGGTCCGCGCGATGCGCGACAGGGCCGCCAAGGCGTCGGCGCGAACCGAGGCCACGTGGCGGTCGATCTCGATCCGGCGATTGGCGGCGGCGAACCACGGCGCCAGCACCTCGCGAGCGGGGTCGGGCAGCGCCTCCAGGGCGGCCACGGCGCCCTCGATGTCGCCCTCGTCGAGCAGGACCTGGGCGCGGGCGAGGATCGCGTCGGGCGTCGAGCCCTTGATCGAGCCGACGTGGCGGATCGAGACGATGCTCGACAGCGCGTAGCGGATGCGCGCGAAGAGATCGGCGTCGGCGCCGGGATTGCGCGCGGCGCTGGCGGCGCGACCGGCGAGATTGCTGAACTGGACGGCGAGGCCCGCGCGGGTCGGCGCGCCCAGCCGGGCCAAAGGATCCAGGGCCCGCAAGCTGGGCGAACCGGGGAGAACCCTTTGCAGGCCCGCCAATTCCTCGGAGAACGGGCGCGACCCGCCGGCCGCCTCGGCCAGGGTCGACACGGCCAGAGCGGCGGCGGCGGCGTCCGCCACGCTCTGCTGGGCGGTCTCCAGAACGGTGATCCGCCCTTCCAGGCGTTCCACGTCGGCGGCGGGCGCGGCCGGCGCGACGTCGCTGTTCTCGAGCGGGAGCGCCGCCCCGTGGGCGCGACCCGCTCGGCGACCGGCTTGGGGCTAGGCGCGGCCGAGATCGGGGCGACGGCGGGCGCGGGCGCTGGCTTGACCGGGAACAGCGCGGGCCCGAACCACGCGACGCCGGCCCCTAGGACGGCGCACAGCAGGCAAAGGAACAACCACACCCAGACGCTGGGGCCAATCACGCGTCGCCGCGCGTACAGCGCCGGATCGCTGGGGGCGACGATTTCAGCGGGATCGGGAGCTGCGTTCATACGCCATTCGTGCCCCACGCCGCCGCGCCGCGCAACTTTGCGCTTAAGCTGTGAGCAGGGAGAGCAGCGCGGTTTCGTCCGGGCGCGGCGCGAACGCCACAGAGCCGCGTTCGGCGAGCGCTTCCAAAGGCGCCGCGACCGCCTCGGAAAGGCAGAGCGTTCGCAAGGCGGAGGCGGGCCGACGTCTCAGAATCTCGGCCAGGACGCGCGCCGCCCGCGGCGAGTGCAGGAGCACGGTCAGGGGCCGATCCAGCAAGGCCAGCGTCGCTTCGGACGGCGGACGATCAACCGTCTCGTAGATCGCCACGCCGCGCGCGGCGACACCGGCGTCGTTCAACATCGCCACAAGATCGCCCGCGGGCTCCCGGGCGCCGGCCCACAGGACGGGCCCCGGACGGGCGGCCGCGATCAGGCGCGCCAGATCCGCGACATCGCCGTCGGCGCTGGAGACACTGGAGAAGCCCGCCTCGCTCGCCGCAGAGGCGGTGGCGCGGCCCACGGTGAAGACCGGCAGGTCCCGCGCTCCGGCAAGCTTCGAGAACGCCTGGACGCCGTTGACGCTGGTGAAGGCCACAGCGGCGATCCCGGAAAGATCGACCGACGCGGCGATCGGCGCGACCGCCAGCAAAGGATCCACGACCGGCGTGAAGCCGAGCGCCGCCACCTTTGCGGCGGTGGCCTCGGCGCCGGGATGGGCGCGGGTGATCCAGACCGGCGCGCCCTTCGCCATGCCCTATTCCGGCAGCAGGATGGCGTCGCCGCCCTCGGCGCGCACCTCTGCGCCCAGCTTCAACCCCAGCGCCAGGGCCTCGCCGGCGTCGTCGCCGCCCGACAAGGTGATCTCGCCGTGACGGCGGAAGCGCTGGGCGCCGTTCGGGGTCAGGGCCTCGACGATCATTGAGAGGCGCGCCCCGTCCAGGGTCGCCCGCGCGCCGATGGCGGTGCGGCACGAGCCTTCCAGGGCCAGCAGCGCGCCGCGCTCGGCCGCGACGGCGATCGTCGTCGGACGGCAGCGCACCGCGTCCAGCCACGCCGCGCCGATGTCCTCGGCCCGCGTCTCGATGACCAGGGCGCCCTGGCCGGGGGCCGGCGGGCAGGCGTCGGGGTCGATCCAGCTCTTGGTCAGGTGGCCCAGGCCCAAGCGGTTGAGACCCGACTGCGCCAACAGGATGGCGTCGGCCTCGCCGCGCTCCAGCTTGGCCAGGCGCGTGTCGACATTGCCGCGCAGCATGACGATCTCGAGATCGGGCCGCACATGCAGGGCTTGCGCTTGCCGACGGAGACTGGCGGTGCCCAGGCGCGCGCCCTTGGGCAGGTCTTCCAGCCGCTCGCAGACGTGGCTGATGAAGGCGTCGCGCGGGTCCTCGCGCTCGGGGGTCGCGGCCAGGACCAGACCCGGCGGCAGCTCGGCCGGCATGTCCTTAAGCGAGTGCACCGCGCAGTCGATGCGGCCGTCCAGCAGCGCTTCCTCGATTTCCTTGGTGAAGAGGCCCTTGCCGCCGATCTCCATCAGGCGGCGATCCTGGATGCGGTCGCCGCTGGTGACGATGGGAATCAGCGGGGCGAAGGCCTCGATCTCTTCCTTGGAGGCCCCGGCCGGCGCGCCCAGCGCGGCGGCGATGCGGGCCTGCATCAGTCCAGATTGCGCCAGCGAGAGCTTGGAGCCGCGCGCGCCGATGCGGATGGGAGGTTGCCGGGACACGGTCGGAACGTTACCTGCGGAAGCGAAATTCATCCTCGCTGCTACAGGAGCGGCGAAAGGCCCGCAACCGAATGACCACCCTTAAGCCCTCGGGGCTCACGATCCTCGGCCTGGAGACCAGCTGCGACGAGACCGCGGCCTCGGTCGTGCGCCGGGACGAGGACGGGAGCGTCAGCGTGCTGTCGTCGATCATCGGGACGCAGTTCGAACAACACGCGCCGTTCGGCGGCGTGGTTCCCGAGCTCGCCGCCCGCGCCCATGTCGAGTCGATCGACGCGATCGCCGCGGAGGCCATGCGCTCGGCGGGTCTCGGCTTCGAGGAGCTCGACGGCGTGGCGGCCACGGCCGGCCCTGGTCTCGTGGGCGGGGTGATGGTGGGCCTGGCGTTCGGCAAGGCCGTCTCGCTGGCGCGCGGCGTGCCGCTGGTGGCGGTCAACCACCTCGAGGGCCACGCGGTCTCGGCTCGTCTTGGCGCGGACGTCGGCTATCCGTTCCTGCTGCTGCTGGTTTCGGGCGGTCACTGCCAGCTTCTGGAGGTCGCCGGGGTCGGGGCGTGCAAGCGCCTGGGCACCACGATCGACGACGCGGCCGGGGAGGCCTTCGACAAGATCGGCAAGAGCCTGGGCCTGCCCTATCCCGGCGGTCCGGCGCTGGAGAAGCTGGCCGTCGGCGGGAACCCCGACCGCTATCCCCTGCCCCGCGCCCTGCTAGGCCGCAAGGACTGCGATTTCTCGTTTTCGGGCCTGAAGACCGCCGCCGCGCGGATCGCCGAGACCCTGACCGCCGACGACGAGCGCCGCGACCTGGCCGCCGGCGTCCAGGCCGCCATCGCCCGCCAGCTGTCCGAGCGGGTCGACCGGGCGATGAAGCTCTACAAGGAAAGCCACGAACCCGGCGACCTGCGCTTCGTCGTCGCCGGCGGCGTCGCCGCCAACGGCGCGGTGCGCGCGGCCCTGCTGGCCAACTGCGAGAAGAACGACTTCTCCTTCGCCGCGCCGCCGCTGGCCTACTGCACCGACAACGCCGCGATGATCGCCCTCGCCGGCGCCGAGCGCCTGGCCCTGGGCATCTCCGACGACCTCGACGCCGTCGCCCGTCCGCGCTGGCCGCTGGACGAGGCCGCCGCGCTCGCCAATCCCGCCAACGCTTACGGCCGCAAGGGAGCCAAGGCATGACCTTCCACCATGCGGGCGTCATCGGCGCCGGCGCCTGGGGCACCGCCCTGGCCCAGGTCTGCGCCCGCGCCGGGCTTCAGGTCACGCTGCAGGCGCGCGAGACCGAGGTCGTGGCCTCGATCAACGACGCCCACGAGAACGCCCTGTTCCTGCCGGGCGTCACGCTGGAACCGACCATCCGCGCGACCGCCGACATGAGCGCCCTCGCCGACTGCGATCTGATCCTGGCCGTCGCGCCCGCCCAGCACCTGCGCTCCGCGTTGGCGGCCCTGGCGCCGCACCTGAAGGCGGGCGTCCCTGTCGTGCTGTGCGCCAAGGGCGTCGAGCAGGGCTCGCTAAAGCTGATGACCGAGGTCGCGGCCGAGACCATCCCTGACGCGCCGATCGCGGTGCTGTCGGGCCCCAGCTTCGCCGGCGAGGTGGCCCGAGGCCTGCCCACCGCCGTCACGCTCGCCTGCGACGACGAGGAGCTGGCGCGCGTCATCGCCCACGCCATCGCCACCCCGACCTTCCGTCCCTACGTCGCGGGCGACATGATCGGCGCCGAGGCCGGCGGGGCGGTGAAGAACGTCCTGGCCATCGCCTGCGGCGTCGTCGAGGGCAAGGGCCTAGGCCGCAGCGCCCACGCCTCGGTGATCACCCGCGGCTTCGCCGAACTGACCCGCTTCGCCGTGGCCCTGGGCGCCCGGGCGGAGACGCTGAACGGCCTCTGCGGCCTGGGCGACCTGGTTCTGACCTGCTCAAGCCCGCAGTCGCGCAACATGAGCGTCGGCCTGGCCCTGGGCCAGGGCCTGACACTGGAGCAGGCCCTGGCCGGGAAGCTGTCGGTCGCCGAGGGCGTGGCCTCGGCTCCCGCCGTCCGGGCCCTGGCGCGCAAGCTGGGCGTCGAGGTCCCGATCTGCGAGGCGGTCGCCGCCATCCTCGACGGCGACCTGGCCGTCGACGCCGCCATCGCCGGGCTGCTGTCGCGCCCGCTGAAGTCCGAAGGTTTCTAGAACAAGGATCTCCGCATGGCCCTCTTCGCCATCATCTGCAAGGACAAGCCCGGCGCGCTGGACACCCGTCTGGCCACCCGCCCCACGCACCTCGACTACCTGAACCAATCGCAAGGCCTGAAGCTGGCCGGCGCTCTGCTGGGCGACGACGGCAATCCGATCGGCTCGCTGCTGATCGTCGAGGCCGAGGACCTGGCGGCCGCCCAGGCTCAGGCCGACAACGACCCCTTCACCGCCGCCGGCGTGTTCGAGAGTGTCGAGGTGCGGCCCTGGCGCGTGGCGATCGGCGCGCTCTAACGCCTTGCGCGGCGATCCAGACAATCCCGCCCGGCCCGTCGCCGGAACCTCGCTTTGCGCGCTGGACGAGATCCCCTCGCCCGGCTCGAAGGGGTTCCGGTTCCGGGAGGGCGAGGCCCTGTTCGCCGGCTTCGTCGTGCGCCAGGGCGAGAGGCTGGTCGGCTATGTCGACAGCTGCCCGCACGCCGGCTGGCCGCTGGCGGGGTTCGCCGGCCGCTATCTGACGCGCGAGAACGACTACATCCTGTGCGCGGGGCACGGCGCTCTGTTCCAGATCGACGGCGGCGCCTGCGTGGCCGGGCCCTGCCCCGGTCAGGCCCTGACAGCCTGGCCGGTGGCCGTGCGCGACGGTCAGGTCGTCACCGCCTGAACGCTCGCCCAGCGGGCCGGCGCGACACTATGCCACTGCCGATTGGGCGATGTGGTTAAGCGCCGTTAGGCAGATCATCCCGCATTCTCCGCACCACCAAGCGAAGGCGGAGAAATCGACATGGCGTCCCTCGGACGGAAGGTCATGGGTGCGGCGGCGGGCGCGGCCCTGCTGTGCGCGGCGACGGCCGGAACAGGGCTTTGGGTGGCCCACAGCCTCGACTCCGCCCTGGTCCGCGCCGAAGGCTCGGCTCGAATTCTTCGCCTGCACATGCACGGCGACATGATGCACGACGCCCTGCGCGCCGACGTCATGGGCGCCATCATGTCCAGCGATCCGGCGCTCGGGGTCGACCTGAAGGCGGTTCGCGCCGATCTGGCCGAGCACACCGCCGCCTTCAAGCAGGATATCGCCGAGGGCGGCCAGCTGGCCGATGACCCCGCGATCAGCGCGGCCCTCTCTGAAGTAAAGGCCCCGCTGGCCGCCTACATCGCCGCCGCGAACGGCATCGTCGCCATCGCCGACACCGATCCCGCCAGCGCCCGCGCCCGTCTGCCCAGCTTCGCAACCCAGTTCTCGGCGCTCGAGGACAAGATGGAGGTGGCCTCCGGCAAGATCGAAGCAGCCGCCACCCGCGACGCCGACAAGGCCAAGTCGCTGGGCCTTTTGGGCCAGGGCCTCATGGGCGGCCTGCTCCTGATCTCCGCCATCTTCGCCGGCCTGCTGATCTTCGCCGCGCGCCAAGGTCTGATCCTGCCGCTGAATTCGGTGACCAACGCCCTGCGCGCGCTGGCCAACGGCGACGTCAATGTCGCGCTTCCGGTCATCAAGACCCGCGACGAGATCGGCGAGATGACTAGCGCCCTGCGCACCTTCCATGAAACCATTCAGGCGCGCCAAAAGGACCTCGAGGCCGCCGACGTGAGGGACGCCTTGGAAGTGGAGCGGCGCGAGGCCGAGCGGCGGCGCGACGAGGCCGAAGCGGTGCAGAAGGCGGTCGTCAACGCCTTGGCCGAGGCGCTCGACCACTTGTCGGATGGCGACCTCTCGCATCGGATCAACCGGACCTTCCCCGAGGGCTACGAGCGCCTGCGCGTCGACTTCAACGCCGCCGTGGAGAAGCTGTCGGCCGTGATCGCCGCCTCGCTGGAGGCCACCAACATGATCCACGGCGGCTCGCGCGAAATCACCGTGGCGGCCGACGACCTCGCCCGGCGCACCGAGCAGCAGGCGGCGAGCCTGGAAGAGACCGCCGCCGCGCTGGACCAGATCACCGCCAAGGTGCGCCAGACCGCCGAGACGACCAGCCGCACGCGCTCGGTGGTCGAGCGGGCGCGCGAGGCGGCCGGGGCCAGCGGCGACATCGTCGATCAGGCCGTCGGCGCGATGGAAGCGATCGAGAAGTCCTCGGCGCGGATCGGCCAGATCATCGTCGTGATCGACGAGATCGCCTTCCAGACCAACCTCCTGGCCCTGAACGCCGGGGTCGAGGCCGCCCGCGCCGGTGAAGCCGGTCGCGGCTTCGCGGTCGTGGCTCAGGAAGTCCGGGCCCTGGCCCAGCGCTCGGCCGACGCGGCCAAGGAGATCAAGGACCTGATCGCCACCAGCTCGGCGGAAGTCGAACACGGCGTCGAGCGGGTGGGCCGCACGGGCGATGTCCTGCGCGCCATCGCCACCGAGGTGCAGCAGATCGACGGCTTGGTCCGCGACATCGCCGCCTCCGCCGCCGAGCAGGCGCGCGGCCTGGCCGAGGTCAATGGCGCCGTCGCCCAGATGGACCAGGTCACCCAACAGAACGCGGCCATGGTCGAGGAGACCACCGCCGCCAGCCACGCCCTGGCCCAGGAAGCCACGCGCCTGGCCCAACGCATGAGCGAACTGCGGATCAGCGCCGAGGCTCGTAGCGCGGCGGCGGCGTAAGGCGAGCGGCGGCCTTGGCCGCCCTCCACGACGGTCTGACGGCGGAAAGCCCAGGGCTTGCGGAGAACCGCCGTTGGACCTTCGCGTTCAGACCTCATGCCCCGGTTCATCACCATCGGCTATGGAGACAGGTCCGGTTACGATCGGACGGCCAAGGTGGTGCGAGACGCCGCGCATGCGGCCGACGCCCGGCGCGTGCGCGAAGGCGACGTCATGGGTGTGGCGGGTAGGCCCGTGCAGGTGCGAAATCATGACGCCGCGAAGGTGGAAGTGACGGAGGGCTCATTCTTGTCCGCCGATCTGCCGATAGCGGGTTTCGCCCTGATCGAGGCCCCGGACCTGGACGCCGCGATCGCCATCGCGGCCCAAAGTCCCTGCGCGGTGGCGCAGGGCGTCGTCGAGGTCTGGCCTCTGGATCCGGCGTCGGGCCCCAGGGATTAGACGCCCAGACCGCCTAGCGGTCCGCCAGCCAGTCTCCCGACTTGCCGCCGGTCTTTTCCAGCAGGCGCACGGCCTCGATGACCATGCCCTTCTCGGCGGCCTTCAGCATGTCGTAGATCGTCAGGCAGGCGATGGACGCCGCGGTCAGCGCTTCCATCTCGACGCCGGTGGGGCCGGTGGTCTTGACCCTCGCTGTCACCGATAAGCCGCCCTCGGCCGGTTCGACCGACACTTCGACCTTCGACAGGGCCAGGGGATGACACAGCGGGATCAGGTCCGAGGTCTTCTTGGCCGCCATCACGCCCGCCAGCTCGGCTACGGCGCGAACGTCGCCCTTGCGGCCCGAGCCCGATACCGCCAGCGCCAAGGTCTCGGCGCTCATCCGCACGAAGCCGCCGGCGACCGCCTCGCGCGCCGTGGCCGGCTTGTCGGAGACGTCGACCATGCGGGCGCGGCCCTGGTCGTCGATGTGGGTGAGCTTGCTCACGGTTCCAAAAGCCTCATTGTTCGAGCAAGCGGGGCATCAGCTCGACCATGTTGCAGGGCTTGTGGCGGCTGTCGAGCTGGGCGCTGATCACCTTGTCCCAGCCGTCCTTCACCGCGCCGTTGCTGCCCGGCAGGCAGAAGACGAAGACGCCGCCGATCAGCCCCGCCGTGGCGCGCGACTGCAGGGTCGAAAGGCCCACCGAGGCGTAGGACACCAGGTGGAAGACGACCGAGAAACCGTCGATCTTCTTGTCGAACAGGGGCTCCAGCGCCTCGACCGTGACATCGCGGCCGGTCAGGCCCGTGCCGCCCGTGGTGACGATGGCGTCGACGGCCTTGCTGGCGATCCAGTCGCGGACCTGATCGCGAATGCGCTCGATGTCGTCTCGGACCACGACACGGCCGGCAAGCTCGTGACCCGCGGCCTTGATCCGCTCGACCAGGATCTGGCCCGAGGTGTCGCTCGCCTCGTCGCGGGTGTCCGAAACGGTCAGCACCGCCACGCGCACCGGCTTGAACGGCAATTCCGGCTTGATCCCGCCGCCCGGCTTGAGGCCCGCGTCCGACATCGGTTTCTCCACGTTCAATCCCAGCGCTGCGCGTCGGTCCTATCGCGGTCCGTCGGCTCGATCCAGCGCGCGCCGTCCGGACCGTGCTCCTTCTTCCAGAAGGGCGCGCGGCTCTTCAGATAATCCATCAGGAAATCGCAGGCCTCGAAGGCCTCGCGGCGGTGGCCGGCGGCCGTGGCGACGAAGACGATCGCCTCGCCCGGCGCGATACGGCCCACGCGGTGGACGACCTGGACGTCCTGCAGATGGAAGCGCGCGACGGCCTGGGCCGCGATCTCGCCGATCGCCGCCTCGGTGAAGCCGGGATAGGCCTCGAGCTCCAGCGCCGCGGCCTGGCCCTGTTCGGCGCGCGCCAGTCCCACGAAGGTCGCCACGGCCCCCGTCTCGGCCCGATCGGCGCAGAAGGCCGTCACCAGCGCGCCCGGCTCGAACGGCCGGTCGGTCAGGACGATTTTCATCCGCCGCTCATCGGCGGCAGGAAGGCGACCTCGGCGCCGGCCGCCAGGGACGCCTCGCCTCGCACCAGGACCTTGTCGACGGCGACCTGCACGCCCGGCGCGGCCAAGGCTTCGCCCAGCCCCGCGTCCTCGGCGGCCAGCGCCGCGCGCAAAGCGGAAAGGTCACCGGCCTCGACCGAGCGGTCGCGCCAGCCCGCCTGATCGGCCAGGCGTCCGAACAGCAGCACGCGCGCCATCTTTAGCCTCCCGTCGTCGACATGTGGCGGGCGACCGCCGGACGCGCCGCGGCGATCTGGAAATCATGGCCCTGGGGCTTGGTCCCAATGGCCGCGAAGATCGCCGCCCGAAGCCTCGCCTCGTCGGCGCCGGAGCGCAGCACCGCCCGCAGATCGCTGGCGTCGTCGCGGCCCAGGCAGGTGTGCAGGGTGCCTGTGCAGGTCAGACGCACCCGATTGCAGGCCTCGCAGAAATTGTGGCTGAGCGGGGTGATGAAGCCCAAGCGGCCGCCCGTCTCGGTGATCCGGACGTAACGGGCCGGCCCGCCGGTGGCGAACGGGATGTCCTCCAGCGTCCAGTACGAAGAAAGATCGCGCCGCACCTCGGCCAGGGACAGGAACTGGTCGGTGCGGTCCTGCTCGACCTCGCCCAAGGGCATGGTCTCGATCAGGCTGATGTCGCAGCCGCGCGCGTGGGCCCAGGCGATCAGGTCCGGCAGATCCTTGGCGTTGTCGTCCTTCAGCGCCACGGCGTTGATCTTCACCGCCATGCCGGCGGCCTGGGCCGCGTCGATCCCGGCGATCACCCGCGCCACGTCGCCGCCTCGGGTCAAACGACGGAAGATCGCCGGGTCCAGCGCGTCCAGCGACACGTTGATCCGCCGCACGCCGTGGCGGGCGAGCTCGGCGGCGTAACGCTCCAGCTGAGCGCCGTTCGTGGTCAGGGTCAGCTCATCGAGAGCGCCGGACGCCAGATGCCGCGACAGCCGCTCGACCAGGGTCATGAAGCCCTTGCGAACCAGCGGCTCGCCGCCGGTCAGGCGCAGCTTGCGCACGCCCAAGGCCACGAAGGTCGAGGCCAGGCGGTCCAGCTCCTCCAGGGTCAGCACGTCGGCCTTCGGCAGGAAGGTCATGTGCTCGGCCATGCAGTAGACGCAGCGCAGGTCGCAGCGGTCGGTGACCGAGACGCGCAGATAGGTGACGGCGCGGCCGAAACCGTCCACCAAGACGGGCGGGCGGGGCGTGGCCAAGACCGCTTGCGCGGCGCTGTCGTCATAAGGCGTCATGTCTGACCGCAAGATAGGCGCTGGAGCCCATGACGCAAAGCCATACCCCGGCCTTGGAGGCGATCGTGCTGGCGGCCGGCCGCGGCGCCCGCTTCGGAGGCGACAAGCTGCTGGCCCCGCTGAATGGCGCGCCCCTCGTGGCGGGCGCCTTGCGGACCGCCCTCGCCGCGCCCGTACGCCGGGTCTTCGTGGCGGTCGGCGACGATCCCCGTCTGGTCGCCGCTCTGGAGGCGGCGGCCGCGCGGCTGGAGGCGGCTCATCGTGTGGTCCTCGTTCCCGTCCCGAACGCGGCCGAGGGCATGGGCGCGTCGCTGAGAACCGCGGCCGCCGCGCTTCCGGCCGACACAGCGGGCGTCTTTGTCTTCCTCGGCGACATGCCGGCGATCGCCTTGGAAACGCCGTCGCATCTGGCGGCCGTCCTGGACGCCCCGCAGCGCATCGCCGTTCCCGTCCTCGCTGGTCGACGCGGACACCCGGTGCTGTTCGGGGCAGACTGGCTGCCAGCGCTGGCCAAGCTTGACGGCGACGAGGGCGCGAGGGCGCTGCTCACGCAGGCGGGATCACGCCTGATCACGGTCGAGGTCAGCGACCCAGGGGTGCTTCTCGACATTGACCGGCCCGAGGATCTGGCTCGGCTCGCGCAAGCTACTGGAGCGGGCGGTCGGGATCGCTGAGGATTTCCTGGATCTTGGCCACCAGGGCCAAAGCGCCCTCGGTGTCGCCCCGTTCCTGCATCGCGGCCAGGCGAGGCACCAGGACCAGCAAGACCCTCCGGTGGTCCTCGCGGAGCCGCGACAGCGCCGCGCGGAATTCCGCCACATCGTCCTCGACTTGGTCTCCCGAGGAACCGGACAGCTCGGCCATGAACACCCCACGCTTTGGCGAACAGGGACACAATGCTCGGATAGGTCGATTCCGTCCAGCCTGCCGCGTTGTCAGGCGCCCCGGATTAGGGGAAGTCGGGCGGTGGCCCGCTGGTCGAGCGCCAGAAGGGCGTTGGCGACGGCTGGCGCGATGACAGGCGTGCCAGGCTCGCCCACCCCGCTGGGCGCGTTTCCGGAAGGCACGATATGGGTCTCCACCATCGGCGCCTCGTTGATCCGCAGCACGCGGTAGGTGTCGAAATTGCCTTGATCGACCTTGCCGTCCGTCAGAGTCACTTCACCAAACAGCGCCGCCGACAGGCCATAGCAAATCCCGCCCTCCATCTGGGCGGCGATCTGGTCGGGCGAGATGGCCACGCCGCAGTCGACGGCCGCGATCACGCGACCGACGCGCGGGACGCCCTCCTCGCGCTTGACCTCGGCGACCTGGGCGACCACGGAGCCGAAGCTCTCGTGCACGGCCACGCCCCGCGCCCAGCCGGGCGTCGCAACGGGCCCGGCCTTGTCGATCGCATGATTCAGCGCCGCCAGATGCCGGTCGGCGCCGGCCTTCCGATAGAGCGCCCGGCGATACTCGACCGGATCCTTGCCGGCCTTGCGGGCCAGCTGATCGATCGTGTGCTCCATGACGAAGGCGGTGTGGGTCGCCCCCACCGAGCGCCACCACAACACGGGCACGCCCACGTCCGGGAAAGCAACCTGCGCGTCGACCACGGGCGTGGCCTTCAGGTAGGGCGAGCCCGCCGCGCCCTCGATGGCGGTCTGGTCAGGCCCCTTGCCCATCGGCATGGGCGAGCCTTTCATGATCGACTGGGTGACGATCCGATGGCGCCAGGCCGCCGGATAGCCGTCCTTGTCCAGCGTCACCTTGACCGCATGGACCACGATCGGCCGGAAATAGCCGGCCTGCATGTCGTCCTCCCGCGTCCAGACCAACTTCACCGGCCGGCCGTCGCCAACCTTCTTGGCGATGTGGACGCATTCGGCGACGTAGTCGGACTGGAAGTTGGCGCGACGGCCGAACGAGCCGCCGGCGAACAGGGTCTCGACCTCGACCGAGCCCGGCAGGCAGCCGACGATCTTGGCCGCGTTCAGCTGATCCAGCGTCGGACCTTGCGACCCGAACACCAACTTGACCTTCGAGCCGTCCACCGAGGCGACGCAGTTCATCGGCTCCATGGTGGCGTGGGCGAGATAGGGAAACTCGTAGGTCGCCTCGAACACGTTCTCGCCCTTGGCCGAAGCCAGGGACGAAGCGTCGCCGCGCTGGTCGAACGGCTCCCATTTGACCGACGCATCCTTGCCGACGAGGACGTCTTTGAAATGCTGGGCGATCGCGGCCGACCCCCGCTTTTCAGCCTTGTCCTCGTCCCATGTGACATTCAGCGCCTCGCGGCCAAGCTTGGCGGCGTAGGTGTTCTGGGCGACCACCGCCACGCCGGACGGGACCTGGAAGACATCAACCACGCCAGCGACCTTCTTGGCCTCCGTCGCGTCGAAGCTCTTCACCTTGGCGCCGAAGCGTGGCGGGTGGGCGACCATGGCCGTCAGCATGTTCGGAAGGCGGACGTCTTGGGTGTAGCGCGCCGTCCCATCGCTCTTGGCCTGGGAGTCCTTGCGGCGCACCCGGTCCGTGCCGATCAGCGCGAAGGCCTTGGGGTCCTTCAGCTTGACCTCAGTCGGCGGTGGGACCTTGGCCGCGTCGGTCAGCAGGTCGGCGAAGGTCGCGGCCTTGCCTGAGGCGTGGGTCAGGAGGCTGTCCTTGACCGTGATCTCCCCGGCTGGGACGTTCCAGCGATTGGCGGCGGCCTGGACGAACATGGCACGGGCGGTGGCCCCGGCCTTGCGCAACTGGTCCCAGGAGTTGGCGATCGCCGACGAGCCGCCCGTCAGCTGCGCGCCGACATTGCCGTTGGAATAGAGCTTGGCGTTGGCCGGCGCGTACTCGACCCGCACCCGGCTCCAGTCGGCGCCCAGCTCCTCGGCGACGAGGGCCGCCAGACCCGCGTGACTGCCCTGGCCGAACTCGATGTGCTTGGAGATCACCGTCACCGCGCCGTCGGGCGCGATCTTGATGAAGGGGCCGAACGCGCCGACCTCGACCTTGGAGCCCATGCTCATCAGATCGGCCGGCGAGCAGCCGACCAGCAGCGAACCCCCGACCAGCGAGGCGGCCACGACCACGTCGCGGCGGCTGGGCGCCGTCGGTTTGAAGGGCCTGTTCATTGGGCGCCTCCCTCTGCGACGTCCTTGATCGCCGCGCGGATGCGCTGGTAGGCGCCGCAGCGGCAGATGTTCCCGGCCATGGCGCTGTCGATATCCTCGTCGGAGGGCTTGGGCTTCTCGGCCAACAGCGCGGCGGCCGACATGATCTGACCCGACTGGCAGTAGCCGCATTGGGGCACGTCGTGACGCACCCACGCCGCCTGGACCGGGTGAGCGCCGCCGAGGCCCTCGATCGTGGTGATCTTGCCCGCGCCGACCGCGGCGATCGGCGTCACGCAGGACCGGATGGGCTGGCCGTCGAGGTGAACCGTGCAGGCGCCGCACTGAGCCATGCCGCATCCGAACTTCGTGCCAGTCAGCCCCAGTTCGTCGCGCAGCACCCAGAGCAGCGGCGTATCGGGCGCGGCCTGCGCCGTCACCGCCTTGCCATTGATGTCCAGCGTGGTCGCCATGTCGCGTGCCTCCCCGCAGTCGCCCGCCTCCAAAGCTAACACCGTTCACATCAGGCTTGACCAGCGTAAATCGTGTTCGCCTGGATCGTGGTCGACCAAACCCGCTATGCTGGACCGATCGATCACCCGGAGGCTCCGGTATGCGGCGCGCCCTTGTTCCCCTCGTCCTGCTGGCCCTGACGGCGGCGGGCTGCGCGACCCTGGCGCCGGACGCCACCGACGCGCCGATCCGCTACCGATGCCAGGCGGGCAAGAACTTCACCCGCCGCCTACGCCCTGCACGGCAAGCGGGTCGTGGTGAGCGCCGGCGGCGTCACCCGAACCCTGAAGCTGGCGCGCTCGGGTTCAGGCGCCCGCTACACCGCGGGCCAGGCCGAGATCTGGAGCAAAGGCCCGGACGCCATGCTGAAAGGCTTCCCCGGCGGCCCCTATCAGGATTGCCGGTCGCAGTAGTTCCGAAGGACCCGACGTTGGACTCTTTTCCCGCCTACTTCCCCTTGGCCGGGCGCAAGGTCGTGATCGCCGGTTCAGGCGAGCCGGCCGAGGCCAAGGCCCGGCTGTTTGAGGACTCTCCCGCCACGGTCGTGCGCCTGGAAGGCCCGGAGGCGTTCGCCGCGGACGCCTATCGGAACGCCGTCCTGGTGTTCGTGGGCGATGCGGACGAGGCCTTCGTCCAGGCCGCCGTCGCCGCGGCGCGGGCGGCCGGCGCGCTGGTCAACGTCGTCGATCGCCCCGCCCTCTGCGACTTCAACACGCCCGCCATCATCGACCGGGGCCAGGTGGTGGCGGCGGTCGGGACGGGCGGCTCGGCGCCGGTCATGGCGACGCTCTTGCGCAACGCCATCGAGGCGCAGGTCCCCGAAGGCGTCGGTCGGGTCGCCGCCCTGCTCGCTCGATTTCAGGACGAGGTGCGACGCGCCCTGCCCGTGCTGCACGAGCGCCGCGCCTTCCTCCGCGCGGCCGTGCGCGGCCCGGCGGCGGAAGCGGCCCTGGCGGGCGACATGGCCCGGGCCGAGACCCTGCTCCGCGACGCCCTGGCCGACGGAGAGGCCCGCGCGGGCGGCGTGAAACTCCTTTCCGCCGACGGCCCCGTCGAGCTCTTGAGCCTGAGGGCGGCCCGCGCCCTCGGGACCGCCGACGTCGTGGTCATCGACGCGGCCGCCGATCCGGAAGTCGTCCGCCTGGCGCGGCGCGACGTCGAGCGCCTGTCGGGAGATGAGGCCGCCCCCGATCATCTGACCGCGCTGGCGCGCGAGGGCCGGCAAATCGTCTGGCTTCACGCAGGGCCGGTCGCTCCCGCAACGCTTGAGGCGCTGGCGGGCGCGGGCGTCACCGTCGACACCCTGCCCATCGCCGAGCCCGACGGGCGAAGGCCCTAGTCCAGCGGCCGCCCTTTCGTTTCCGGCAGGAAGAACACCGTGGTCAGCACGCTGAGCAGGGTGAAGGCCACCGGGTACCAGAGACCGGCGTAGATATCGCCGACCGCCGTCACGATGGCGAAGGCGAAGAAGGGCACGAAGCCGCCCACCCAGCCGGTGCCGATATGGTAGGGCAGCGACAGCGCCGTGTAGCGCACGCGGGTGGGGAACAGCTCGACGAGCGCGGCCGCCAGGGGTCCGAACAAGGCCGTGGCCGCGATCACGAACACGAACAGCACGCCCAGCATCATCGGGCGGTTCATCCGGGCCGGGTCGGCCTTGGCCGGATAGCCGGCGTCAGCCAGCGCCGCCTTGATCTTCGCCTCGACCGCCGCCTTCACGACCTTGGCCTCGGCCTTGGACAAGCCCTTGGCGCTCTGGGACACGACCTCGACGCCGCCGACCTTCATGGTCGCCACCGATCCAGCGGGAGCCTTCTGGTTGGCGTAGGAGACGCCCGCATTGGCGAGCGCGCTCTTGACGATGTCGCAAGCGGTGACGAAGGCCGCCTTGCCCACGGGGTCGAACTGCAGGGAACAGTCCTTGGGATCGGCGACCACCACCACCGGGGCGCGGGCGCTGGCCTCGGCCAGGGCGGGGTTGGCGGCCTTCTCCAGGAGATGAAAGCCGGGGAAGTAGAACAGCAGCGCCAGGGTCATGCCACCCAGCATCACCGGCTTGCGGCCGATACGGTCCGACAGCCAGCCGAACACGACGTAGAAGACGGCGCTGATCGCCGTGGCGGTCATCATCAGGCCGTTGATGTCGACCGGATCGACCTTCAGGAATTTCTCCATGAAGGTCTGGACGTAGAAGAAGCTGGTGTACCAGACCGCCCCCTGCGCCGACATCATCGCGAAGAAGGCCAGCAGGACCAGCTTCAGGTTCTTCCATTGGCCGAACGCCTCGGCATAGGGCGCCTTGGAGGCTTCGCCCTCGGCCTTCATGGCCTCGAAGGCGGGGCTTTCGGTCAGCTTCATCCGCATCCAGACCGAGACGCCCAGCAGGCCGATCGAAACGGCGAACGGGATGCGCCAGCCCCAGGCGTCGAAGGCGTCGGGGCCGACATGCGCACCGAGAACCCAGCGTGTCAGCAGGATGACCAGGAGAGCGCCAAACAGGCCGAACGCGGCCGAGGTCTGCACCCAGGAGGTGGACCAGCCCCGCTGATCGGGCGGCGAATGCTCGGCAACGTAGATGGCCGCGCCGCCGTACTCCCCGCCCAGGGCGAAGCCCTGCACGCAGCGCATCAGGACCAGCAGGATCGGCGAGATGATCCCCGCCTGCTGATAGGTCGGCAGGAAGGCGATGGCGAAGGTCGCCCCGCCCATCAGCAGCACGGTGGCCAGGAACGCGCCCTTGCGGCCGCGGCCTGGTCGCCGATCTTGCCGAACACCAGGGCGCCCAGGGGGCGGAACGCGAAGCCCACCCCGAACAGGGCCAGGGCGGCGATATAGCCCGCGGTCTCGGGCAGGCCGGCGAAGAACGTCTTGGAGATGACCTGGGCCAGGCTGCCGAAGATGAAGAAGTCGTACCACTCGAACGCGGTGCCGGCCGACGACGCCGCCACCACCGTGCGCATCGAGGCGCGTTCCTGACTCCGGTCGGCCATGTGTTCTCCCTGTTTTCTCCTGCTTTAGCGTGGTTCAGCCCGCGGGGAAAAGAGGCGGAACGTCGTTAGGCCAACGCGCCTCCCGCCGCTCTCGCGCCAGACGACCCATTGTTCGACAGGCGAAGAATCTCGGCGACCAAGGCCGCCGGGGAAATCGGCTTGGCGGCGACGCCGTCCATGCCGGCGGCGCGATAGGCGGCGCGCTGATGGGCCATGACATTGGCGGTCAGGGCGATGATCGGCGACCGGGCGGCCTCGCCCGGGAGCGCGCGGATCCGCCGGGCCGCCTCGAGGCCGTCCATGCCGGGCATCTGCACGTCCATCAGGATCAGGTCGAAACCGCCGTCGCGCGCCGCGGCCACCCCTGAAGCGCCGTCGTCGGCCACGGTGACCGCCGCGCCGAGCTGCTCCAGGATGCGCCGCGCCACCAGTTGGTTCGTCGCATTGTCCTCGACCACCAGCACGCGCAGCCCGGCCAGGAGGTCGTCGGCCTCGCTCCCGATCCCCGCGGGCGCGGCGGCGGGCGGCGCGGCGATGGTCAGGCTGAAAGTCGAACCCTCGCCTGGCTTCGAGCGGAGCGTGATGTCGCCGCCCAGCATTCGCGCCAGGTTGCGGCTGATCGCCAGGCCGAGGCCCGAGCCCCCGAACCTGCGCGTGGTGCTGGCGTCGGCTTGCTGGAAGCGCTCGAACAGGCGCTCTTGCGCCGCCAGCGGCACCCCGACCCCGGTGTCGACGACGTCGAAGACCAGGCGCTGCGCGTCCGCCGCGCCAAGCCGGCGCACGCGCACGGTCACCGAGCCCTTCACCGTGAACTTGACCGCGTTGCCGATCAGGTTGAACAGCGCCTGGCGCACCCTTGTCGCGTCGGTCTGGATCCAACCCAGGTTCTGGGCGATGTCGAGGTCCAGGCTCAGACCTTTCTCCGACGCCGGACCCGCCAGAAGACGCACCACGCCGCGCGCCAGTTCGGCGGGGTCGACCGCCTCGTGGTTCAGCTCGAGCCGCCCAGCTTCGATGCGCGAAATGTCGATGACGTCGTCGAGCAGGGTCGAGAGCATCTGACCGGCGGCGAGGGCCTCGCCCAGCAGGTCGGCGTTCTCGCCGGACGGCAGTTCGCGCTTGAGCACGTGCAGGACCCCCAGCACACCGTTCATCGGGGTGCGGATTTCATGACTCATATTGGCCAGGAACTGGGCCTTGGCCTCGCTGGCCGCCTGGGCCGCGCGCTCGGCGGCCATCAGGGCCAGCTCGGCCCGCTTGTGTTCGTCGATATCGAGAACCAGACCGAACGCCTTGCGCGGACGGCCGCTGGAATCGCGCCGGGCTTCGTGGAAAACCCGGATCCAGCGCGTCTCGCCCTCGGAGGGGCACAGCCGCACGTCGTATTCGTGCGCGCCTTGGTCCCCCAGTCGCCGCCATTCCGCGGCGGCCGCGTAGAGTTTCTTGCGATCCTCGGGATGGATCATCGGCCAGATGGCCTCGCGGACGTCCTCGTAGCCGACCCGACGCCCAACCATGCGATGGAATTCCGGCGAGCCCCAGAAGCTGGCGCGCTCATGGTCGATCTCGTAGACGCCGGCCCGGGCCGCGCCCAGCGCCACCTTGAGGCGGCGGGCGTTGATCCGCGCCTCGCGCCGCGCGGCCGCCAGGGCCGTCACGTCGTCCATGTAGGTGATCACGCCGACGATCTCGCCGTTCACGTCGCGCCAAGGCCGCGCCTCCCAGCGCAGGCAGTGCTCGTCGCCCTCGGCGTCGAGCAACCGGTCCTCCCGGCGGGTCACGATCTCGCCCGACAAGGCCCGCGCCACGCCGGCGACGAAACGGCGTCGGCTGCCGTTGGTCAGCTCCTGCAGCGACCTGCCGATGACGTCCGCCTCGGTCGCCTTGAAGATCTCGAGAAACTTGGGGCTGACCAGTCGCAGGCGCAGATCGACGTCGTAAACGCCGACCGCGAACGGTGCGTCTTCGACCAGCCGGCGGGCGCGACGCTCGCTCCAGATCGCCTTGTCGCGACTGCGCGCCACGTCGGTGATGTTCTGTGAAATGCCCTTGAGGGCGTGGAGGCCGCCCGGGCGCGGTTCGGCGCGATAGGTGCTGCGGAAGGTCAGCCAGCGGCCATGGTGGCCGCGCAGGCGATACTCCATCGATCCGCCTTCGCCGGTCTGCACCGCTCGGCTGAAGGCCTCGGCGACCTTGCCTCGCTGCTCGGGCGCGATCCGCGCGAAGAACAGCTCCGGCGTGGCGATCTCGGCGGGCGTGAGGCCCAACGCCGCCACGGCGTCCGGCGTCCAGTCGATGCGGGCGTCGGCGGGTTCATAGCTCCAGATGCCGATGCCAGCGGCCTCGGCGAGCATCTCGTGGGTGCGCCTGGCCGCCTCCAGTTGCGCCCGCGCTTCGACCTCGCCGGAGATGTCGTGCATCAGCCCGATCATCTCGCCGTGAGGCCCCAGCCGCGAACGGCCCTGCAGCCAGACCCAGCGGCCGTCCTTGCAGAGAACCCGAACCTCGTTGATCGCCGATCCTGTCTCCCGCAGGCGGCGCGAGGAGTCGATCAGTTCGGCGTGGCTGTCGGGATGGATGAACTTTATGGTCGGATGCCCGACCAGCTCGTCGGCCGACCAACCGGTGAGCGTGGTCCAGGCGGCGTTGACCCTGGCGAACCGCCCTTCCGGTGAAACGACGGTGAAGAGATCGCTGGCGTTGTCGAAGAACCAGCGCGCGGCCTCGGCCTCGTCGAAGGACGAGGACCCGCGCGTCGTCGCTTGCACGCCGTCCGCTTTGATCGTCGCCTCAGACATTCAGTCTCCGCCAAGTTGGGCGGATCGTGCGGCGCAACCGTAAACTTTAGGTTCGCGGTACCGGCGTTCTTCGAACATTGCGCCCGAAATCGTCAGACCTCGGCCCACTGGCGCAGCAGGTTGTGATAGACGCCGGTCAGAGACAGGATCCCCTCCTCGTCCTGATCGACCTTCCGGGACAGGCGCTGGATGGCGACGTCCATGTCCAGCAACAGGCCGCGCTTGACGTCGTCGCGCACCAGGCTCTGGATCCAGAAGAAGCTGGCCACCCGCGCGCCGCGCGTGACCGGCGTGACGTGGTGCAGGCTGGTGCTGGGATAGAGGATCGCGTCTCCCGCGCCCAGCTTGACGACGTGGTCGCCATAGAGGTCGTTCACCACCAGCTCCCCGCCGTCATAGTCCTCGGGCTCGGCCAGGAAGAGCGTGCAGGACAGGTCCGTGCGCAGCCGCTGGCCGGTCACGGGATCGCGGCGGATCGCGTTGTCGACGTGGTCCTTGAAGCCCATGCCCTCGCCGTAGCGGTTGAACATCGGCGACAGGATGGTGTGCGGCAGGGCGGCCGAGACGAACAACGGATTCGACTGCAGCGCCTGGACGATGATCGCCCCGACCTGGCGCGCCTCGGCGCTTTCCTGCGGCAGCTGCTCGTTGTTCTTGGCGCGCGCGGCCTGGAAGCCCGAAGTCACGTTGCCGTCCACCCAAGGGCCGGCGTCGAGGATCGCCCGGCACTCGGCCACCTGCGCCTTGGTCAGCACTTCGGGAATCTGCAGCATCATGAGCGACATCCTATTTGCGAACCGTTCCTAGCTGAGTGGGCCAGCGTCTCCTTTGATCCGGATCAGATCATCGCCTGGATCAAAAGGAAAAACGCCCCGACCGACAAAAGCCGGGCGGGGCGTTCATGTGAAGCACCGTGAGGGGAGGATCAGTACTTCACGTTCAGGGTCAGCAGCGCCTGGCGGCCCGGCGCCGGATCGGCGTGGTGCACGCCGTTGGTCCGCGCGATGTAGCGCTCGTCGGTCAGGTTCTGGACGTTGAGCTGCAAGCTCGCCGTCTTGCTGATGGTCCACGAGGCGAAGGCGTCATAGCGGGTGTACGACGGGGCGAAGACCTTATTGGTCCCACCGCCGGCGCCGCCCTGGTTGCCGCCGAACATCTTCGACACGTAGTAGACGCCGCCGCCGACCGACAGCTGCGGCAGCACGCGGTAGGTGGTGAACAGGCTGACGGTGTTCTTGGGCGTATTAGCCAGCGGATCGCCGACGTTGACGCTGGTGTAGGGGCCCTTGACCAGCTCGCTATCCATGTAGGTGTAGCCGCCGAACACCTGCCAGGCCCGCGTGACGTAACCCGACACGCCGATTTCGACGCCCTGCACGCGCACTTCGCCGGCCTGGGCGACTTCGGTCGCGCTGAGCGCGATCTGGGCGTTCTTGCGTTCGGTGCGGAAGACCGCGCCCGAAAGCGCGAGCTTGTCGTTGAAGACGTTCCACTTGGCGCCAGCTTCGATGCTGGTCGTGTCCTCGGGGTCCAGCACGACCTGGGCCGGAGTGGCGGCGGTGTTCTGGTCGCCGCCGGCGATGTTCGGCGGCGTCGAGGAGGTGGCGTACGAGACGTAGAGGCTGCTCGACGGGGTCGGCTTGTAGTTCAGGCCGATCTGGTAGTTGACGAAGTCCCAGCTGGCCTTGGGCAGGCTGGTATAGGTCACGCCCGTCACGACGCCGTTGGCGCTGGTCGCCGTGGCGTTGACACCCTGGGTCGAATAGTCGTCGTAGCGGACGCCGACGTTCAGCAGCAGCTTGTCGGTCAGATCGATCGTGTCGAAGGCGTAGATCGAACCGTTGCGGGTCTTCGAGGTCGAGAGCGGACCCCGGTTGATCACACCGGTCCAGGCGTCACCCGGATTGGGCGCGTAAAGCCGCGTGCAGTCACCCGTTCCCGCGCCGGTGAAGCCGGCCGGGCAGGCCGAGCCCGCCGTCGTGAAGATCACGTAGGTGGCGTTGTCGTTGACTTCGCGCGACAGCTCCACGCCGATGTTGAAGCGGTTCTTCAGGCCGGCCAGCTCGAACTTGCCGGTCAGGTCGGTGACGAAGGCGGTCGTGGTGGTCTCGTTCCAGCGCGACTTGGTCCCGCGCTTCATCCACCACTCGCCGGCCACGAACTGGGCCGCGCCGCCGTCACCCGGATTGGTGACCAGATAGTCGTTGAGCGTCTTGCCGTAGCGAACCACCTGACGGATCGCGAGATCGTCGTTGATCTCGTGACGGACGGCGATCGTGGCGATATCGGCCTTGGTCTTCATCCAGTCGCGCTCGAGGCCGTAGTAGGCGTCGCGCGAGACATCCAGGATGCCGCTGGCCGGGCGCGTGCGGCTGTCCGTGCCCGCCACGCCCCAGGTGCGCTTGGACGCCAGCGGAATGCCGTAGTCCGGATCCTGGTCGGTATCGAGGTGATAGTAGCTGAGCGTGGCCTGGGTCTGGGTGTCGATGCCGAAGGCCAGCGAAGGCGCGACGCCCCAGCGCTTGAAAGAAACGCTGTCGCGGCCGGGCGTGTCGCCGCCCGTAGCCATCAGGTTCAGGCGCAGCGCCGCGTTCTTGGCGAAGGCGTAGTTGCCGTCCGCGGTGACGCGGTAATACTGATCCGTGCCGGCGGCGGCGGAACCGCCCACGAAGCTCTCGGCCTTGGGGGTCTTGGACGATAGGTTGATGCTGCCGCCGCCCGAGCCGCGGCCGCTATAGACCGAATCCGGCCCCTTGATGACTTCGACCTGCTCGAGGTTGAACACCTCGCGGGTTTGCCCGCCCGTGTCCCGCACGCCGTCGACGAAGACGTTGTTGCCCGAACTTTGGCCACGGATGAAAGGACGGTCGGCCAGCGGCTGACCGCCCTCGCCGGCGCCGAAGGTGATGCCGGGCGAGGTGCGCAGAATGTCCTGCAGCGAGGTCGCCGCGGTCTGCTCGATGATCGCGGACGGAATGACCGTCACCGAGCGTGGCGTGTCCAACAGCGGCGCGGTGAACTTGCTCGACGAAGGGTCGGTCACGCGCTTGGCGTCGATCTTCACCGACGAAACCTCGGTGCTGTCCGCGGCGGGCGCGGTGGCGATCGGGGCGGCGGCGTCCATGGCGGCGGCCGAGGCGGCCTGAGCCAGGCCAAGGCCCGCGAGGCCCGCGACGGCGGCGACGCCCAAGGCGCGGCGAGGCCGGCTCACAACGCCGGCGAAGGTCGGATTACGCATATTGATCTTGTCCCCAGAGAGCGCGAACGACGCCCGTCCTGAAATTGCGAGGCGTTCTTAGCGACCTTGAGACGCAGTCGCAATGATAATCGCTCGCAATTGCGGTTTATGTGTCGAGTTGATGACCCTTTCGTTCCCCTCGTCAGACCTTGTGTGTTAGGGGTCGGCGTTCGCGCGACTGGCGTTCGGAGGGAAACGACCCTCGGGAAGCGCGGACGTTCAAAGCCGCTCGCCTGGGCGCCCTCCATATCGCAAACGGAGCCGCGCCATGCCGGACGCCAAGACCTGGATCGCCTTCACGCTCATCTGCCTGGGGATGGCCCTGACCCCTGGGCCGAACATGCTCTATCTGGTCAGCCGTTCGATCTGCCAGGGCCGCTGGGCGGGGATCGTGTCGCTGATCGGCACGGCCGCCGGCTTCATCGTCTATCTGCTGTGCGCGGCCCTGGGCATCACCGCGCTCCTGATGGCCGCGCCGATCGCCTATGACGCCCTGCGGTTCGGCGGCGCGCTTTATCTGGCCTGGCTGGCCTGGCAGGCGATCCGGCCGGGCGGCGCCGCGCCCTTCCAGGTCCGCGACCTGCCCAAGGACAGCCCCGCCAAGCTGATCAGCATGGGCTTCCTGACCAATTTGCTGAACCCCAAGGCGGCCATGCTCTATCTGTCGCTGCTGCCGCAGTTCATCCATACCGAGCAAGGCGGCGTCTTCAGCCAGTCCCTGGCCCTGGGCCTGACCCAGATCGGCGTCAGCATCACCGTCAACGGCGCGATCTGCCTGGCCGCGGGATCCATCGCCGGCTTCCTGGCCCAGCGACCGGGCTTCGCGATGGTCCAGCGCTGGCTGATGGCGACGGTGCTCGGCGGCTTGGCTGTCCGCATGGCCACCGAAGCCCGGCGCTGAGCGCCAGCTTGACGCCGGCGGCGGCGCGGGTCCCTATCCGCGCCGACTGACCTGCCGGAGCCGCCCATGAAGATCGCCCTTGTCGCCGCCGTCGCGTCTCTGGCCCTCGCCGGGACCGCCAACGCTTCGGACCTCAAGTCGTGCGCGGTTCCGATCTCGGTCACTCCGTCCCCGTCCGAGGTCCCGCCGCCGAACGAGATCCACACGGACGTCCCGATCGCCGCCTATCTGCTGGCGCTGTACTGGTCGCCGGAGGCCTGCCGCGCTGGCATCCCGGAGTCCGATAAAGCGATCCAGTGCCAGGCCAACAGCTTCGGCTTCACAGTGCACGGCCTGTGGCCGAACGGGCCGGACAGGGTTCACCCCCGCTACTGCCGCCCTAGCCCGCCGATGAGCCCCGCCACCGTCAAGGCCAACCTCTGCATGACGCCTTCGCCCTGGCTGCTGCAACACGAGTGGCAGGCGCACGGCACGTGCCAGTGGGACACGCCCGAGGCCTATTTCAAGAAGGCCCGCAAGATCCGCGAGAAGCTGAACGTGCCGGACCTCGATCCCGGCGCCGACGGGATCATGACGGCGGGCGAGGTCCGCAAGGCGTTCATCGACCGCAACGGCAAGCTCTCGCCGGAAGGCCTCAACGTCCGCGTCAAGGACGGCCGCCTGACCGAGGTCTGGGTCTGCATGGACCTGAAGTTCAAGTGGGCCGCCTGCCGGGGCGGCAATGGCGCGCCGGACATGGCGGTGGTGAAGGTCACGCCGAAGCGGGGATAAAATCCTTCTCCCCTTGCGGGAGAAGGTGTCGCTGGAAGCGACGGATGAGGGGTCGCGCCGGTCATTTCGAGCGCCCCCCTCACCCGACCCGCTTCGCGGGCCACCCTCTCCCGCGTGGGGAGAGGGAAACACGCATCGACCTCAGCCCTCGATGAAGGCCCGCAGGTCGCGGTTGATGGTTTCGGCTTCCGTCGTGGCCATGCCGTGCGGGAAGCCCGGATAGGTGATCAGCTTGCCGGTCTTGACCAGCTTGATGGCCAGTTCGGCGCTGTCGGCGATCGGGACGATCTGGTCGTCCTCGCCGTGCAGGATCAGGACCGGGACGTCGATCGCCTTGAGGTCTTCGGTGAAGTCGGTCTCCGAGAAGGCGGCGATGCAATCGTAGTGGGCCTTCGCGCCGCCCATCATGCCCTGGCGCCACCAGTTCTCGACCGTCGCCGGCGAGACCTTCGCGCCGTCGCGGTTGAAGCCGTAGAACGGACCGGCGGCCACGTCGTGGAAGAACTGGGCGCGATTGGTCAGCAGGGCCGAGCGGAAGCCGTCGAAGACCTCCATCGGCAGGCCGCCGGGATTGGCGGGCGTCTTCAGCATGATCGGCGGCACCGCGCCGATCAGCACGGCCTTGGCGACGCGGCCGGGCTCGGCGCGCGCTACGTAGCGGGCCACTTCGCCGCCGCCGGTCGAGTGACCGATGTGAATGGCGTTCTTCAGGTCCAGATGCCTAGCCAGCGCGATGACGTCGGCGGCGTAGGTGTCCATCTCGTTGCCGGTGTCGGTCTGGCTGGAGCGGCCATGGCCGCGGCGGTCATGGGCGATGACGCGGTAGCCCTTGTTCAGGAAGAACATCATCTGGGCGTCCCAGTCGTCCGACGACAGCGGCCAACCGTGGTGGAACACGACCGGCTGCGCGTCCTTGGGACCCCAGTCCTTGAAGAAGATCTGCGCGCCGTCGTTGGTGGTGAAGAAGCCGCTGCTCATGATCCCGATCCCTCATTCGGAAGGCCGTCTGGCCCGTCCCGTTGTTCCGATGAAAAGAGAATGCCGCGCGGCCATGGGCGCATATATAGAAATGGTCGAAATCCATGGTTTCTATTTTTGATCTAAATCAAATCGACAGCTCCGACGGCGGCGAGATGCGCCGATAACGCGCCTCCACGAAACCGAACAGGCCGAAGGCGATGAGACCCGCCGCCAGCGCGCCGAGCACGAAGCCGCCGAAAGGCCTCTGTTCGACGGTTTGCAAGGCCTGCCCCCAGCTGCGAGCCTCGGTCGCCCGCGCTTCCAGGCCCGCCAGCATGAGGAAGACACCGACCGGCAGCGTGGCCAGCCCCCGGGCGGCGTAACCGATCTTGGCCAGGGGCTCGACCCATCGACACAGGGCCTTGTCGCACGCCAGGCGCCGACCGAAGTCCTGCGTTAGACCTTGGATGACGTTGCCGACGCCAAAGCCGATCACGACGAGCCCGGCCAGGATGAGCAACCCATCGCCGTGGGGCGCGCCGAGCACGGCGGCGGAGGTCTCCTGGATATCCCCGGCTTCGTCCGCCTCGCCGAAATCCTCAAAGACGTCGAGCAGCTCGAAGGCCGATAGCGCCAGACCGCCATAGACGAGGCCGCTGATCGCCTGCCCCGCCCGGATCGCCCAGGCCTTGGGGGATGTCCCATGGTGGTCGGCGTCGAACACCGCCTGGATCGCGCGCCACGCCGCAAAGCCGGTCAGGCCGCACCCCACGCCGCCGATCAGCACCAGCCCCATGGGCCATCCGGCCCAGGTCTCGAGCACGCCCGTGGCCCCCTTGGCCTGGGGTGTAAGGTCTCCCGCGGCGAGCAGGGCGATGGTCCCGAGTCCGAGATAGACCAGCCCGCGAGCCGCATAGCCCAAGCGCGCGGCCCATTCGAGCAAGCGCGACACATCAAGGCCTCGAGGCCTGATCCATCGGAGCGGTAGCGCCAAGAGCCGACCCAAGCGCTTAAAACCCTTCTTCGTGGGTGATGGCGGTCACCGGGGCGCGCTTGAACCGCGCTCCGCGATAAACCGTCTCCGGCGGATCGCCACGAGCCTCGGCGCCCGTCGAGGCCAAGAAAGCCTCCCACTCATCCTCGGGCAGCAAGAAACCGACGGACTTGTCGGGAGCCTCGTCGATCTCGCGGTCGGCTTGCTGGCGGATGTCCATGGCGGCGCTCCCTGTTCAGCCAGGGACAACGCCTCACGGCGTCACGCGCTCCCAAAACGCAAAACGGGCGGCCCCTTTCGGAGCCGCCCGCCGCGTTCGTTCCGGAAAACCGGGCTTTGAAGGCTTACGCCTCTTCGGCCGCCGTTTCCTTCTTCGACAGGTCTTCACCGGTTTCCTGGTCGACGACCTTCATCGACAGCTTGGTCTTGCCGCGGTCGTCGAAGCCCAGGAGCTTCACCTTGACCATCTGGCCTTCCTTCAGCACGTCCGACGGCTTGGCGACGCGTTCGTTGCTGATCTGGCTGACGTGGACGAGACCGTCCTTGGCGCCGAAGAAGTTCACGAAGGCGCCGAAGTCGACGACCTTCACGACCTTGCCGTCATAGATCTTGCCGACTTCCGCTTCGTCCGTGATCGACTTGATCCAGTCGATCGCGGCCTTGATCTTGGCGCCGTCCGAGGCCGAGACCTTCACGATGCCGTCGTCGTTGATGTCGACCTTGGCGCCGGTGGTGGCGACGATCTCGCGGATCACCTTGCCGCCCGAGCCGATCACTTCACGGATCTTGTCGGTCGGGATGGTGATGGTTTCGATCTTCGGGGCGAAATCGCCGACGTCTTCACGCGGCGCGTCCATGGCCTTGTTCATCTCGCCCAGGATGTGCGCGCGGCCTTCCTTGGCCTGAGCCAGGGCCTGCTCCATGATCTGGGGCGTGATGCCGGCGATCTTGATGTCCATCTGCAGCGAGGTCAGGCCCTCGCTGGTGCCGGCCACCTTGAAGTCCATGTCGCCGAGGTGATCCTCGTCGCCGAGGATGTCCGACAGGACCGCGAAGCCGTCCTTTTCCAGGATCAGGCCCATGGCGATGCCCGAGACCGGACGGACCAGCGGCACGCCGGCGTCCATCATGGCCAGCGACGAACCGCAGACCGTGGCCATCGAGGACGAACCGTTCGACTCGGTGATCTCCGAGACCAGGCGGATCGTGTAGGGGAAGTCTTCCTTGCTCGGCAGCATCGGGCGCAGGGCGCGCCAAGCCAGCTTGCCGTGGCCGATTTCGCGGCGGCCCGGCGAGCCCATGCGGCCCGTCTCACCGACCGAATAGGGCGGGAAGTTGTAGTGCAGCAGGAAGGATTCCTTGTAGGTGCCTTCCAGGGCGTCGATGAACTGCTCGTCGTCGCCGGTGCCCAGGGTCGCCACGACGATGGCTTGGGTCTCGCCGCGGGTGAACAGAGCCGAACCGTGGGTGCGCGGCAGGATGCCGACTTCGCCCAGGATCGGACGGACGGTGCGGACGTCGCGGCCGTCGATGCGCAGGCCGGTGTCCAGGATGCCGCGACGCACGACGTCGGCTTCCAGTTCCTTGAAGATGGCGGCCAGCTTCTGCGGGTCGTAGCCGGCCGGATTGGTGTCCGACTTGCCCAGAGCCTCGATGGCCTTCTTCTTGGCGTTACCGATCGCCTCGTAGCGGTCCTGCTTCTTGGTGATCTTGTAGCCGGCGGCGATGTCCGCGCCGACGATGCCCTTCATCTCGGCCTTGATCGCGTCGGTGTCTTCCGGCTCGAACGCGAAGGGCTCCTTGGCGGCGTGCTCGGCCAGGTCGATGATCGCGTCGATCACGGCCTGCATCTGCTGGTGGGCGAAGTTGACGCCGCCCAGCACGATCTCTTCCGAGAGCTCCTGGATTTCCGATTCGACCATCATCACGGCGTCGGCGGTGCCGGCCACGACGAGGTCCATCTTGCTTTCCTTCATCTCGTCGAGAGTCGGGTTCAGCACGTAGGCGCCGTCGACCCAGCCGACGCGCGCGGCGCCGATCGGACCCATGAACGGGGCGCCCGACAGGGTCAGGGCGGCCGAGGCGGCGACCATGCCCAGGATGTCGGGATCGTTCTCGAGGTCGTGCTGCAGCACGGTGACGACGACCTGGACTTCGTTCTTGAAGCCCTTGACGAACAGCGGGCGGATCGGACGGTCGATCAGGCGGGAGACCAGGGTCTCCTTTTCCGACGGACGGCCTTCGCGCTTGAAGAAGCCGCCGGGGATCTTGCCGGCCGCGAAGGTCTTTTCCTGATAGTTGACCGTCAGGGGGAAGAAGTCTTGGCCCGGCTTCTGGCTCTTGGCGAACACGGCGGTGGCCAGGACGACAGTCTCGCCCATGGTGGCCAGGACGGCGCCGTCGGCTTGACGGGCGATGCGACCGGTTTCGAGGACCAGCGTCTTGCCGCCCCACTCGATCGTCTTGCGTTTGATATCGAACATTTTTCTTCTTTCGGTTCCCGCGGGCGGATTCCCTTCGGGGGCGGACAGGGGCGGACGGCTAACGGAAGCCGGCCCGATGATCCTCATCCAGTGTGACAGGCGGGTTTGAGGACGTGAACCCTCGGACAAAGGGACGACCCGGTTGGAGCGGGCGTCCTTGAGGAGCCTGGCGTACGGCCTGTCTCGGCCGCCGAGCTCCCAATACGCGATCCGCCGCCCTGCTTTCGCGGGGCGGCGGACCTGATGCCTTTAGCGACGCAGACCCAGCTTTTCGATCAGGGACTGATAGCGACCGGCGTCGGACTTCTTCAGGTGGTCGAGGAGCCGGCGACGCTGGGAAACCAGCTTCAGCAGGCCACGACGGCTGTGGTTGTCCTTCTTGTGCGTCTTGAAGTGCTCGGTCAGGTTCGAGATGCGTTCCGAGAGGATCGCGACCTGGACTTCAGCGCTGCCGGTGTCACCCGCGCCGCGGGCGTGTTCGGCGATGAGAGCGGCCTTGCGCTCGATAGTGATCGACATCGGTAAGTCTCCGCTCAGGTGAGTTGGAAGACCCGCACCGGATTGAGCCGCCCGGCGCGCATCTCGCACAGGGCCACCAACCTGTCGCCGGACATGGCGGAAACGGTGCGATCGCCGGGCGGAAGCTCGGCTTTCAACGTTTCCACCTGACGCGGAAGCAGGACGATGGCGCGTCCCTGTGCAAGCCGGAAGGCGTCTTCATCGGTCACGGCCAACGCCGGGATGTCGTCCAGCGCGGTCTCGACCGGAAGCAATGCCTCCGACAGCCGGGCCTCATAGCTCAAATTCTCGAGAGTTTCCAGCGATATCGCCCCGGCCTCCGAGAAGCCCCCCACGCGGGTGCGGCGCAGGTCGGCGACGTGACCGCAGGTTCCGAGCGCCTTGGCGAGGTCCCGGACCACGGCGCGGACATAGGTGCCCTTGCCGCATTCCATCTCCAGCGTGATGTGGTCGACGTCCGGCTGCTCGACGACCTTGAGGTCGAAGATCGTCACCTTGCGGGTCGGCAACTCGAACTCGACCCCGTCACGGGCCAGGTCATAGGCGCGTTCGCCGTCGACCTTGATGGCCGAGAAATTCGGCGGGACCTGGTCGACTTCGCCGACGAAGGCCGGCAGCGCCGCCTCGACCTGGTCGCGGGTCGGACGGACGTCGGAGCTGGCCGTGGTCTCGCCCTCGCGGTCGAGGGTGGTGGTGTCCCGCCCCCAGGCGATGGTGAAGCGATAGGCCTTGTCGGCGTCCATCAGGAACGGAACGGTCTTGGTCGCCTCGCCCAGGGCGATCGGCAGGATGCCGGTGGCCAGGGGGTCCAGCGTGCCTGCGTGGCCGCCCTTCTGGGCGTTGAACGCGCGACGAACGCGGGAGACGGCCGTGGTCGAGGTCAGGTCGTAGGGCTTGTCCAGGCAGATCCAGCCCGAGACCGTCTCGCCCTTCTTGCGGCGAGCCATGCTCAGTCCTCGTCTTCGTCGAGGACGTCCGAAAGGCGACGCGTGTCCTGTTGGACCTTCGGGTCCAGGAACAGCTTGTCCATATAGGCGGCGGTCCCGAAGCTCTCGTCGTGGATGAACTTCAGGTCCGGCGTGAACTTCATGTCGATGCTGCGGCCCAGGCGGCCGCGCAGGAACTTGGACACACGGTTCAGGCCCTTGATCACCTCCGTCGTGTCCTCGCCGGTCAGGCCCGCGCCCAGCGGCTCGACGAAGCAGACGGCGTGCTTGAGGTCCGGGCTCATCCGCACTTCGGACACCGTGACCGAGATGTTGTGCAGCGCTTCGTCCTGCAGCTCCTCCTCCCGGAGGATCTCGACCAGGGCGTGGCGGATCAGTTCGCCGGCGCGGAGCTGGCGTTGCGAGGGGCCGGTCGCGGCCCCCTTCTTGTTGTCGGCATGGCGCTTCATGGCGCGAACGTCCTTTTGGCCCGGCCGGCGGATCGAACGCCGGTGCGCGGGGAAAATCGAAGGCGCGGTGTCTAGGCCTCCCGGCGGCGGAAGTCCAGCGCGGCGTCCGCTAGGCCCCCACCCGCTCCTGGAAGAACGCGATCACCCGGTCGCGCGCCTTCATCGTCCCGCAATCGGGGACCGAGCGATGAAGGTGAAGGGTCAGGACCGAGTGCGGCGCCATCGGCACCCCGGGCGCGGCGTCGTGGTCCTCCAGCTCGATCACCTCGACCTTGTCGCCGAACTCGGCCTTCAGGCGCGCGATGCGGGCGTCGGGGACCAGCTTGTCGGACCGGAAGCGCAGCGCCATGAGGGACAGCCCCTCGTCCGTGAAACGCTGTTTGGCGCAGGCCAGCTCGGCGGCCGAGCAGTCGAGTCCGCCGCGGTCCACGAACGGCAGCGACGGCTGCGACATCACGGGCGCCACCACGGCTGGCTCGGTCATCATCGCCAAGGCGAAGCCGCCGGTGAAGCACATCCCCACGGCGCCCACGCCCTTGCCGCCGCATTCGGCGTGAACCTCGCGGGCCAGGGCGCGCAGCCAGTCGACGATCGGGCTAGAGCGGCCGTCCTTCCAGACGCGAAACTCGCGCCGCACGCACATGTTCTTGAGGATCTCGCCGATCGCATAGCCTTGCGTCACCGTCTTGCCGGGCTTGCCGAACAGACTGGGGCAGAAGGCGGTCATGCCCGCGTCCGCCAGATCCCGAGCGAAGGCCAGCACGCCCGGATGCAGGCCCGGAACCTCGTGAATGACGATGACCGCGGGTCCCGCGCCTATCCGGTAGACCTCGCGCGTCCAGCGGCCGTCATCGAAATCGAAGCGCTCGAACCCCTCCAGCGGATCGTTCGGCATTCCCTGGCCCTCCCTGCCCCGGCGCGAACGCTAGACCGGAAGGGGCCAGGCGGCCAGATCAGTTCGAGGTGTCGGGATGCTGGGGATTGTCGGTCCAGTCCTGCATCGGGTCCGGCGCGGAGCGGCCCTTCGGCAGCCGCCATTCGCCGCGGTAGGAGAAGTCCAGCGTGCCGCAGAGCCGCGCCCGCCCTTGCGCCTTGGGATCGTCGCCGAACGCCTGAATCCGCAGGTCGCGCCGGATGACGATGGTGCTGAATGACAGCCAAAGTCGCGTCGAGCCCGGGCAGAAGGCGCGGACATAGATCTTGCCCTGGGCCGCGCTGGAATCGACTTCGTAGAGCGTCGCGTCGGCGTCGACGCCCTCCATCGCGGAAAGACCACCAGGACCCAGGTCCCTTTGCCGGCCGTCCCTGAGCCGCGCCTCTGCGGGGACGCCGGTGGCCAGGACCTTGATCGGGCGACCGCCGCCCAGCAGGCCCTGGTTGAACAGGATCGTCACGCCCGCGCCCGTCAGCCGCTTGGCGTCGGGCGAGATCGGGTCGTACGAGAACATCCGCGTCTCGGCGCGCGCGGCCGAAGCGGACAGCAGGATCAGGGCCGCAACGCCCCAGCCAGTCTTGATCATCGCTTCAGATGCAGGTTCGCCGCCTGCGGATCAAAGCCGGTCAGACGCCAGGTCGAGCCCTCGCGTGTGAAGGTCAGCAGGCAAGGACCGTCCTTCTTGGCCGCGCAGACCCGGCCATTGTCGACCGGCCGAAGGGTGCTGGCGATCGCGACCCGGCCTGGGATCGGGCGGTCCGGGGTATAGCCATAATAGGTCGCCGCCGCGCGGAAGGTCTCGGGCCGGATCAAGGCTTCGCTAGCCACGTCGGCGATTGGACCCGCCGCCAGGGCCGCCAAGGCTGAAAGCGCGTCGCTGGACCCTCGCCGGCGCGCTTCATCCATCAACCGCGCCTCGATCTGGCCCTTCAGAGCGCGGCGATCAACGTGCGCGTCAAAGCGGGCGCGGTCGTTGTCACGGATCGCCACCAGCAGGTCGTGGACGTCGCCGGCGGCGTCATAGCGGTCAGCTGTCGCGCAAGCGGTCAAGGACGCGGCGACAGCGGTCAGAGCGAGGAGGGCCTTAATACGCATGACGAAGGCGTAGCGCCGGATTGGGGCGATTTCCAGTCTGGCGAAAGCGCCCAAGACAAAGGGCGCGGACCTTGCGATCCGCGCCCTTCGGCATTTCCGATCTCGTGACCAGCCCCTAGAGCTTGTCGGTGTCCGACAAGCTCTAGGTTTTTACCTTGAGCGCGTTCTGAGGGCGAAACCGCCCCCACTTTCGCCCAACGCGCTCTAGTCGAGCTGGCGCTTGATCTCTTCGACGGTGAAGCACTCGATCACGTCGCCGACCTTGATGTCCTGGAAGCCGGCGAACATCATGCCGCATTCCTGACCGACAGGGACTTCGTTGACCTCGTCCTTGAAGCGCTTGAGCGTCTGCAGGGTGCCCAGCTCGAGCACCACGATGTCCTGACGGATGATCCGGACCTTGGCGCCCTTGCGGACAACGCCTTCGGTGACCTTACAGCCGGCGACCTTGCCGACCTTGGAGATGTCGAAGGCCTGCAGGACCTCGGCGTTGCCGAGGAAGGTTTCGCGCTGGATCGGGGCCAGCATGCCCGAGAGCACGCCTTTGATGTCGTCCAGCAGGTCGTAGATGATCGCGTAATAGCGGATCTCGACCCCTTCGCGTTCGGCCAGGGCTCGCGCCTGGGCCGAGGCCCGGACGTTGAAGCCGATGACCGGCGCGCCGGCGCCCTTGGCCAGCATGACGTCGCTTTCGCTGATCGCGCCGGCGCCCGACAGGATGATCCGCGCACGGACCTCGTCGGTCGACATCTTGTCCAGCGAACCGATGATCGCTTCGGCCGAACCCTGCACGTCGGCCTTGATGACCAGCGGCAGTTCTTTCAGCTTCTTGTCCTGCAGCTTGGCCATCATGTCGGCCATCGAGGCGCCGGCGCCCACGGGGGCCATCGACTTCTCGCGCTTCTGGCGGATGCGGTATTCGGTCAGCTCGCGAGCGC
The DNA here is from genome assembly GCF_000092285.1 of Caulobacter segnis ATCC 21756. NCBI lineage: Bacteria > Pseudomonadati > Pseudomonadota > Alphaproteobacteria > Caulobacterales > Caulobacteraceae > Caulobacter > Caulobacter segnis. The sequence goes on along the minus strand of NC_014100.1, from coordinate 37,114 downwards.
GGGCCTCGTTCTCGACCACGGCGAACGCTTCGCCCGGCGAGGGCACGCCGTCCAGGCCGAGGATCTCGACCGGGGTGGCGGGACCGGCTTCGGTCAGCTGCTCGTTACGCTCGTTGAGGAGCGCGCGGACGCGGCCGAACTGGGCGCCGGCGACGACGATGTCGCCGCGCTTCAGCGTGCCGCGGTTGACCAGGACGGTCGAGACGGCGCCGCGACCCTTGTCCAGCTTGGCCTCGATCACCACGCCGTCGGCGGTGCGGTCGGGGTTGGCCTTCAGGTCGAGCACTTCGGCTTGCAGCAGGATGGCTTCGAGCAGCTCCTCGAGACCCGTGCGGGCCTTGGCCGAGACCTCGATCAGCTGGGTGTCGCCACCCAGGCTTTCGACGACGATCTCGTGCTGCAGCAGCTCGTTGACCACGCGCGTGGAGTCCGCGCCCGGCTTGTCCATCTTGTTGACGGCGACGATGATCGGCACCTCGGCGGCCTTGGCGTGTTTGATCGCCTCGATCGTCTGGGGCATGACGCCGTCGTCGCCCGCCACCACCAGCACCACGATGTCGGTGATGTTGGCGCCGCGAGCGCGCATTTGCGAGAAGGCGGCGTGACCGGGCGTGTCCAGGAAGGTCACGCGCTGGCCGTCCTTCAGGCGAACCTGATAGGCGCCGATGTGCTGGGTGATGCCGCCAGCTTCGCCCGCCGCCACGTCCGTCGAACGCAGGGCGTCGAGCAGGCTGGTCTTGCCGTGGTCGACGTGACCCATGATCGTGACGACCGGGGGCCGCGCTTCCATGTGATCGTCGTGATCGTCGGCGCCGATGAAGCCTTCTTCAACGTCGGCTTCCGACACGCGCTTGACGGTGTGGCCGAATTCGGTGGCCACCAGCTCGGCGGTGTCGTTGTCGATGACGTCGTTGATCTTCAGCATCACGCCCTGACGCATCAGGAACTTGATGATGTCCACGCCGCGCACGGCCATCCGGTTGGACAGCTCCTGCACGGTGATGACGTCCGGGATCACGACCTCGCGGGCGACACGGGCCTGTTCGGCCACGCCGCCGCGACGCTTTTCCTTTTCGCGCTCACGGGCCCGGCGGACCGAGGCGAGCGAACGCATGCGGTCGGCGGAATCCCCGTCACCGGCGACGGCCTGGATGGTCAGGCGGCCTTCGCGGCGCTGCGGAGCGCCCTTGACGCGCGAGACGGCCTTGTTCGGCGCGGCGCTCTTGCGACGATCGTCATCCTCGTCCGGACGACGATCCATGACGCTGCCGCCGGGACGCGGTGCCGAGCGGGTGGCGCGCTGGATTTCCGGCGTGGCCGGGGCCGAGGCCGGAACGCCCGGACGCGGACCGCGCGGCGGACCGCCAGGACCACGAGCGCCCGGCGCCGGACGCGGCGCGAGCGCCGAGTAGCGGACGGTCTGCTGCGGACGGTCGCCCTGAGGACGATCGCCTTGCGGACGGTCGCCGCGATAGCCGCCGCGATCGCCTTGCGGACGATCACCGTCGGGACGCGGACCGCGCGGACGGTCGCCTTCGGGGCGCGGGGGGCGCGCTGGCCGAAGTTGGCGCCGGCGTCGGGACGCGGGGCGCGCTGGTTGAACGGACGGTCGCCTTGCGGGGCCGGACGATAGGTCGTCGTGGTCGGACGATCGTCGCGGCGGTCGCGGCTGGGTTCGTAGGTGCGGGTCTGGCCCGACGTCGGGGCGCGCGAGGCGTCCTGACGAGAGGCGTCCTGGCGGGGAGCGTCCTGACGAGGCGCTTCCTGACGCGGCGCTTCGGCGCGCGGCGCGGCCGGCGCTTGCGCGACAGGCGGCTGAACCGGAGCGGCCGGGGGCGGCGTCACAGGCGTGGGCGCGGCCGGCGTGGGAGCCGGAGCCGGAGCCGCCGCCGCGCGTTCGGCCGCGGCCTTGGCGGCGGCTTCACGCTGAGCGGCTTCCTGAGCCGCTCGGGCGCGGGCTTCCGCGGCGGCGCGATCGGCGGCCTGACGGGCCTGAGCCTCGCGGGCGGCGTCGACAACGCGTTGACGGGCGCGCAGTTCTTCCTGCGAAAGACCACCGGCGGAACCGCCGCCCGCCGACGCGCCGCCTTGCGACTGCTGCGGGCGGGGCGCGGGGCCGTCTTGGCGACGCTCTGCCGAAGACGGCGCGGCAAGATTGCCGGACGCGGGCGCGTGGGGCCGCGTCCGCTTGGTTTCCACAACCACCGTCTTGGTCCGGCCGTGGCTGAAGCTTTGCTTCACGACCCCAGCGCTCACCGAGCCCTGACGGGGCTTCAGCGTGATCGGGGCTCGTCCGCCGGGTCGGCCGTTTTCGTTCTCGTCGCTCATGCGCTCGCTTGTACTTCCGCCGGGCGGTACCCGGCTAAAAAAACCGTTCGTTCCATGTGAGAAAGGGGCCTGGACGTACCTGCCGAAGCAGGCGCGTTTCCCGACCCTTCGCCCACGGACACGGCCCGGATGGCCGTATCCAACGTCTTAAGATTCTAGAGCTTTTGCATCGCACCGTCGGTTCCGGTGAGATGCAAAAGCTCTAGCCCTCCCCGCGCTCCCTCGCCGTCCATTCGGTCGGTGAGAGCGGGCGGAAGCCTGATAAACGCTCGACGTCCAAAGTCCAGCGATCCAGGCCACGCCCAGCAAGGAGCGCCGTGTGTATCACATTCTCCCCGCCCAAGGCCAAACCCAATTCGTCCGAACTGAACGCGCCCAGCAAACGGGGCGGCGTGGGGGCCCTGCGGGCGGCGGCGAGGATCTTGCGGCGACCGTCCTCGGCGCCGTCCGACGCCTCGATCAGCCAGGCCACCTTACCCGTTGCCAGGGCGGCGACCACCTTCTCGTATCCCGAGATAATGACGCCAGCCTTCCGCGCAAGGCCCAGGCCCTCCAGAACACGTCGCGCCAGCAAGGCCTCGACCTGATCGGCGAGGTCCGGCGCGGCCGTCAGCTTCATCTTGGCCGCGCGCGAGAAAAGACCCTTCTTGGCGGCGGTCGAGACTGAGTCCCGATCGGCCCCGACCCAGACCCCGCGACCGGGCAGCTTGCGCGCCAGGTCCGGGACCACAGCCCCGTCCGGCCCCGCCACGAAGCGGATCAGGCGCGCCTCGTCGGTCGCCTCGCCAAGGACGATGTCCTTGCGCTGGCGGCTGGCCTCGGCGTGGGTCTTGGGGTTGGTCTGGTCGGTCATGGGTCCTGAATAGCGAACGGCCCCGCGGATTGCTCCGCGAGGCCGTCACCTAACGCTTGGGAGGGCCTTAGGCCTCTTCTTCCGAGACAGCTTCTTCCAAAACGGCCTCTTCCGAGACGACGTCCTCGGCGACAACCTCGCCGTCGCTTTCGAACTCGCCTTCGACCTCTTCGTATTCCGGCTCCGGCGGCGCCTCGACCCAGCCCATGGCCACGCGAGCGCGCATGATCAGCGCCTCGGCGTCCTCGGGCGACAGGTTGAAGGTCTCCAGGATGCCCGGCTCGCGCACGCGCTCGCCATTCTTGCTTTCGAACCAGCCACGCATGTCGTCGGGCACCAGACCCGCCAAGTCCTCGACCGTCTTCACGTCGCCTTCGCCCAGAGCCACGGCCATGGCCAGGGTCACGCCCTCGATGGCCAGGACCTCGTCCTCGACGCCCAGCGCCTTGCGCTTGGCGTCCAGCTCAGCGGCTTCCTTCTCGAGGAATTCGCGAGCGCGGGCCTGCAGTTCCTCGGCGGTCTCCTCGTCGAAGCCCTCGATCGCGGCGATCTCGTGCGGCTCGACATAGGCGACGTCTTCCACCGCGGCGAAGCCTTCGGTGACCAGCAGCTGGGCGATGACCTCGTCGACGTCCAGGGCTTCCTGGAACAGGGCCGTGCGCTCGGTGAACTCGCGCTGACGGCGCTCGCTCTCCTGGCTTTCGGTCATGATGTCGATCTGCCAGCCGGTCAGCTGCGAGGCCAGACGGACGTTCTGACCGCGACGGCCGATGGCCAGCGACAGCTGCTCGTCCGGCACCACGACTTCGACGCGCTCGTCTTCCTCGTCCATGACGACCTTGGAGACTTCGGCCGGGGCCAGGGCGTTGACGATGAAGGTGGCTTCGTCTTCCGACCACTGGATGATGTCGATCTTCTCGCCCTGCAGCTCGGCCACGACCGCCTGCACGCGCGAACCGCGCATGCCGACGCAGGCGCCGACGGGGTCGATCGAGCTGTCGTTCGAGATGACGGCCATCTTGGCGCGCGAGCCCGGGTCGCGGGCCACGGCGCGGATCTCGATGACGCCGTCGTAGACTTCCGGCACTTCCTGGGCGAACAGCTTGGCCATGAAGCCGCCGTGCGCGCGGCTCAGCATGATCTGCGGGCCCTTGGTCTCGCGACGGACGTCGTAGATGTAGGCGCGGATGCGGTCGCCGACGTTGAAGTTTTCGCGCGGGATCGACTGATCGCGACGCATGATGCCTTCGCCGCGGCCCAGATCGACGATCACGTTGCCGTATTCGACGCGCTTGACGCTGCCGTTGACGATCTCGCCGACGCGATCCTTGTACTCGTCGTACTGACGCTCGCGCTCGGCTTCGCGGACCTTATGCATGACGACCTGGCGGGCCATCTGGGTCTGGACGCGGCCGATCTCGAACGGCGGCAGGGCCTCTTCGTAGACCTTGCCGATCTCGGCGTCGCGCCAGGCGCGCTTGGCGATCGACAGCGGCATCTTGCCGATCTCGCCTTCCAGCTCGGCGTCGTCGGACACGACCTCGATCACGCGCTTCTGCGTCGTCTCGCCCGTCTTCGGGTCGATCTTGACGCGGATGTCGTGCTCGGCGCCGTAGCGGGCGCGGGCGGCCTTCTGCAGCGCGTCCTCGATGGCCTCGATGACGACTTCCTTCTCGATGCCCTTTTCACGGGCGACCGCATCGGCGATCTGCAGGAGTTCAAGCCGGTTGGCGGCGATGCCGATGGCCATGGTCAGTCCTCTTCACTTTCGGACACGTCGTCGTTGTCGGATTGGTCGTTTTCTGATTTCAGGCGGGCGGCGCGCTGCTTGGCGCCCCGATCCATCAGGGTGTCGGTCATGACGAGCTTGGCGTCGATGATCCAGGCGAACGGGAAGTAGACGGTGACGTCGTCCTCGCCCTCGATGTTCAGGCCGACCTGGTCGTCCTCGATCCCGGCCAGTTCGCCCTTGAAGCGCTTGCGGCCTTCGGCCACGCGGTCGAGTTCGATGCGGGCCTCGAGACCGGCGTAGTCCTCGAAATCCTTCAGGCGGGTCAGCGGGCGGTCGACGCCGGGGCTGGAGACTTCCAGCGTATATTCGCCGGCGATCGGGTCGGCCGCGTCCAGGATTTCGGAGATGCCGCGCGACAGGCGGGCGCAGTCCTCGACGTTCATGTCGCCGCCCGTGCCGTCCTCCAGCAGCGGGTGTTCGGCCATGATCTGCAGCCGGCGCTGCTCGGCGCCGCCCATCAGGCGCAGCCGCACGATCTCGTAGCCGAGGCTCTCGGCGACGGGGTCGAGCATCTCGATCAGGTCACGGTCTTCCTGCGTCTTGCCGCGCACGTTCTTCTCAACTCGATGGGCCGAAAGAGGCGCGCCCCTTCGGCCAAACAAAAAGCGGCAGCCTTTTGGGCCGCCGCTCGAAAGCGCCATCTAGCGCTAACGGACGATGTGGGATGGTTTATAGGCGAATTGGGGAGCCTTGTCGACTCCGACGACGCTCTCCCCTTCCGCGTCGCAGCAATTTCGGCCTATAAGCCCGTCCGCGCAGGCCGCCTCCCCGCGAGCCAACACAAGACAAAGAGTCACGATGGACCTCTCCAAGATCCCGACCGGGGCCAATCCGCCTTACGATCTGAACGCCATCATCGAGATCCCGCAGGGCGGCGAGCCGGTGAAGTACGAGATCGACAAGGAAAGCGGCGCCCTGATGGTCGACCGCTTCCTGCACACGGCCATGTTCTATCCGGCCAACTACGGCTTCATCCCGCACACCCTGGCCGACGACGGCGACCCCGCCGACATCATGGTCGTGGGCCCGACCCCGGTGGTGCCTGGCGCGATCATCCGCTGCCGCCCGATCGGCACCCTGATGATGGTCGACGAGGCCGGTTCGGACGAGAAGATCCTCGCCGTGCCGGTCGACAAGCTGCACCCGTTCTACACGGGCGTCTCCAGCTGGCGCGACCTGCCGACCATCCTGACCGAGCAGATCGCCCACTTCTTCCAGCACTACAAGGACCTGGAAAAGGGCAAGTCGACCAAGATCAGCGGGTGGGCCGACATCGAGGAAACCGCCGACATCATCCGCACGGCGATCAAGCGCTACAACGAAACCTACTGATCCGAAAAAGGCCGGCGCCCAGCGCCGGCCTTTCTTCTTTCAGACCCGGACGAAGTCCAGGAACACCGGCGCGCAGTCGCCCAGCTTCTTTTCCTCGTAGCGCGTCGTGACGTGATCGGCCGGGATCGCGTTGCGGTCGGCCGTCTCGTCCGCGAAACGGAAGGTCGGATCCGCCAGCACCCGCTCGGTGGTCCATTCGGCGTAGTCGGCCCAGTCGGTCGCGAAGCGCAGGGCCGCGCCCGGCTTCATCACCCGCGCCAGCTTGGCGACGAACGCCGGCTGGATCAGGCGGCGCTTGTTGTGCCGCGCCTTGTGCCAGGGGTCCGGGAACATGATGAAGACGCGGTCCAGGCACGCATCCGGCAGCCAGTCGACCACGTCGCGGGCGTCGCCCTCGTGGATGCGGACGTTCTTGAGCGCCTGCTCCTCGACGTGACGGACCGCGCTGGCGACGCCGTTCACGAACGGCTCGGCCCCGATCACCAAGACGTCCGGGTTACGGCCAGCCTGGGTGGCCATGTGTTCGCCGCCACCGAAACCGATCTCCAGCCAGACCGCCTTGGCGCCCGGCGCCAGGTCCAGCGGCTGGAACGGCCCCTGCGGAACGGCGATCTCGGGCAGCAGGGTGTCGAGCAGCGCCTGCTGGCGCGGCTTCACCGGACGCGACTTCAGGCGGCCGAACGAGCGCAGCGGCCCGTGGGGTTGTTGCGGGTTGGTCATGGGGCGCGTCTTAAAGCTCTGAGCACGAAATGAAAACGGGCCCCGACCCGGCTGGATCGGAGCCCGCTTCCGAAAGTCTAAGGTGAAGCTTACGCCAGGCCCTTCAGGTCGCTGACCAGGTCGGTCTTCTCCCACGAGAAGCCGCCCTCGTTGTCGGGCGTCCGGCCGAAGTGACCGTAGGCGGCCGTACGGGCGTAGATCGGACGGTTCAGCTGCAGGTGCTCGCGGATGGCCCGCGGGGTGGCGCCGCCGATCAGCTGCGGCAGGGTCTTTTCCAGCACCGCCGGATCGACCTTGCCTGTGCCGTGCAGGTCGACGTGGAACGAGACCGGCTGGGCCACGCCGATGGCGTAGGCGATCTGGATGGTGCAGCGGTCGGCCAGGCCGGCGGCCACGACGTTCTTGGCCAGGTAGCGGCAGGCGTAGGCGGCCGAGCGGTCGACCTTGGTCGGGTCCTTGCCCGAGAAGGCGCCGCCGCCGTGCGGGGCCGCGCCGCCGTAGGTGTCGACGATGATCTTGCGGCCGGTCAGGCCGGCGTCGCCGTCCGGGCCGCCGATCTCGAAACGGCCGGTCGGGTTGACCAGCCACTGAGTCTTCTTGGTGATCAGACCGTCCGGGAAGATCGGCAGGATGTGCGGCTTGATCAGGTCCAGGACGCGCTTGGAGGTCGCGGCCTTGCCGTCGATCTTCTTCTTGTGCTGGTGCGACACGACGATCGACACCACGCGCTGCGGGCGGCCGCTGCCATCGTACTCGAGCGTGACCTGGCTCTTGGCGTCGGGCTCCAGCTCGGACAGTTCGCCCGAGTGGCGCAGTTCGGCCAGGCGCTTGAGGACATTGTGGCTGTACTGCAGGGTCGCCGGCATCAGCTCAGGCGTCTCGGTGCTGGCGTAGCCGAACATGATGCCCTGGTCGCCGGCCCCCTCGTCCTTCTTGTCGGTGGCGTCCACGCCCTGGGCTATGTGCGCCGATTGGCCGTGCAGGTAGTTGGCGTACTTCGCCTTCTGCCAGTGGAAGCCCTTCTGCTCGTAGCCGATGTCCTTGATCGCGGCGCGGACCTTCGGCTCCAGCGAGCCGAGGATGTCCTTGGTCAGCTGCTTGTTGGCTTTCTTGTCGGCGCCCGGCTTGCCGGCGCGGACCTCGCCCGCCAGCACGATGCGGTTGGTGGTGACCAGGGTCTCGCAGGCCACGCGAGCCTCGGGATCCACGCTCAGGAAGGCGTCGACGACGGTGTCGCTGATGCGATCGGCGACCTTGTCGGGATGGCCTTCGGAAACGCTCTCGCTGGTGAAGATGTAGGACGAACGGGTCAAGAGACAGCTCCGGCCATGGGAGGCGCGCGTAAGCACGCCATTCGGCGTTCAGTTAGACCGGAACCATATAAAGATATGTTTATGCGGGCAAGCGAACCTGGCGATCAATCGTCTTCGCCGAGTTCCTCCTCCTCGGCCATGGAGCGGACCAGCTCTAAAATCCGACGACGAACCTTCGACCGCGTGATCCGCGGGAACTGGGCGGCCAGCTCCAAACCTTCGGACGTCATCAGGAAATCGTGGACGAACGGCTCGCCCGGCTCCGACACGCCGTCGACGGTGGTCTCGAGCCCCTCGAAGAAATAGCCGACCGACGCCTGAAGGCTTTTGGCGATCTCGTACAGCTTGCTGGCGCTGACCCGGTTGGCGCCGCGCTCATACTTCTGGATCTGCTGGAAGGTCAGACCCAGGTCCTCCGCCAGACGCTCCTGACTCACGCCAAGGATCTTGCGGCGCATCCGAATGCGCGCGCCCACGTGCAGGTCGACCGGATTGGGATGGCGTTCGGCGCCCGACAAATCGCTCATGCCCACGCTTGATAGCTGAAATTGCGGTTTTAATTCAGCGCGAGTCTTTCGATGGCGCAATAGTCCACAAGGATTTACCTGCTCTCAGGCGAACTGACGCAACCATAGATATCAGTAGAAGCGCCAAAAAGGCGCCATCGCCGAAGTTGTCGAAAGGCGTCACCTGACCGCGGCCTGGTATTTGCGCATCGATAACGCCAGTTTGTCCTAGGCCGAGGCGGGCGTCGTCCAAAACTCGACCATCCGCCCCGATGACAGCGCTGACACCTGTCGGCGTGGCGCGGAGGATGGGCCTTGCGTGCTCGATCGCACGGTAGCTGGCCAGGTTGAGATGCTGCAGCGGCCCGGACGTGACCCCGAACCAGGCGTCGTTCGAGACGTTGATCAGGACCCGGACGTCCTTGTTTTTCTTGGCTAATCCGGGAAAGAGGCTCTCGTAGCAGATCAGGGGCTGAGTCAGGAGATCCGGCAGGACCCGCAACGGCGCGGGTCTAGGCCCGGTGGCGAAGCCGTCCCCCAGGTGGGCCAAACTTTTAAACCCAATTTGGGTAAGAAACGCTTCCGCAGGCAAGTATTCGCCGAAAGGCACAAGCCGATGCTTGTCGTACACGCCGACGATCTCGAGGTCGGTGTCGGTTCGGCGCAGGGCGATCAGGCTGTTGTAGTAGACGGGTTTGTCGATCGGGCCCTCGTAGCGGTAGCCGCCGATCAGCAGGGTTTGTCCGGGCTGCACGCTGTCGACGATCGCCTGGCGCACCCAGGTCCCGGGCGCGAGATAGTCGTTGATCGCAGCCGGCAGCGCGCCTTCGGGCCAGATCACGAGGTCGGCCGGTTTGCCCGCATAGGGCTTGGCCGTCAGCGAGACGTAGGCCTGGACGATCTGGGCGAAGCGCGCCGCGTCCCACTTGGCGTCCTGCTTGATGTCCGCCTGGACGATGCGAACGGACACGGGCCGCTCTTGAAGCAAGGGCTTGTGCAGGGCCAGCGCGCCATAGCCGTAAAGCCCGGCCAGTCCGACGGCCGCCGAGGCCAGGGCGGCGCGACCGCCCCGCCCTTCACGCCAGACCGCCGGCGCGGCGGCGATGGCCAGGGTGATCCAGGTCAGGCCATAGGCGCCCACCAGGGCGGCCGCCTGCGACGGCGCGGAACCCGCGCGCCAGGTCTCGCCCGGCAGGTTCCAGGGAAAGCCGGTCAGGACATGACCCCGCGCCCACTCCAGCGCCGCGAAGACGCCAGCGAAGGTCAGGATGCGCCAAGCGCTCGCTGGACGCGCGAGCCGATACAGCAGGCCCGCCAAGCCCCAGAACAGCGCCAGGCCGCCCGCCATGGCGGCGATCGCGAATGGCGCCATCCAGCCCTGGTTGGCGGCGTCGACGAGGAAGGCCTCGCCGATCCACCAGGTGCCGAGTCCGAAATAGCCGACGCCCGCCAGCCAGCCGCGCCAGAAGGCCGAACGCAACGGCTTGGTCTCGGCCGCGGTGTCCAGAAGATGCAGCAGCAGCGCGTAGCCGAGCAGCCCAGGCAGCACGCCGAACGGCGGGTGGGCCAGGGCGGCGGCCAAGCCGGCGATCAGGGCCAGCAGGGATCCGCTCCAGGGGCGCTGTCGAAAGCGGCTCCAGGCGGTCACGAAGCGCCGAGGTCCTCGGACACCGACTCGAGGGCCTCTGGCCGCGGCGCGGGGCCGCCGCGCACGCGCACGCGGCGCACGCGGCGCGGATCGGCCTCGACGACCTCGAACTCGTAGCCGTCCGGATGGGCGATCACTTCGCCCCGCTGCGGCACGCGCCCGGCCAGGGCCACGACGAGGCCGGCGACGGTGTCGATGTCCTCTTCCATGTCCGCCGGCGCCAGTTCGCGCCCGAGGGCGGCTTCCAGCTCCTCCAGCGGCGCGCGCGCGTCGGCGTCGTAGACGCCGCCCGGCCGCGCCACGATCGCGACCGCCGCGGCGTCGTCATGTTCGTCGTCGATCTCGCCGACCACCGCTTCGATCAGGTCTTCCATCGTCACCACGCCGTCCGTGCCGCCGAACTCGTCGATGACCAGCGCCATGTGGATCCGGCTGGTGCGCATGCGCAGAAGCAGATCGGCGGCCTTCATCGAGGCGGGCACATACAACGCTTCACGGCGCAGCTTGTTCAGCACGAGGTCGGCGGATGTCGGACGGCGGACGTCCTCGGCGAGCAGCTTGAAGACATCCTTGACGTGGACCACGCCCACCGGGTCGTCCAGAGTCTCGCGATAGATCGGCATGCGTGAGTGACCCGCCTCGACGAACTGGGCGACCAACGCTTCGAATGGCGTGGAGAGCTCGACCGCGATGATGTCGGCCCGTGGCGTCATCACATCGGCGACCCTCAGGGTCTGGAAGGCCTCGGCCTGGTCGACGAGGTCGACTTCGCCGGTCTGGGCCGGCGGCTCGGGCGGACGCGGAGACTCGCCGCCACCGACGGTCAGCCGCTTTCGCATGCGTCTTAAGAACGCCCGCACGCCCCGGCTTCTACGCGCCGGCGCGGCGGGCTGTTGACTAGGCTCGTCGCTGGGCATGGCCCTGGTCAGCGTCCCTCTTTATCGCTGGCGTAGGGGTCAGGAACGTCCAGCCCCGCCAGGATCTCGCGTTCGAGCGCCTCCATGGCTTCCGCCTCGTCGTCGCTCTCGTGGTCGTATCCTAGGAGATGTAGCACGCCATGCGCCACCAGATGTTGCAGGTGGTGCGCCAGAGGCTTGCCCTGCTCTTCGGCCTCCCGCGCGCAAACGCCGTAGGCCAGGGCGATGTCGCCGATCTGGCCTTCTGGATTGGGTGGCGAAGGAAAGGACAGGACGTTGGTCGCATAGTCCTTCTGGCGGAAGTCGCGATTCAGCCCCTGAACGGTGTCGTCGTTGGTCAGCAGGATCACGATCCCCTGGCCTTCGATGTCCTCATGCGCGTCCAGCACCGCCTGGGCGGCGCGCCAGACCAGGGCTTCGGCGTCCTCGGCGGCCTTGGTCCAGGCCTCGTCCTCGATCTCGATGTCTACGGTGATGGTCATCTAGCGGAGAGTACTCTTACCTGGGCGTGCTTTGCGCCGCATCGGCGTCATAGGCCTTGACGATCCGCTCGACGAGCGGGTGGCGCACGACGTCCGCCGAGGTGAAGCGCGAGACCGCGACGCCCTCGACCCCTTCCAGGATCGAGACGGCGTGGGCGAGCCCTGAGTCCCTCGGGTTCAGGAGGTCGACCTGGGTCGGGTCGCCGGTGACCACCATGCGCGCGCCTTCGCCCAGACGGGTCAGGACCATCTTCATCTGCAGGCGCGAGCAGTTCTGCGCCTCGTCGACGATGACGAAGGCGTGGCTCAGCGTGCGGCCGCGCATGAAGGCGATCGGGGCGACCTCGATCTCCAGCTTCTCGCGACGGCGGCGCAGCTGGTCGGCGCCCATGATGTCGGTCAGGGCCTCCCAGACCGGGGCCATGTAGGGATCGACCTTCTCGTTGAGGTCGCCCGGCAGGAAGCCCAGCTTCTCGCCGGCCTCGACGGCGGGGCGGGTGACGATCAGGCGGTCGACCTCGCCGCGCAGCAGCATGCCCGCCCCATGCGCGACGGCCAGGAAGGTCTTGCCGGTGCCGGCGGGGCCCAGGCCAAAGCTCAGCGGATGGCTGGCCATGGCCTCCATGTAGCGCGCCTGGCCCTTGGTCTTCGGCGAGACATTGCCCTTGCGCACCGCGCGGGGCGACGCCTGTCCGCCAGCCTGCTGGGCGACGCCCAGGGCGATGCGCACATCAGCCTCGACCACTTCCTCGCCGGCGTCAGCGCGCTGAGCCAGGGCCTCGAGCACCCGCTTGGCGCCGGTGCGCCCCCGCGCGTCGCCGGTGATGGTGACCCCGCCGCCCGGCGTCTCGATCAGCACCTTGAAGGCGTCCTCGATCAGGGCGGCGTGGCGGCCAGACGGACCGGAGACGGCGTGGACGGCGTCGTCGGACAGCGGCAGGAACTCAGGCGTACGGCTCAAGCGGTCTCCAGGACAGGTTCGAGCGCCCCGCCCAAGCTCATCTTGGCGGCGCTCTCGATACGAACGGGAACGATCTTCCCGATCAATTGTTCGCCGCCCTCGCAATGGACGGCCTGCAGATAGGGGCTGCGGCCAACGATCTGGCCGGCATGGCGGCCGGGCTTTTCGAACAGCACGGGCAACACCTTGCCGACCTGGGCGGCGTTGAACGCGCGCTGCTGCTCGTCCAGCAACTGGTTCAGGCGCTCCAGGCGCTCGGCCTTGACCTCTTCCTCGACCTGGCCCGGCATGGCCGAGGCCGGCGTGCCGGGGCGACGCGAATATTTGAACGAGAAGGCGGATGCGAAACCGACCTCCCGGACCAGGTCCAGGGTCTTCTCGAAATCGCCGTCGCGCTCGCCGGGGAAGCCGACGATGAAGTCACCGCTCATGGCGATGTCCGGCCGGGCGGCGCGGATGCGCTCGATCAGGCGGACATAGCTCTCGGCCGTGTGGTCGCGGTTCATGGCCTTGAGGATTCGATCACCGCCCGCCTGCACCGGCAGGTGCAGATAGGGCATCAGCTCCGGCAGCTCGCCGTGGGCCTCGATCAAATCATCGCCCATGTCGCGCGGGTGGCTGGTCGTGTAGCGGATGCGGTCCAGGCCATCGATCCTGGCCAGCTGGCGGACCAGCTTGGCCAGGGTCGAGCCGTCGCCGTCATAGGCGTTGACGTTCTGGCCCAGCAGGGTGACCTCGCGCACGCCCTGATCGGCCAGGCGCTTGGCCTCCTCGACGATGTCGTTCACCGGCCGCGACCACTCGCCGCCGCGGGTGTAGGGCACCACGCAGAAGGTGCAGAACTTGTCGCAGCCTTCCTGCACGGTGAGGAAGGCGGTGACGCCCGTGACGTGGCGCTCGGCCGGCAGGGCGTCGAACTTCTCGTCGGCGGCGAAGTCGGCGGCCAGGCGCTCGCCGGTCGCGCGGTGGGCGCGGGCGATCAGCTCGGGCAGCTGGTGGTAGGCCTGGGGCCCGACGACCAGATCGACCGCCTTCTGGCGATGCATGATCTCCTTGCCCTCGGCCTGGGCGACGCACCCGGCCACGGCGATGGTCATGCGACCGCCGGCCTCGGCCTTGCGGTCCTTCATCTGCTTGATGTAGCCGAGCTCGGAATAAACCTTCTCGGTGGCCTTCTCGCGGATGTGGCAGGTGTTCAGCACCACCAGGTCCGCGCCCTCGGGGTCATCGACGACGCCATAGCCCAGCGGGCGCAGGACGTCGGCCATGCGCTCGCTGTCATAGACGTTCATCTGACAGCCGTAGGTCTTGATAAAGAGGCGCTTTTGCGGGGTCTCGCTCATCCGGCGAGGTTATGGGGTCGAGAGGCCCGTTCCGCAAGGGCGGCGGGCGTCGCAGCCTACCCCTACTCCTCCAGCGGGACCCCGTAGAGCTCGAGCCGATGGTCCACCAGCTTGTAGCCGAGCTTTCGGGCGATGGCGTTCTGCAGGGCCTCGATCTCCTCGTCCACGAACTCGACGACCTTGCCGGTCTTCATGTCGATCAGGTGGTCGTGGTGGTGGGTCGGGGTCTCCTCGTAGCGCGAGCGACCGTCCCGGAAGTCGTGGCGCTCGATGATGCCGCTCTCCTCGAACAGGCGCACGGTGCGATAGACCGTGGCGATCGAGATATGCGGATCGATGGCGTGGGCGCGGCGGTGCAGCTCCTCGACATCGGGATGGTCCTCGGCCGACGACAGCACGCGCGCGATCACGCGGCGCTGGTCCGTCATGCGCATGCCCTTTTCGATGCAGGCCTTTTCGAGTCGATCCAAGGCGGGAGCCTCCGTCTGAGTCGCGGGCAAGATAGGCAATCAGCCCTTAAGTGTTAAGCGCCCGCCGCATGACCACCGCGTCCTTGGCGCCATCCGGGTGGGGATAATAGCCTTTCCTGACGCCAACCTTGGCGAAACGGCTCGCTTGATAGAGCGCGACCGCCGCGACGTTGTCGACCGCGACCTCTAGAAATAGCGCCTCGGCGCCCGTTTCGGCCGCGATCCCGGCGGCGACCTCGACCAGCGCCGCGCCCCAGCCCCGCCGACGCGCAGCGGGATCGACGGCGATGGTCAGGATCTCCGCCTCGCCGGCGATCGAGCGGCACAGGATGAACCCCTTGGCCTCAGCAGGGTCTCCCGCCTCGCCTAGAACGGCGAAGACGCCAGGCGACTTCAGGAGCTCTTCGAATTCGAGCGCCGTCCAGGGCCGGTCGAAGGCCTTGTCGTGCAGGTCGGCGAGATCGAACGAGGCCTCGGCCCCAGCGGGACGCAGGTTCATGACGACGCGACGTCCGGCAAGGTGGCGTAGGGCGCGCGCAGATAGAGCGGCCGGGGAGAATGGCTTGGCGCGGGCCGCGCGGCCGCCAGCCTGGCGACGGAGACGGGGTCCGGGGCGGCCAGCGTCAGCACCTCCGCGTCGCTCAGCGCGTCGCCCAGAAGGGGCGCGCCAGAGCCGACCAACGTGGCCCGGCCTCCGGAATAAAGCTCGGCCAGACGCGCGGTCGCTTCGCCCACGCCCAAGGCGTCAGGCGCCATCAGCGCCGCCCCGTCGGAAAAGACCTGGATGTAGACTTGGCCCATGCGCGCATCGAGCACCGCCGCGACGAACCCTTCGACGCCAAAGGCCAGCGCCTCCAGCGTGGTGACGCCCACGCACGGGATGGACAATGCGGTCGCCAGGCCCTTGGCGAAGGCCAGGCCCACCCGCAGGCCGGTGAACGAACCCGGGCCGACGGTGACGCCGATCCGGTCGAGGTCCGCGAAAGCGATCCCCGCTTCCGCGGCGGCTTCGCGGGCGATGATCCCGATCCGCTCCTGATGGCCGCGCGTCATGGGCTCGCTGCGCGAAGCCAGGACGCGCTCGCCGTCGATCACGGCGACCGAACTGGCGCCGAGGCAGGTGTCGATGGAAAGGATCATGGATCAGGCCGCGCCGACCGCGGCGCCTTCGGCCGGTCGCCAGACCAGGGCGTTGAGCTGGCCCTTGGCCTTCAGCACGGCCTCGGGCGGCACGCCGCCCTTGGTCCAGCCAGGAACGCCGAAGACATAGGAGACGGTGGCGGCCTCGGGTCGAACGCAGATCACCTGATTGATCTCGCGGCCCTGACCGGCGCGACACTGATCGACCGTGAAGCCAAGGTCGGCCCACTTGGCCAGCAGTTGCTCGCCCTTGGGGCCGCGGATATCGCCGCCGGACGCCGCGACATAGGCGATGGCGCCCTCGTCGGTCTTGCCGATCTCCAGCAGCGGCGTGTTGTCCTGTTCGACATTGATGATCGGCTGGGGCGGCCCCTCGCCGAAGTGCAGGAAGGCCTGCTCGACCTTCGCCTTAGGGAAAAGCGCCTTCAGCGTCGGAAGGTCGAAGGCCGTCGCGCCGCTGATCGGGCCCACGCCGTCCTTGCCGACCGTCAGCGGGCCGCCGGCATAGGGGGCGACGGCGACCGCCACCGGCGCCTTGGCGTCCGGCTCGGCGCCCTTGGCGGCCTCGTCCTTCTTGGCCGGCCCGCAGGCGGCCAGCAGTACGAACGGCAGAGCGAGAAGAATGCGGCGTAGGGTCATGGCGCCCTTTTAACGCGCGAGCGCCCCCGCCGTCACGTCGCCTGTCGGCGAACTGGCGGCGGAGGCGTTCAGGCCCCTACAGGATCTTCGCCGCCGCCTCGAAGTCGAGACGCGGATTGCGCGGGAACAGACCCTCGTCGGTGCCGTATCCGATCGAGACGATGAAGTTGCTCTTGATGTTCGTGCCCGCGAAAAACGCGGCGTCGACGGCGGCGTTGTCGAAGCCCGACATCGGGCCGGTGTCCAGGCCCAGGGCCCGCGCGGCCAGGATGAAATAGCCGCCCTGCAGCGAGCTGTTACGGAAAGCGGTGGCTTCGCGGCCCGCCGCATCGCCGAACCAGTCCTTGGCGCCCGGGGCGTGTGGGAACAGGGTGTCGAGGGTTTCCGGGAAATCCAGGTCATAGCCGATGATCACGGTCGCTGGCGCCTGGAGGATCTTCTTGCCGTTGGAGCCGGAGGACAGGGCCGCCAGCTTGGCTTTCGCCTCGGGGCTGGTCACGAACACGAACCGCGCCGGCGTGGAGTTCACGGCCGTGGGGCCAAACTTCGTCAGATCATACAGCTCGCGCAGCAGGCTTTCGGGAAGCGGATCCGTCTTCCAGCCATTGCGCGTGCGGGCGTCGGTGAACAGTTGGGCGAGCGCGGGCGTGTCGAGCTTGGCCATCAGCGATCCTCAAGAAGATTATTTGCAACTTCTATAGTTACAATATGGTCTTCCGAACCGCCGCGCAAGCGGCCGATTAGCCCAGGGTCTGCTCGACCCGGGTCACTTCTGGCACATAGTGCTTGAGCATGTTCTCGACGCCCGCCTTCAGCGTGGCCGACGAGGACGGGCAGCCCGAGCAGGCGCCGCGCATGTGCAGCCAGACGACGCCCGTCTGAGGCTCGAAGCGCGAGAAGACGATGTCGCCGCCGTCCTGGGCCACGGCCGGACGGATACGGGTGTCCAGCAGCTCCTTGATTTCGGCGACGATCTGCGAGGCCTCTTCATCATAGACGCCGTCCTCGTCGTGACCACCGCCCGGCTCGGCGTCCAGCAGCAGCGGCCGGCCGCTGGTGAAGTGGTCCATGATGGCCGCCAGGATCGGCGCCTTCAGGTGCGGCCACTGGGCGGCCTCGCCCTTGGTCACGGTCAGGAAGTCCGGTCCGAAGAACACCCGCGTGACGTCGCCGAGGTCGAACAGCGCCTTGGCCAACGGCGAAGCCTCGCCCTCCTCGGCCGTACGGAACTCGCGCGCGCCCTCCACCAGGACCTCGCGGCCGGGCAGGAACTTCAGCACCTCGGGATTGGGCGTGGTTTCGGTCTGGATGAACATCGCCTTCAGATGGACCTCGCGGCCTCGCGACGCAAGACCAGGGCGCCGCCAACAAAGAAAGTGACACCGGCGTCATTTTCTGGCGTGATACGCGGAACGATGATCTTCGGGAGGATCAGATGAGCGACGGTTCGGTGGACCTGAAGGAGGCCGCGCGCGCGCAAGCCTATGCGACGCCGCTGGAAGACATCCACGTGGCCAATCCGGCCCTGTTCCAGGCCGACGCCATGTGGCCCTATTTCGAGCGCCTGCGAAAAGAGGCGCCCGTCCACTATTCCCAGGGCGACGAGGAGACCGGCCCCTACTGGTCGATCACCCGCTATAACGACATCATGACGGTGGACACGACCCACCAGGTCTTCTCGTCCGACGCCCATCTGGGCGGCATCACCATCCGGAACTTCGACGAGGACTTCGTCCTGCCGATGTTCATCGCCATGGACCCGCCCAAGCACGACATCCAGCGCAAGACGGTCAGCCCGATCGTCTCGCCGCAGAACCTGGGGCGGCTGGAAGGCATCATCCGCGAGCGCGTCCAGCGGATCCTGGACGATCTGCCGGTGGGCGAGCCGTTCGACTGGGTCGACAAGGTCTCGATCGAGCTGACCACCCAGATGCTGGCCACGCTGTTCGACTTCCCCTGGGAAGAGCGCCGCAAGCTGACCCGCTGGTCCGACGTCGCCACCGCCTCTCCGGAAAGCGGCATCGTCGAGAGCGAGGACGCCCGCCGCGCCGAACTGCTGGAGTGCCTGGGCTATTTCACCAATCTCTGGAACGAGCGGGTCAACCAGACCGAGCCGGGCAGCGACCTGATCTCGATGCTGGCCCACGGCGAAGCCACCCGCGACATGCCGCCGATGGAGTATCTGGGCAATGTCATCCTGCTGATCGTCGGCGGCAACGACACGACCCGCAACTCGATCACCGGCGGCCTCTACGCCCTCTCCAAGAACCCGCAGGAAGAAGCCAAGCTGCGCGCCGATCCCAGCCTGATCCCGAACATGGTCTCGGAGATCATCCGCTGGCAGACGCCCCTGGCCCACATGCGCCGCACGGCGCTGGAGGACTACGAGCTCTCGGGCCAGACCATCAAGAAGGGCGACAAGGTCGTCATGTGGTACGTGTCGGGCAACCGCGACGACACCGTGATCGAGGACGCCGACAAGTTCATCATCGACCGGCCCAGCGCCCGCCGACACCTGTCGTTCGGCTTCGGCATCCACCGCTGCGTCGGTAATCGCCTGGCCGAGATGCAGCTGCGCATCGTCTGGGAGGAGATCCTCCAGCGCTTCCCCCGGATCGAGGTCCTGGAGGAGCCGAGGCGCGTCTACTCGACCTTCGTGAAGGGCTACGAGCGGATGATGGTGCGGATCCCGGAGCGGGTCTGAGCCCCTCTCCCCTTGCGGGAGAGGGTGGCCCGCGCAGCGGGTCGGGCGAGGGGTTGACGATAGAGGCCGCCGCGACTGGCTTGCCGCCGTCGCGGCGGTTATCGTTTGGACGACCCCTCATCCGGCCCTTCGGGCCACCTTCTCCCACAAGGGGAGAAGGGACCTCTGAACCCTAAGCCCCCCAGAAGCCGACCAGCTTCTTGACCTCGGCCAGGGTCGGGGCGGCGGTCTCGCGAGCCTTTTCCGCGCCCTTGGCCAGGATCGCGTCGAGCACCGCCGGATCGCCCAGCAGGCCGCGCATCTTCTCGCCGACCGGCGCCAGCTTCTCGACCGCCAGCTCGGCCAGGGCCGGCTTGAAGGTCCCAAAGCCCTTGCCGGCGTAGTCAGCCAGCACCTCGGCCTTCGACTGGCCCGACAGGGCCGCGAAGATGCCCACGAGGTTGTCGGCCTCGGCGCGGCCGGCCAGTTCCTCGATCGTTTCCGGCAGCGGCTCCGGATCGGTGCGGGCCTTGCGGACCTTGGCGGCGATGTCGTCGGCCGTGTCGGTCAGGTTGATGCGCGAATAATCCGACGGATCGGACTTGCTCATCTTGGCCGAGCCGTCCCGCAGGCTCATGACCCGCGCCCCCGGCCCCTGGATCAGCGGCTCGGGCTGCGGGAAGAACCCCTGCACCCCGAAGTCGTGGTTGAACTTCTGGGCGATGTCGCGGGTCAGCTCCAGGTGCTGCTTCTGGTCCTCGCCCACCGGCACGTGGGTGGCCTTGTAGACCAGGATGTCGGCGGCCTGCAGCACCGGGTAGGTGTAGAGGCCCACCGAGCTGCGCTCCTTGTGCTTGCCGCTCTTCTCCTTGAACTGGGTCATCCGGTCCAGCCAGCCCAGGCGGGCCACGCATTGGAAGATCCAGGCCAGCTCGGCGTGCTCGCGCACCGCCGACTGCGGGAAGATCGTCGCCTTGTCGGGGTCCAGGCCCGAGGCGATGTAGGCCGCGGCGATCTCCCGGGTCTGCTGGGCCAGGGCGTCCGGCTCCTGCCACACGGTGATCGCGTGCAGGTCGGCCACGAAGATGAAGGTGTCGATCTCGTGCTGCAGGCGGGCGAACTTCACCAGCGCGCCGAGATAGTTGCCCAGATGCAGGGCGCCGGAGGGCTGGACGCCCGAAAGCACGCGGGCGGGACCCGTATAGGTGACGGGAGCTTGGTCGGTCATGGCTCTAAGCCTTGCTGTCGAATGCGAGAAGAATGGCGGGCGCGCAGGGACGCGAACCACGCAAAAGCGCGGGGATCAGGGTCAGTTGGAGCCGCGCCATCGCGGCGCGAGGAGACCGATCGGAGCCATGGCCCGCTGGTTAGCGCCCTCGCCCGCATGGATCAAGCCTTGCCCCGCCGCAGCACCGCCTTCAGCTCGGCCGGCTTGACCCCGCCGAACATGAACAGCAGCGGCGGATAGACCGCGACGCCGGCCAGACAGGTCAGGGCCAGGGCGAACTCCTTGGCCCCGATCGCGTGGCCGGTCAGCCCCATGGCGCGCAGCGGCGCCTCGATCAGGTCGCGATAGTGCGAGGCCGCGGCCATCAGCGCGCCCATGCCCAGGCTCGCCAGCAGAATGCGCGAGAGCCGCGACCAGGTCTGGGCCGACGGGCCGTACTCGCCGTTGCGGCCCAGAACGACCGCCATCTGGGCGACGTTCAGCCAGGACGCGATGGCCGTGGCGGCGGCGATGCCCTTCACGCCGATCATCTTGAAGAGGACGACGCCGAAGATGATGTTCACCGCCACCGAGACGAGGGCGAAGCGCATCGGGCTCTTGGTGTCGCCGCGCGCGAAGAAGGCCCGTGAATAGAGCTGCTGAAGCACGAAGGCTGGAGTACCTAGGCCATAGAAGAACAGCGCCGCCGCCGTCTGGCTGGCGTCGAAGGCCGTGAACTGGCCGCGGGTGTAGAGACCGTCCGACAGGAAGCCGGGCATGGCGACCAGGGCGGCGGCCGCCGGCAGGGTCAGGGCCATGGCCAGGGTGATGCCCTGGTCCATCGCGCTCTGGGCGTCCTCGCGGTCGCCCGAGTTCACGGCGCGCGACAGACGCGGCAGCAGAGCGACGCCGATGGCCACGCCCACCAGGCCCAGCGGCAGCTGATAGAGGCGATCGGCCGTCGCCAGCCAGGTCCGGCCGCCGGGAACATGGCTGGCCAGGTTGCCGGAGATGAAGATGTTGACCTGGGTGGCGCTGGCCGCCAGGGCGCCCGGGATGGCCTTGCCGATCAGCTCGCGCACCTCCGGCGTCAGGCGCGGCAGCCGCCAGTGGACCTTGGCCCCCGACTTGTTGACGCCCCAGACCAGCAGCGCCGCCTGGGCGACGCCCGCCACCACGACGCCGATGGAGCCCCACTGGGCCGCGCCGACGGCCGTCGTCTGCGGCAGGATGAAAGCCAGGGTGGCGATGTTCAGCAGGATCGGCGCGCCGGCCGACAGGATGAAGCGGTCGCGGGCGTTCAGCACGCCCGACAGGTGCGCCACGATCGCCATGCATGGCAGGTAGGGCATGGTGATCTGGGTCAGCAGCACCGCCAGCTTGTACTTCTCGGTGCCCCAGCCGAAGCCCGGGCTGATCAGCATCATCAGCCAGGGCATGGCCAGCTGGCAGACGACGGTGATGATGATGGTGGAGGCCGCCAGGGTCGCCATGGCGTCGGCGGCCAGGATGTCAGCCTTCTCCTCGCCGTCGCGCTGCAGCGACTTGGCGTAGGCCGGAACGAAGGCGGCCGCGAAGGCCCCCTCGGCGAAGAAGCGGCGGAACAGGTTCGGAAACGCCAGGGCGGCGTTGTAGGCGTCGGCCGCCGGCGTGGCGCTGGCGCCCATGCGGAACGAGACCGCCAGATCGCGCGCGAAACCCATGAACCGGCTGACCAGGGTCAGGCCCGAATAGATCGCCGAAGACTTCAGCAGGCCGCCCTTCTTGGGGGGCTGAGGCTGTTCGGCGGAGGCGGGCGCGGCGGTGTCGGTCACGAGCGGCTTCTGGGCGTTTGGCGGAGAGGCGTCAAGGGCGCGCGCCCTCGTCTGCGATTGACCCGGCGACCGATCCTCCCTTTGATGGCGCGCCGCTAAACTGAAGGTTTGAAACTCGATGCGTCGCCTTGCTCTCGCCGCCGCCATGCTCGCCAGCCTGACCCTCGCGGGCTGCAACAAGGCCTCCGCTCCCACCGCGATGGCCGACGACATGAGCCTGGGGAACAAGGACGCCAAGATCACGGTCGTCGAGTACGCCTCGGTCGGCTGCCCGGTCTGCGCGGCCTGGCAGAAGGAGGTCTATCCGGCCTTCAAGGCCAAATATATCGACACGGGCAAGGTGCGTTACGTCTTCCGCGAGATGCTGGTCGGCGGCGGCTCGGAGGTGACGGTGGCCTCGGCCGGTTTCCTGCTGGCCCGCTGCGCCGGCAAGGAGAAGTACTTCCCCGTCGTCGACGCGGTGTTCGCCAGCCAACCGGGCGTGTTCGACACCCCTCGCGAAACCCTGCTCGAGATCGCCAAGTCGTCGGGCATGAGCGAGGACCAGTTCACTCAGTGCGTGACCGACGAAGCCCAGATCAAGGCGCTGAACGCGCGGGTCGAGCGCAACGCCAGCGAGAATGACGTCACCGCCACGCCGACCTTCGAGATCAACGGCCGCAAGATGGAGCCGGGCTATCATTCGCTGGCCGAGATCGACGCGGCCATCGACGCGGCCGGCAAGTAGCCGCCGCGCCTACCGGGCCACGCTGGCGCGGGCGCGTCGCAGGCCCGGCCGGGCGGCTGGCGCGCCGGCCTCGTTTTGCTCCAGCGCGTCCAGCAGGTCGGCCTTCAGCGCGTTGATCCTCCGGGTCTCGGTGATCTTCTCGCCCTGCGCCGTCTGGACGTAGAAGGCGTCGACCGCCCGCTCGCCATAGCCGTCGATGTGGGCCGACTGGATCGACAGACCGCTGTCGGCCAGGCTCTTGGCCAGGGCGTGCAGCAAGCCGGGGCGATCGCGACCCGACGCCTCGACCACGGTCGCGTCATCCGAGGCGTCATTGTCGACGGTCACGCTGGGCGCGATCGCGAAAGCCGCCGCGCGAGCCTGCTCGGCGCCGCGACGCGGCTCCACGACGAGAGGCTCGCCCTTGCCCGCCGCCTCCAGGGCGTCGGCGAGGCGGCGCAAGGCGCGAGGGTTCTCGCAGCCGAGCGGAGCGCCCGTCACGTCCTGGACGTAGAAGACGTCCAACGCCTGGCCCTGGCGCGAGGTGAAGACCCGCGCGCCGACCACGTTGCCGCCCAGCGACGAGATGGTCAGGGCCAGATCGGCGAACAGGCCCTGGCGGTCCTTGGCGGCCACCACGATCTCGGCCGCGTTCTGGCCGGAGCGCACCCGCCCCTCGGCCGCCGCGCCGCCCTGGGCCGCCGCCCGACGCGCGAGGACGGCATGCTCGAGCAGGTCCTCCTGCGAAAAGGCGCTGAAATAGGCGTTCTCCATCGCCGCGACCCAACGACCGGCGTCGGGGTCGGCCTCAAGCAGCGCCGCGCGCGCGGTTTCAGCGGCGGCCTCCTGGTGGCGCTGGACATTGGCGGCGGCGTCGCTGCCGCGACCGCCCCGGAACACCGCCTCGGTGGCGTTGTAGAGCTCGCGCAGCAGCTGGCCCTTCCAGCCGTTCCAGACGCCCGGGCCCACGGCGCGGATATCGGCGACGGTGATGACCAGCAGCAGACGCAGGCGCTCGGGATTCTCGACGATGCGCGCGAAGGCCGCGACGGTGCCGGGATCGGAGACATCGCGCTTCTGGGCGAAATCGCTCATCACGAGGTGGTTCTCGACCAGCCAGGCGACCAGCTCGACCTTGGTGCGCTCGACGCCCAAGCGCTCGCAGGCGCTGCGGGCCGAGCGCGCGCCGGCCTTCTCCTGGCCGCCGACGCCGCCCTTGCCGGTGTCGTGCAGCAGCATGGCCAGGAACAGGGCCTCGCGGTCCTCGATCAGCGGCATGATCGAGACGGCCAGGGGATGGTCGTCCGCCAGGCGTCCGGCGGCGATGTCGCCGATGACGCCGACGGCGCGCAGGGTGTGCTCGTCCACCGTGTACGAGTGGTACATGTTGAACTGCATCTGGGCGACGACGCGGCCGAACTCCGGGATGAACCGGCCCAGCACGCCAGCGTCGTTCATCAAGGTCAGGGTGCGATAGCTGCGCTTGCCGCGCGCCAGCAGGTCCAGGAACGCCCGGCAGGCCTCGGGATCACGGCGGACCTTGGACGTGATCAGCGACAGGCTCCGCGTCACCGCCGTGAAAGCGTCGGGATGCAGGTCGAGATCGCGCTCGTCGGCGATCTTGAACAGGCGGATCAGGTTGACCGGATCGGCCTCGAAGATCTCCGGCCCCTCGATGTTGAGGCGGCCGTTGTCCTCGAAGAAGCCCTTGACCTCCAGCGCCTTGCGCTTGGGCTTGCCGCCCGTCAGGAAGCGGGAGATGCCCTTGGGCTCGTGCTTGAAATGCTCGGCTTCCAGCTTGGCCGAGAAGGCGCGGGTGAGGGCCCCGACCTCCTTGGCGATCAGGAAATAGCGGCGCATGAACCGCTCGACGGCCGGCGCATCGCCCCGGTCGCCGTAGCCCATGCGGCGCGCGATCTCCGGCTGCAGGTCGAAGGTGAGGCGCTCCTCGGGCCGGCCCGTCGTGAAGTGCAGATGGGCCCGCACCGCGTGCAGGAAGTCGAAGGCGCGGATGAAGGCCTTGGTCTCGCGGGTCGAGAACACCTCCAGCTTGAAGACGTCCTCGGGACGGTCGACCGGATGCAGGTACTCGGCGATCCACATCAGGGTGTGGAGGTCGCGCAGGCCCCCCTTCCCTTCCTTGACGTTGGGCTCGACCATGTAGCGGCTGGCGCCGGCGCGAGCCTGGCGGTCGTCGCGCTCCTTCAGCTTGGCGGCGACGAACTGGGCGCCGGTGCCCTTCATCACCTCGTCGCGGAAGCGGCGCTTGAGGTCGTCGGCCAGTCGCTCGTCGCCGGTCAGGCGGCGGGCCTCCAGGATCGAGGTGCGGATCGTGAAGTCTTCCTTCGACAGCCGCACGCACTCCTCGATCGTCCGCGAGGCGTGGCCGACCTTGAAGCCCAGATCCCACAGCGCATAGAGCATGTACTCGATCACGCTCTCGGCGTGCGGCGTCTGCTTGTAGGGCCGCAGGAACAGGAGATCGATGTCGCTGAACGGCGCCAGGGTGGCGCGGCCGTAGCCGCCCACCGCCAGCAGGCACAGGCGCTCGCCCTCGGTCGGGTTGCGGGCCCGGAAGACGTGGACCGTCGTGAAATCGTAGAGGGCGGTGATCACCTCGTCGGTGACGCCGCTGAGCAGGCGGGCGGTCTCGACGCCGCTGGCGCCGTTCTCCAACCGCTCCTTAGCGATCATCCGGCCGCGAAACAGGGCCTGCTTGAGAATCTCGATGGCGCGGGCCCGCTGCTCGGCCTCGTTGCCGATCGAGTCGAGGGCGGCGGCCGAGAGGCGCGCCCGCAGGGCGTGACCGTCGACGACGTGTTCCAGGCGGGTGGGGCGAAGGCGACGGGGCATGTTGACTATATGGGTACCACAGCGTGACAGCGAAAAGTGGAAGCCGGTTTTAGCGACCGTCACGCTGCCACTAAGTACTCTAGGTCTTCAGCAGACCCTTAAGACGATAGAGCGCCTCCAGGGCCTCGCGCGGGCTCATGCCGTCAACGTCGAGATCCTCCAGCGTGGTCTCGACGGCGCTGGGCGCCGCCTTGGCGGGCGCCTGGACCACGGCTTGGCTCATGGCGAACAGCGGCAGGTCGTCCAGCTTGGCCGGCGACTGGTCCTTGGTCTCCAGGCGATCCAGCACCTCGCGGGCGCGGGCCACGACCGGCATGGGCACGCCGGCCAGCTTGGCGACCTGCACGCCATAGGAGCGATCGGCCGGACCTGACACCGCTTCGTGCAGGAAGACGAGGTCGCCGTTCCATTCCTTGGCGCGCAGGGAGAGGTTCGAGACGAAGCTCATCCGCTCCTCCAGCGTCGCCAGCTCGTGATAGTGCGTGGCGAACAGGGCGCGGCAGCGGTTGACGTCGTGCAAGGCCTCGGCGCAGGCCCAGGCGATGGCCAGGCCGTCATAGGTCGCCGTGCCCCGGCCGATCTCGTCCAGGATCACCAGGCTGCGCGGTCCGGCTTGCGTGAGGATGGCGGCGGTCTCGACCATCTCCATCATGAAGGTCGAGCGGCCGCGCGCCAGGTCGTCGCCGGCGCCGACGCGGCTGAACAGGCGATCGACCACGCCCAGCCGGAAACTGGCGGCCGGCACGTAGCAGCCCGACTGCGCCAGGATCGCCAGCAGGGCGTTCTGGCGCAGGAAGGTCGACTTACCGGCCATGTTCGGACCGGTGACGATCGACAGGCGCGGCCCGCCCTCGCCCGAGGCGTCCAGGCAGCAGTCGTTGGGGGTGTAGGGCTCGCCGGCCCGCTTCACCGCGGCCTCGACCACCGGGTGGCGGGCGCCCTTGGCGTCGAAGGCGTAAGAGGCGTCCACGATCGGGCGCACCGCCCCGGCGTCCTCGGCCCATTCGGCCAGGGCGGAGGCGACGTCGATCCGCGCCAGGGCCTCGGCGGCGATCTGGATGGCGTCGGCCAGCAGGCGGGCCTGCTCGCGCCAGTCCTCGAAGGCGGCGACCTCCATGGCCAGCGCCCGCTCGGCGGCCTGCGCGATACGGGCGTCGAGATCGGCCAGCTCCACGGTGGTGAAGCGCACCTGGTTGGCCAGGGTCTGGCGGTGGATGAAGGTGGCGTTCAGCGGCGGCTGGAACAGGGGATCGGCCTTGCCAGCGGTGGCCTCGACGAAATAGCCGAGCACGCCGTTGTGGCGGATCTTAAGCGGCACGCCGCTCTCGGCCGTCAGCTGGGCCTCCATGGCGACGATCACCTTCCGGCTGTCGTCGCGCAGGGTGCGGGCCTGGTCGAGCTCGGGCCGCACGCCGGCGGCCACAAAGCCGCCGTCGCGGGCCAGGGCCGGCAGGTCGGGGCCGAGGCCCTGCTCCAGCGTGTTGAGGAACTGAGAGAGACCTTCGTGCAGAGCCGGGGTCAGGGCCTTGAAGGCGTGCTCCAGCTCGAAAGGCGGCGGCGACAGCGGGTCGGGCGAGCCGCCCGCCATGCCGGCCAGCCGCTCCCCGACCTTCAGGGTGTCGCGGATGCAGCCGAGGTCGCGCGGGCCGCCTCGGCCCAGGGCGAGACGCGACAGGCCTCGGGCCATGTCGCCGGCCCCCTTCAGGACCTCGCGCAGGCGCTGGCGCAGCTGGCGGTGCTCGACGAACCATTCCACCGCGTCCAGGCGCTGGTCGATGGCGGCGACGTCCAGCAACGGACGGGCCAGCCGAGAGGCCAGCATCCGCGCCCCGCCCGCGGTCACCGTGCGGTCGATGACGGCCAGCAGCGAGCCGTTGCGGTCGCCGGTCTGGGTGCGGTCGATCTCCAGGCTGCCGCGCGTGGCCGGATCGATGGCCATCACATCCGCATCAGCGGCGCGGCGCGGCGCGCGGAGCGCGGGCAGCTTGCCGGCCTGGGTCATCTCCAGGTGGGCGGCGATCAGGCCCAGGGCGCCGATCTCGGCCGGCGACAGCCCGCCGAAGCCGTCCAGGGTCTCGACGCCGTAGAGGCGCTTCACGCGCGCCTCGGAGGCCTGCGGCTCGGAGAGCGCCGAGGGCATGGGCTGCACCAGGCCCCCGCAGATTTTCAGGGTCTGGGAGAGGGCGTCGTCCGACAGCAGCCGATCGGCGACCAGGGTCTCGGACGGCGCCAGGGCCGCCAGGATCGGCGCGACGGCTTCCTTGGTCAGGGCGAAGACCTCGACCTCGCCGGTCGACAGCTCGACCGAGGCCACCGCCGCCTGCCCCGCCCGGATGGCGACGGCGGCCAGACGGTTGGCGCCGCGAGCGTCCAGCAGGCCGTCCTCGGTCAGGGTGCCGGGCGTCACCACGCGAACGATGTCGCGGCGGACGACGGACTTCGAACCGCGCTTCTTGGCCTCGGCGGGGTCTTCCATCTGCTCGCAGACGGCGACCTTGAAGCCCAGGCGGATCAGCTTGGAGAGATAGGCCTCGGCCGCGTGCTGCGGCACGCCCGCCATCGGGATCGGCTGGCCGTTGTGCGTGCCCCGGAACGTCTGGCTGATGCCGAGCGCGGCGGCCGCCTTGTAGGCGTCGTCGAAGAACAGCTCGTAGAAGTCGCCCATGCGGAAGAAGATCAGCGCATCGGGCTGGCGCGCCTTCATCTCGAAGAACTGCTGCATCACCGGCGTCGCGCCGGTGGGGTCGAGCGTGGCGGCTGAGGGCGTCGTGTGGGCGTTCATCGCCCCGGAAACTATAGAGCGTCGCGACTCTCGTTAAGAGGCGGCGTTAAGGTTTTCCGGGGACGGAACGCCCAAAAATCGGGGACGCCGACGGGAGAGGTTAATTCCCGGTGACCTCTTCCCAGAAGCGCTTGGCCTTGCCGACGAAGTTGGCGGACTTGGGGTTCTGCTTCTCGCCGCACAGGCCGGCCAGCTCCTTGAGCAGCTCCTTCTGGCGGGCGGAGAGGTGGGTTGGGGTTTCCACGAACAGCTCGACCACCAGGTCGCCGCGCTGACGGCTGCGCAGGGACGGCATGCCGCGCCCTTTCAGGCGGACGGTCTTGCCGGTCTGGGCGCCCTCGGGCACCGTGACCTTGACCTTGCAATTGCCGTCGCAGTTCTCGCCGCCCAGCAGGCAGGGGGCGTCGATGTCGCCGCCGAGCGCCGCCGTGGTCATCGGCACCGGCACGGTGCAGAGCAGGTCGAGGCCATCGCGTTCGAACAGCTCGTGCGGCGTCACCGACAGGAAGATGTAGAGGTCGCCGCGCGGACCGCCGCGCGCGCCCGCGTCGCCCTCGCCCGCCAGACGGATCCGGGCGCCGTCGTCGACGCCGGCCGGGATGCGGACCGACAGGACGCGCTCGCGGCGCACCTGCCCGTGGCCGTTGCAGTTCGCGCAGGGATCAAGCACCAGACGGCCCGAGCCGCCGCAGCGCGGGCAGCCGCGCTCGACGGCGAAGAAGCCCTGGGTGGCGCGGACGCGGCCGGCGCCGCCGCAGGTGCCGCAGACGGTGGGGCTGGTGCCCGGCTTGGCGCCCGAGCCCTCGCAGACCTCGCAGGTCATGGCGGCGGGGACGGTGATCTCGACCTCGGCGCCCGCATAGGCCTGCTCGAGGCTGATCTCCAGGTCGTAGCGCAGGTCCTGGCCGCGCTGGGGACCGTTCGACTGGCGACGGCCGCCGCCGAACATCTCGCCGAAAACGTCGCCAAAGACGTCGTTGAAGATGTCGCTGGCGTCGAAGCCCTGGCCGCCGAACCCGCCCGGTCCGCCCTGCGGACCGTTGACGCCGGCATGGCCGAAGCGATCGTAGGCCGCGCGCTTCTGGGGATCCGAGAGGACCGAATAGGCTTCGTTGATTTCCTTGAACCGCCCGGTCGCGTTCTCGCAACCGCCGTTGCGGTCGGGGTGGTGTTCCATCGCCAGTTTGCGGAACGCGGACTTCAGACCTGCCTCGTCGACAGTCCGGGTCACGCCGAGAATTTCGTAATAGTCGCGCATCGTCAGCGTCTGGCGCCCAAAAGGCCCACGAAAGTGGCGTTGATGAAGGAAGAGGTGGGATGACCCGCGGCCCGGCGCAAGGCGCTCGTGGCTCCCGAGACAGAAGGTCGCGGCCGCGGAACGATCCTTTGGCGAATGTTCCGCGGCGCGCGCATGGCTAGCTTTAAGCCGCCGGCTTGTTGTCGTCGACTTCCTCGAACTCGGCGTCGACGACGCCGTCGTCCGCGGCCGGGGACTCACCGCCCTCGGCCGAGCCTTGCTGGGCGGCGTACATGGCCTCGCCCAGCTTCATCGAGGCCTGGATCAGAGCCTGGGTCTTGGCCTGGATGGCCTCGACGTCCTCGCCTTCCAGGGCCGACTTCAGATCGGCGACACCCGTCTCGATGGCCGACTTTTCCGCCGCGCCGACCTTGTCGCCGTGCTCGGCCAGGGCCTTCTCGGTCGAGTGCAGGATCGCCTCGCCCTGGTTCTTGGCCTCGACCAGCTGCTTCTTCTTCTCGTCCGCCGCCTTGTTGGCCTCGGCTTCCTTGACCATGCGCTCGATGTCGCTGTCCGAGAGGCCGCCGTTGGCCTGGATGCGGATCGAGTGCTCCTTGTTGGTCGCCTTGTCCTTGGCGTGAACCTGGACGATGCCGTTGGCGTCGATGTCGAAGGTGACCTCGATCTGCGGCACGCCACGCGGCGCCGGCGGGATGCCGACCAGGTCGAACTGACCCAGCATCTTGTTGTCGGCCGCCATCGGGCGCTCGCCCTGGAAGACCCGGATCGTCACGGCCGACTGGTTGTCGTCCGCGGTCGAGAAGGTCTGCGAGCGCTTGGTCGGGATCGTGGTGTTGCGTTCGATCAGCGGGGTGAACACACCGCCCAGGGTCTCGATGCCCAGGGTCAGCGGGGTCACGTCCAGCAGCAGCACGTCCTTGACGTCGCCTTGCAGCACGCCAGCCTGGACGGCCGCGCCCAGCGCCACGACTTCATCGGGGTTCACGCCCTTGTGGGGCTCGCGACCGAAGAAGTCCTGCACCGCCTGCTGGACCTTGGGCATGCGGCTCATGCCGCCGACCAGGATCACTTCGTCGATGTCGCTCTTCTTCAGGCCGGCGTCCTTGAGGGCCTGTTCGCACGGACCGATGGTGCGGGCGATCAGGTCGTCGACCAGGGCTTCCAGCTTGGCGCGCGACAGCTTGATGTTCAGGTGCAGCGGGCCCGACGCGTTCATGCTGATGAACGGCAGGTTCACTTCGTACTGGGCCGTGCTCGACAGCTCCTTCTTGGCCTTTTCGGCCTCTTCACGAAGGCGCTGAAGGGCCAGCTTGTCCTTGCGCAGGTCGACGCCCTGCTCCTTCTTGAACTCGTCGGCCAGGTAGTCGACGATCCGAAGGTCGAAGTCTTCACCGCCCAGGAAGGTGTCGCCGTTGGTCGACTTCACCTCAAAGACGCCGTCGCCGATTTCCAGGATCGACACGTCGAAGGTGCCGCCGCCCAGGTCATAGACGGCGATCTTCTTGTTGTTGTCCTTGTCCAGGCCGTAGGCCAGGGGGCCGCGGCGGTCGGCTCGTTGATGATCCGCAGGACTTCCAGGCCGGCGATCTTGCCGGCGTCCTTGGTCGCCTGACGCTGGGCGTCGTTGAAGTAGGCCGGAACCGTGATGACCGCCTTGGTCACCGGTTCGCCCAGATGGGCTTCGGCGGCTTCCTTCATCTTCTGCAGGATGAAGGCCGAAACTTCCTGCGGGCTGTAGTCCTTGCCGTGGGCCTTGACCCAGGCGTCGCCGGTCGGGCCCTTGACGATCTCGTAGGGCACCATGCCCTTGTCCTTCTCGACCACCGGATCGCTGGCCGAGCGGCCGATCAGGCGCTTGATCGCGAACAGCGTGTTGGTCGGGTTGGTCACGGCCTGACGCTTGGCGGGCTGGCCGACAAGGCGCTCGCCGTCTTCCATGAAGGCCACGACCGACGGGGTGGTGCGAGCGCCCTCGGCGTTCTCGATCACCTTGGGGTTCTTGCCGTCCATGATGGCGACGCACGAGTTCGTGGTGCCAAGGTCGATGCCGATAATCTTGCTCATCTTCGTACCTGTCGCTCCTTTAGGCGGACGGCGGTGACAAGGGCCTTCTCGGAAGCGCCCCGGTTTTTCTCGTACCGTCCCCGTGGTTCGCACTCTCTCGGGTTTACGTTCCACATCCTGCCCGGCCGACGAAAGCCGAACGGGCAGAATGCGTTGTGCGAAGTTGACGAGCCCGTCAACCCCGCTTCGAAGCCGGATATGGGGGATAGGGGCCGGGGTGCAAGACCATAACCCCATGGGGCGAGGGGGAATCTGGTCCCCAGGCCCATAAAAATGGCCGCGCCCGGAGAGCGCGGCCATGGAAAGTCTTGAACTTATAGGCGCTTACCGCGCTGGCCCGCCTTGGAGCCTGTCCTAACGCGCTCTGGCGACCCAGGCCGTGATCGCCGGCAGGCGATCCTGGCGAATTTTGGCGCGGTTGAGCACCGAAGCGGCGGACTTCTCCGCCTCCTTGCGCGAGCCCTCGGCCAGGTTGGCGGCGGCGTAGGCCTTGATCTTGTCGGCCATGGTCGGGTTCGACGAGGCCGAGCCCAGGCCCGGGATGAAACGGGTGCGCGAGCTGGTGTCGACCTTGGCGTTGACGGCGTCCTTGTTGGCCACGGCCCAGTCGAAGGTCATGTCCGGGAAATTGCCGGCGACGCGCGAGATCATGGTGCTGGACATCGTCTCGCCCGGCTCCGGCGTCAGGGCCAGCTCCAGCGCCTTCTTGGCCAGCGCCTCGTCCTCGCTGGACGCCAGCAGCGAGTAGAGCTGGGCCTTGATCAGCGGGGTTTTCTCGGCCTGGGCCTGGGCGTGGATGGCGTCCCAGGTGGCGGCGTCGGCGCCCTTGGCCACGACGCCCAGGATCGTCCGGCGCAACGGGCCCGGAATGGCGCTCGGGTCGGTCTTGTCCGCCTTGAAGCGGCGGATGGCCTCGGCCACCACGTCCGGATCGCCCAGGCCGCCCAGGGTCCCGATCAGGTTGGCGCGCAGGATGGCGATGTTGTCCGGCTCGCCGCTCTTGGCGGTCCAGCCGACCTTGGCCAGCAGCGGACGCAGCTTGGCGATCGCGAGCTTGCGGAACGCGGCCCGCTCTCGGTCGGCATGCCTTCGTAGTACGCGTCGATCGTCGAGTAGACGCCGGCGATCTTGGACAGCACCTGCGGATCGGCGTCATCCGGCGTGGCCTTGGCCAGATCCAGGAAGTCCGTGGCGGGCTGATAGCCGGCCAGGCCCATCGACCAGGCGTCGCTCATCACGCCCAGCTGGTCGATCGCCGGCAGCTTGGCGAAGGCGCCGGCCAGGGCGGCGAAGCGCTCGGGGCCGTACTGGACGCGGAAATAGCCGCTCTGGCCGGCGTTGACGACGACAGGTCCGCAGCCCTCGACGCTCACCGAGCCCTTGCCGTCCGCCACCAGGGTTTTGGCTTCGCCTCCGCCCAGGGCCTTCACCGTCACCGGCGTCCGCCAGACCAGCGGCTTCTTGTTCGGCATGTCCTTGCTGAACTCGCCCTGGGTCAGGGCCAGCGTGGTTTTGCCGGCGGCGCAGGTGGCGCTGTCGACCGTGATCAGCGGCACGCCCGGCTGCAGGGTGAAGTCGTGGGCGATGGCGGTGATCGGCTTCTTGGCCGCCGCCTCCACGGCCTGCCACAGGTCGTCGCTGACCGTGTTGCCGTGGGCGTGCTTCTTCATGTAGGCGCGCACGCCGTCGCGCCAGGCGTCATGGCCCACATAGCTTTCCAGCATGCGGATGACGGCCTCGCCCTTCTGGTAGGTGATGCCGTCGAAGGCCTGGCTGGCCTGCTCGACCGTCTCGACGTGCTGGACCACCGGGTGGGTGGTCGACAGAGCGTCCAGGCTCATGGCGTATTCCCGGCCGCCGACCGCGGCGAGCGCCGAGTTCCATTCGGGGTGGAAGTGCTCGGTCGCCCGGCCTTCCATCCACGAGGCGAAGCCCTCGTTCAGCCAGAGATCGTCCCACCAGGCCATGGTGACCAGGTCGCCGAACCACTGGTGGGCCATTTCGTGGGCGACGGTCGTGAAGACGTTCTGCTTGTCCGTCTCGGTCGAGATCTTCGGATCCAGCAGCATCGCGTATTCGAAGTAGAAGATCGCGCCCCAGTTCTCCATGGCGCTGAAGAACTGGCTACGGCCAGGGGCGGCGATGTTGTCCATCACCGGCAGGGGATAGGGCGTGCCGAAATAGTCGTTGTACCAGGGCAGGATGTCCGCCGCCGACTTCAGAGCGAACTCCGCCTTCGGCGTGTCGCCCTTCTTGGTGACCACGCCGACGTCGACGCCGGCCGCCTTGACCGAGGCGCGGTCGAACTCGCCCAGGCCGAAGAACAGCAGGTAGGTCGACATCTTCGGCGAGGTCGCGAACGTCACGACGGTCTTGCCGCCGCCGATATCCTTGGACGAGGCGATCGGCATGTTGGAGAGCGCCATCTGGCCGGTCGGGATGGTCGCCTCGACGCTGTAGGTCGCCTTGTAGAACGGCTCGTCCCACGACGGGATGAAACGGCGGGCGTCGGAGTTCTCGAACTGGGTGTAGATCGCGCGCTTCTTGCCGGCCTCGGTCTCGTAGTCGAGGGCGAACAGGCCGGCGGCCTGGGTGTAGATCTTGCCAGCGTAATCGATCGACAGGACGTACTTGCCCTTGGGCAGCGGCTTGTCGAACGTGAAGCTGGCGGTCTGAGCCTCTTCGTCCGCCTTCACCTTGGCGACCCCGATCTTTTCCCCCTTGGGGCCGGCGATCTCGGCCTTGTCGAAGGTCAGGTCCGCGGCCTGCAGGGTCACGGTGGCGGTCGGCTCGACCACTTCGATGGAAATCTTCACGCGGGCCTTGAAGCTCAGCTTGTCGGCGTCGGGCGTGAAGGCCAGATCATAGTGCGTGGGCCGGACGTTTCGCGGCAGCTGGGTCGTGACGGTGGCGAAGGTCGCCCCCTTCGAGCCGGCGGTCGGGGCCGTCGCGGTGGCGGCGGAAGCGCCCCCCGCGGCCAAAAGGATCACGGCAGCGGCCGTAGAGGACAAGAGACGACGCATGTTGGCTTCCAGACTGGAAAAATTATCCGGCCCCCTCAGCCGGCGGCGCAAACCAACACCTTCCACCTTCGCCTCGCGCGTTAATAATCCGTAATGTTGCAGTCGCTGTCTGTCGTTCCGGGTTTCGACCTCTGGCCCGGCGTTTTGGACGTCGAGACCCAGAAGGCTCTGGTCGCGTCGATCCTGGAGGCGGCCCAGACCGCGCCCTTCGCGCAGTACGAAACGCCACAGGGCAAGGCGATGAGCGCGGCCATGACGGCGTTGGGGCCGCTGGGCTGGATCAGCGATCGGAGCGGCTATCGCTATACGGATCGCCATCCGGGCACGGAGCAGCCCTGGCCGCCGATGCCGCAGGTCCTGCTCGGGCTCTGGGCGCGGTTGGCGGATCCTGAGACGCCGCCGGACTCGTGCCTGGTCAACCTCTATCGCGGCGAGGCTCGCATGGGCCTGCACCAGGATCGCGACGAGGTCGATCCCAGCTTTCCGGTTCTGTCGATCTCGTTGGGCGACACCGCGGTGTTCCGGATCGGCGGGACGCATCGCAAGGATCCGACGCGGAGCCTGCGGCTGAGCTCGGGCGACGTCTGCCGCCTGTCGGGTCCCGCGCGGTTGGCCTTCCACGGCGTCGACCGCATCCTGCCCGGCTCGTCCAGCCTGGTCCCGGGCGGCGGCCGGATCAACCTGACCCTGCGACGGGCGCGCTGACGCCAAGAAAAAGGGCCGCCCCTTCCGGAGCGGCCTTTCCTTGATCTGCGTCCGGAAACCGGCGCGCCGGTCCGTCGAGATCAGCCGCGCAGCTTGCGCGTGATGGTCTCGAGGTCCTGGTTCAGGGCGCTGTCCTCGGCCCGCAGGGCCTCGATGCGGCGCACGGCGTGCAGGACCGTCGTGTGGTCGCGACCGCCGAAGCGGCGGCCGATGTCCGGCAGCGAGCGGGTGGTCAACTGCTTGGCCAGCCACATGGCGGCCTGGCGCGGACGGGCCACGGCCCGGTTACGGCGCTCGCTGAGCAGGTCGGCCTGCTTCATGCCGTAGTGCTCGGACGTGGCCTTCTGGATGTCGTCGATGGTGATGCGCTTCTCGCCCGACCGCAGGTGCGGGCGCAGAATGGCTTGAACCTCTTCCAGGGTCATGCGCGACAGCCCTTCCCCGGCGCGAGCCGACAGGGTGTTCAGGGCGCCTTCCAGCTCACGGACGCTGTCGGTGAAGCGGTCGGCGAGGAATTGCAGCACGTCCGGACGCATGGTCGGCTCGAAGCCGTGGGCGGCCGACAGGGTCTGGATCTTGCGCTCCAGGATGCCCAGGCGCAGCGAACGGTCGGCCGGCTCGAGGCCGCAGACCAGGCCCGCCGACAGGTGCGAGCGCAGGTGGGCGTCCATTTCGGTCATGGCCGACGGCGGACGGTCGGCCGAGAACACGACGCGACGACCTTCCTCGACCAGCGCGGTCAGGGTGTGGAACAGCTCTTCCTGGGTCGACTGCTTGCCGGCGATGAAGTGCACGTCGTCGATGATCAGGAGGTCGGCGGCGCGCAGCTCTTCCTTGAAGGCCGCCGTCTGGCGATCCATCACGGCGCGAACGAAGGTCGACAGGAAGCGCTCGGCGGTCAGATAGACCACGCGCTTTTCCGGCGCGTTGCGCATGGCTTCCCAGGCCAGGGCGTTCAGCAGGTGCGTCTTGCCGAAGCCGTAGGGGCCGTGGAACAGCACGGGGTTGAAGTGGCCGTCCGCCCAGTTGGCGATCCGGCGCGCCACGGCGTGGGCGAACTCGTTGGCCGGACCCG
The DNA here is from genome assembly GCF_000092285.1 of Caulobacter segnis ATCC 21756. Taxonomy (NCBI): domain Bacteria; kingdom Pseudomonadati; phylum Pseudomonadota; class Alphaproteobacteria; order Caulobacterales; family Caulobacteraceae; genus Caulobacter; species Caulobacter segnis. The sequence goes on along the minus strand of NC_014100.1, from coordinate 500 downwards.
GAACGAAGGTCTCGAAGGTGAAGCGCTCTTGCAGGCCCTGGGTGCGGGGCGACTTGGCGCTGGTCGGGGCCACGGCGGGAGCGTCGGTCGACACCGGCAGCACGATCTCGATCGGCTCGGCGGCGGTGGCGGGCTTGGCGGAGGCTTCGACATAGACGCCGGCCAGGGCTTCGAACTCCAGGCGCGACTTCAGGTCGATGCGGCGGCCGGTCGGGTCGTTGGCCGCCCACAGCTCGCCGATGCGGCGCCAAGCGCTGCGGCGGATCCAGTCGCGGGCGATGCCCGTCGGGGTCACCAGGACGATGTCGCCAGAGGCGGCCTCACGCAGAATGGCGGGCGCGATCCACGACCCGAAAGCCGCATCGCCCAGCTCGCGCTTCAACGCCACGCAAACCTTAGACCAGACGGCCGTCGCAGGCTCGCAAGCCGCCGCGATCGCCGCGGAGAAGTCCTGGCTGGCCACCCCACCCTTCATCGTCATTCGTCCACCGCCTCGTAAA